>NZ_UCNL01000007.1:0-424254 GCF_900473955.1 Synechococcus sp. GEYO
CGAGGACGTCAAACCATCCCCGCTGTGGCGCGCGTCCTACAGCGATCGTCATGAGGGGAGCTTCATGAAGCGTTACGTGACGAGCCTAGTTGGAGTCAGCGATTCTGTGGGCACTGATTCAGAAAATGAGCGCGACATAAGTAGAAATGCCCATTACTACACCGCTGCATTTCATTCGCGAAGATGAGTGCAGTGAAGAGATCCAACCGTGTACGTGATTGAGCTGGCTCTGCGCATGAGCCCCATGCCCGTGTCCGTGCAGCGCAAGGAGCATGACGCTGCAGAAGGGCTCTATCAACAGGTGCGGACGGCCCTCGAGCAGGGGCAGCCACGATTGCTCGAACTCACCTGCGAGAAGGTTGAAGGAAAACGGCTCAGTGTGCTGACCAGCGATTTGCTTGCGGTGCAGATTTACGAAAAAACGGCAGCAGCGGGTGGTAGCAAGCGCCCTGGCTTCTCTCTGGATGGCTGAACCTGCATGAGCTCGGATCAACAGACCGCGCGGGCAGGGCTGAGGTTCGAAAGAGTGAGCTACAGCTGGCCTTGCGGCAAAAAAGCTCTTGACCGCTGCAGTTTCGAGGTACCGGGGCCTGGACTTTGGATGCTCGTTGGCAGCAATGGCAGCGGCAAAAGCACCCTTTTCAGAATTATCAGCGGCCTGATCAGTCCTCAGTCGGGCCTTGTTTGCCATGATCTGAGACCAGCCCTGGTCTTCCAGAATCCAGACCATCAGCTGTTATTACCCAGCTGCGGCAGCGAGCTTCTGCTCAATCTGCCTCTCGGCTTAAGCCGTCATGAACAACGACACAGAATCCATCGACTGATGGAGCAGGTCGGGCTTGCAGGGATGGCGGGCCGTCCAATTCACACCCTGAGCGGAGGGCAGAAGCAACGCCTGGCCATCGCCGGCGCGCTGGCCAGTGAAGCAACGCTTCTGCTTCTCGACGAGCCCACAGCTCTGCTGGATACCACCAGTCAGTCAGCCATCTTGAGCACGGTCCAACAGCTCTGCCACCGTTCCAGCTCTCCGTTAACAGCTCTCTGGATCACCCACCGACTAGGCGAGCTGGATCATGCTGATGGAGCTGCCCGGATGGAGCGAGGACGAGTCGGCGGATGGCAGAACGGTCCAGCGCTACGAAGACGACTTGAACCCCTTGCGGGACGGCATGGCTGAGGGGTAGGTTCTCCTCGTCACATTCCTCGGTAGCTCAGCGGTAGAGCGGTCGACTGTTAATCGATTGGTCGCAGGTTCGAATCCCGCCCGGGGAGTTTTGATCAACTTCATCACCACAACTCGGCGAGTTGTGGTGATTTTTTTGAATACATCACAGGGACAATCGCCAACTTGAACAGCTGAACATCGCGGCAGCTGAATCGCCGCCCTGGAAAATGCCTTGAAAAACGGAATTTCCTTAACAGTAGGGCTCCGAAACCGAAGACTTTCTTTAGAGGCCGCACCGCCAAGTCGAGTCGAAGCAGGCCAAAACCTTTGTAGCAGCAGCAGTTCTGAGCCAAGAGATCCACTTCACTCTCTTCAAGGACATCAATGCAAGCCACAAAGAACCTTGAGAGAATCTGTCAAGCAATGACGCGGCATACCCTCGTCCACCTTTTCCTCCGCTGCTCTGTCGATGAAGCCCTGCATCCTGCTAATCGAAGACGACCGGGACATGCGTGAACTGGTGAGTGGTCACCTTGAGCACAGTGGCTTCGACGTGCAAAGCGCCGACGATGGAATTAAAGGTCAGGCACTGGCGCTTCAATACAGCCCGGATTTGATCCTGCTGGACCTGATGTTGCCCAAAGTTGATGGGCTCACACTCTGTCAACGGCTTAGACGCGATGAGCGAACAGCGGCCATCCCGATCCTGATGCTCACAGCACTCGGTGGAACTAAAGACAAAGTCAGTGGTTTCAATTCCGGAGCCGATGATTACTTAACCAAGCCCTTCGACCTGGAGGAGCTGCAAGTCAGGGTCAAGGCGTTGTTGCGCCGCAGCGATCGAGCACCGGTTGGAACAAGCAGCAACCATCACGAAATCCTCAGTTACGGTCCACTCACCTTGGTACCGGAACGGTTTGAAGCGATCTGGTTTGACCGACCTGTACGCCTCACGCACCTCGAATTTGAACTGCTTCACTGCTTATTGCAGCGTCATGGTCAGACTGTTGCGCCCTCTCTCATTCTCAAGGAAGTCTGGGGATACGAGCCTGACGACGACATCGAAACGATCCGAGTGCATGTGCGCCACTTGCGCACCAAGTTGGAGCCTGATCCGCGCAAACCGCGCTTTATCAAAACGGTTTACGGAGCCGGCTATTGCCTCGAGCTTCCCACTGGAGCTCAGCTTGAAGGTCTGCAAGACGTTTTGGCTCAAGCGCGCCAAGAACGTGAACAAAAAGATCAGGAGAGTCGCGCAAGCGCTTGATCAGACATTGATCAAGTTTCAATCAAATTGAGTAGCGCGACCTCCCAGGCCAGCCTGGGTTGAACAAACGACAAAAGATGCTGGCGCAGACGATCCAGCCTCTTCAAACGCTCAGGCTGACTGGATGCATTCCAGAGATGGTGCTGCCACCAGTTGATCATCCAGAGCTGCTGATCTCCTTCCAGCTGCTCTGAGACATCTCGCGCCAAGCCCAGAGCTTGCAAAGGCGTTGTGGGAAGGATCCGGAGTCTTTGTCTGAGCTCTTCAGGAATGCTGTCCCACATCCGCACGTGGTCCAGCAAAGCCCCAGGCGATCCAGCAGCCAGGGCCAGGAGCTCTGGATGACTGGCCGCCAGGCCGAGTGCTTGCTCCCCTTGTCCTTCAGGCAATTGCGCCAGCACTGAACGCATGCACTCCTCGCTAAGTCGTGTGAAACGGATCTGCTGACATCGCGATCGGATGGTGGTCAGGAGTCGTTCTGGTGCAGCAGATAACAGGATCAACAGCCCATGCCCTGGCTCTTCAAGGGTCTTCAGCAGTGCGTTGGCGGCTCCCTCCGCCATGGCCTCAGGTTGTTCAAGAATCACCAAACCTCTCGGTGACTGCAAAGGCTGGCGGGCCAGAAATCTGCTTAGCTCACGGATCTGCTCCAAGCGCACCTGCGGAGGAGTCCGCTTGCTCACGCCCATTGACTCAGCTTCCGATCGTGGGATCAGACGACCCTGATGGTTGTAGGTGGGCTCCACCCAAAGCAAGTCGGGATGGTTGCGTTCTTCAAGACGCCGGCGTTCGCGCGGAGTGGAGTGACCTCCGCCCAACAAACCTTCCAAGAAACGGAGCGCTGCAAGACGTCGTCCCACCCCATCAGGGCCACTGAACAAATAGGCGGGAGCCAGTCGGCGGTTCTCCAGAGCCGCAACAAGGAGCCTTTGCGCCAGCGGCTGCCCCTGTAACTCGCCGAACAACATCTCAGTCATAACAGTGCTTTTCCAAGCCAATCCCTCAGCCGTGTGCGAATGACCTGCTGGACTTGATCAGCGCTCTGATCCGCCGCCACCGCAGTCCAGTTTCGCTCAGCTGACAGCCGCTGGAATCCCTCAGCCACCCTGGCTAGGAAAGCCTCTCCTTCCGCTTCGATCCGATCATCGATGCAGGCACCGCGACGTTTGAGGCTCTCCTGCAGTGGCAGATCAAGCCAGAAGGTGAGATCCGGACTGACACCAGCCGTGGCGATCCGCTCCAGATCCAGGATGGTCTGCAGATCCAGTCCACGACCATCACCCTGGTAGGCGATGGTGGAGCCGCTGAAACGATCGCTAAGAACCCAGTCCCCCCGATTCAGAGCAGGGCGAATCAAACGTTCCACATGCTGAGCGCGATCTGCGGCATAAAGCAGCAATTCGGCGGTGGGACTCGGAGTCGACTCGTCAGGTGGATTGAGCAGCAGCTCGCGCAACGAACGACCCAGGGGTGTGCCGCCAGGTTCACGCGTGAGATGGAGCGTCGCTCCGGAGGGCATCAGACCACTTTCTGGAAGCCAGTCGGCGAGCTGACGAAGCTGCGTGGTTTTGCCACAGCCATCGATGCCCTCAAGCACCAGAAAACGTCCAGCCATGATCAGCGGATACGCAGGCTGAGGGCATTGAGAACCACCGACACGGAGCTGAGGGCCATGAGCAGTGCCGCAAGCGGCGGAGACAAGAGCAGATTGAAGCCTGGCAACAGAACGCCTGCAGCAACCGGCAACGCGATCATGTTGTAGCCGAACGCCCAGAACAGGTTCTGGCGAATCTTGGCCATTGTGCGTCTAGCCAGAGTCAGGGCTTCCGGCAAAGCCTCGAGCCGATCACCAAGCAGCACCAGATCTGCGGTGTCCTGAGCAATCTGCGTTCCGGTTCCCACGGCGATTCCCAGATCCGCCGCAGCCAAGGCGGGAGCATCATTGATGCCGTCCCCGACCATTCCCACAGTCTCGTTGGTGCGCCAGTGTTCGAGGCGCTCCAGCTTCTGATTCGGGAGAAGTTGCCATGCCAGTTCGTCAGCTGAAAAGCCAAGCATCTGACCGATTTTTTCGACGGCTTGACGGCGATCACCACTGAGCATCCCAATGGCCAGCCCTTGATCCCTGAGACGCTTCACTGCAACGGGGGCGTCGGGCCTGAGGCGGTCATCAATCGCCACCACCCCCAGCGGCTGGGCATCGAGACCAACTGCCACGATCGTCTGACCACGCTTGAGAGCTTGCTCAACCGCCTGTCGTTGCGTTTCAGACCACACCACACCTTCCTGCTGCAGCCATTCGGGAGAGCCAACACGCAGTTGTCCCTTCAGAGACTCGAGTGTGCCCTCCATGCCGAAACCTGGCAGGGTCCGACTGGCTGTGACCGGCAAAAGGGTGAGATTGAGCCTCTGAGCCTCCTGCAGGAGGGCATGGGCCAGAGGATGACGGCTGGTTTGTTCCAGACTCGCTGCCAGTTGGATGGTGCGGGAGGGATCGTCACTGGCCATCACCGAATCCACAAGCGGGCGACCAAGGGTGAGGGTTCCGGTCTTGTCAAAGACCATCCGCTGAATGGACGCGGACTGCTCGATCACATCGCCGCCTCTGAACAGCCAGCCCTGGCGTGCGGCAAGTCCTGAAGAGACCGTGATCACCGTGGGCGTTGCCAGGCCAAGGGCACAGGGGCAGGCCACCACGAGCACGGCAATCGCCAGCTGAAGTCCAAGACCGAACGGTGTCTGAACTCCGACGCCAAGGGCGCCATGAAGCGCAGCATCATGGCCATGATCCATGAGCACCACAGGAACCTCCAGGACCTGCGGCCAGAGACGACTACCCAGCTGCCACCAAAACAGGAAGGTGATGAGCGCCAGGCTGACGACGCCGTAGCAAAAACGGCCCGCAACCCTGTCGGCCAGCCCCTGAATGGGAGCTCGCCTGGCCTGAGCCTCCTCAACCAGGGCAATGATCCGGGCCAGGGCCGTGTCGCCGCCAACGCGCTGAACCTCCATCTCCAGATTGGCCTCGAGATTGAGGCAACCGGAACTGAGCTCCGTCCCTGGCTTGGCCTCGAGCGGCAGCGGTTCACCGGTGAGGCTCGACAAATCCACAGCAGAACAACCGTTCCGCACCACACCATCCACAGGAATCCTGTCTCCAGCGAGCAGCTGGATGCATTCGCCTGGCCGGAGCACAGCCACGGGAACCTCGCGAACCGTGTTGTCCGCCATCAACAGGCGAGCGCTATCGGGCTGGAGTGCAGCGAGCTCCTGCAGGGCTCTGCCCGTCCGCCGGCGGGCTCGCTCCTCAAGAAAACGCCCCAGCAGCACGAACCCGAGAAGCATCACAGGCTCATTGAAAAAACAAGGCCACCCCACCGAAGGCCAGATCAGTGCCACCAGACTCGCGAGGTAGGCACTGCCGACCCCAAGACTGACCAGGGTGTCCATGCTGGGCACACCGCTGCGGACCGCAGACCAGCCACTGATCAGGATCGGGCGACCAGGCCCGAGTAGAGCCACCGTGGCCAGGACAGCATGGAAGCCGAGCGTGCCGATCACCGGCAATGAGAGCGTTCCAGCTTCGGCAAGGTGACCAAGCACCGACAGCAGCAGCAGCACAAGAGCGACCATCAGCTGTCGCCACTGCCGCCACCATCCCCTGGTCCGATCGGGCTCAGTTCCCTTGGCAAACAAACCGCTCTGACGGGGCTGTGCTGGAAAACCACGACCCTGCAGAGCCGCCAGCACGTCATCAAGCAACGGCTGCGACGACGATGTCGACTCGCCATCGAGTCGAAGCCAGGCACTGCGGGTCACAAGGTTGACACTGGCCTCCTGCACACCTGGCTGAGCGAGCAGCGTGCGCTCCACCGCACGAACACACGCCCCACATTTCATTCCCTCGACATCTAGGAGAACCGCATGGGAGTGCGCGGTCGGGTCAAGTGGACGGGAAGACGCTGCTGACACTTCAACGGTTCACACCACTCCACGCTAGGCAGCACCTGTTGGGTTCAGGATGGTTTCATCCGTCCGGCTTTCCGTGCCACGCAGCAACCGCAACGACAACTTCATCGACAAGAGCTTCACGGTCATGGCCGACCTGATTGTGAAGCTGCTGCCGATCAATGCCCGGGCCAAGGAGGCCTATGTGTACTACCGCGACGGACTGTCTGCACAGAACGACGGTGATTACGCCGAAGCCCTCGAGAACTATGAGGAGAGCCTCAAGCTCGAGGAGAACCCGATCGATCGTGGAGAAACCCTCAAGAACATGGCGATCATCTATATGAGCAACGGCGAAGAAGACAGAGCCATCGAGACCTATCAACAGGCTCTTGATGAAAATCCCAAACAGCCGTCGTGTCTCAAAAACATGGGGCTGATCTACGAAAAACGCGGACGAATTGCCGAAGAAGAAGGTCGCCGCGATGAAGCAGACGTCTGGCTCGACAAAGCCGCTGAAGCCTGGACGCAGGCAGTGCGTCTGAATCCAGGGGGCTATCTCGACATCGAGAACTGGCTCAAATCCAGTGGCCGCAGCAATGTCGACGTTTACTTCTGAGCCTTCGAAGGGGCTCAGGCCTCCTCCTCAGGGTTCACCCCGAGGCCCAACACGAGGGCTTCTGTGATGGACCCCGCCTCCAGCAGGTCTAGATCCAGACCGGAAGCGACCGGACCCAGGCCACTCCCACGAGGCACGACGGCTCGTCTGAAGCCCAGACGAACAGCCTCCTGCAGGCGCAACTCCAGCTGGCCCACCGGTCGCAGCTGACCTCCCAGGCCAAGTTCCCCGAGCAGAACGGTGCCGGCCGGCAGAGTCAGATCTCTGAAACTGGCCACCACCGCCGCGGCCACTCCCAGGTCTGCCGCGGGCTCCTCCACATCCAGGCCACCAGCCACGGCCAAATAGCAATCGAACCTTGAGAGTGGAAGGCCCATGTGCTTTTCGAGCACGGCCAGGATCTGATGCAGACGGTTGACGGCGATCCCAGTGGCAGTCCTTCGGGGACTGGCATAGCTGGTGGCACTGACTAGCGCTTGCAGATCGACCACCAGCGGCCGGGTGCCTTCACAGGCAACGATCGTTGCCACACCATTGGCCCGCTCACCACTGAGGAATAGCTCACTGGGATTGCCAACCTCCTCCAGGCCCTGACCACGCATCTCAAACACCCCCAGCTCATGGGTGGCACCGAACCGGTTCTTGACAGCCCGAAGCAGGCGATGGCTAGCGAAACGATCTCCCTCGAAGGTGAGCACCGCATCCACCAGGTGTTCCAGCACCTTTGGACCGGCCAGCGCGCCTTCCTTCGTGACATGGCCCACAAGCAGCAACGCGGTGTTCTGACGCTTCGCCAGTCTCTGCAAGGCAGCCGCACATTCCCTTACCTGAGCGACGGACCCAGGTGCACTGGAGAGTTCGGCATCGTGCAAGGCCTGGATGCTGTCAATGACGGCCACATCTGGCCTGAGAGCTTCGAGTTCCTGCAGCACCAGCTCCAGATCCGTCTCCGCCAGCAATTGCAGATCACTGCTGTCAGCAGTGAGCCTCTGCCAGCGCAGCTTCACCTGCTGTGCAGATTCTTCGGCACTCACATAGAGCACCACACGATCCCGTGCAATGGCTGATGCGCTCTGCAACAGCAGTGTGCTCTTGCCGATCCCAGGATCCCCCCCCACCAGCACCAGTGATCCAGGGACCAGTCCGCCGCCAAGAACGCGATTGAGCTCCCCGTAACCACTGCCGATGCGCTGAAGGGGCTGATCGCCGAGGGATGCCATTGACGTGGAACGACGCGCCTTCGGTGCAGCGGCGGGATCGGCCCCGGAGCGACGGCGGCGGCCGTCGTCCTTGGGCGCCGATTGCTCCACCAAAGAATTCCAACTACCGCAGCTGCTGCACCGCCCAAAGAACTGCCGTGTCTGGGCACCACAGCTCTGACAGACGTAGAGATTGGCCGATCGGGGCACGTCGAATGATGAAGAAAGTTGGCGCTACGTGAACGACTGAACCCGCTAATCACCTATTTGTGAGCACTATCTTCGCTCCTTGCCGGCGATATGACGGCCTCAGCACCCTCCACCTCTAAGGAAACCATCCTCGTAGTGGATGACGAGGCCAGTATCCGCAGGATCCTCGAAACCCGGCTCTCGATGATCGGGTACAACGTCGTCACGGCCTGCGACGGAACCGAGGCCCTGGAAAGCTTCCAGGAATGCAACCCGGATCTGGTCGTACTCGACGTGATGATGCCCAAGCTCGATGGCTACGGGGTCTGTCAGGAACTGCGCAAGGAGTCGGATGTTCCGATCGTGATGCTCACAGCTCTCGGCGATGTCGCTGACCGGATCACGGGCCTTGAGCTCGGGGCGGACGACTATGTGATCAAACCCTTCAGTCCGAAGGAGCTTGAGGCTCGGATCCGCTGCGTTTTGCGCCGCGTGGAAAAAGAGCACGCTGCCGGCATCCCCAACTCCGGAGTGATCCAGGTCTCAGACCTGAAGATCGACACCAACAAGCGGCAGGTGTTCCGCAACGATGAGCGCATCCGTCTCACCGGGATGGAATTCAGTCTGCTTGAACTGCTCGTCAGCCGATCAGGCGAACCGTTCAGCCGCGGTGAGATCCTAAAGGAGGTATGGGGTTACACCCCTGAACGCCACGTCGACACCCGGGTCGTGGATGTTCATATCTCACGTCTTCGTTCCAAATTGGAAGACGACCCAGCCAACCCCGAGCTAATCCTCACGGCTCGCGGCACCGGCTACTTGTTCCAGCGCATCGTCGATTCTGTTGCCTCCGAAGGATCCTGACCTCACCCCGGACGCTGCGCCGAGGATCAAAGCCCGCCGATCTAAGGCTGTTCGACGCCTTGTGATTTGGTATCGGCGCAATGCTGCAGTGACCACCCTGGTGGACACTGCAGCCACGTCAGCGAATGCCGCCGGGAATGTGGCAGGTTCAGTCACCTCCATGGCGGGAACTGTGGTGAACAGCGCCGGCAGCATGGCCGGCTCCGTGCTGCAACCCGTGATGGATCCCCTCCGACGCCTTCAGGGCGGGGTCCCAGGCGAAGACCTCGAGATCGACGACCGCGACCGTGTGTGGGTTGCCGTGGACGGAATGGGGGGTGACAACGCTCCTGTGCCGATTTTGGAGGGATGCCTCCAGGCCATCGAACGGCTTGCCGTGAAAATCCGCTTCGTCGGCGAAACGGACCGGGTGCTGGAAGCTGCCACCGCTGCAGGCCTGGATGACGCGTTGAATGCGGCGCTTGATGCTGGCCGGCTGGAACTGATCACCAGCGGCCCCTCCGTGGAAATGCATGAGGAGGCCACGGTGGTGCGCCGCAAACGCGACGCCAGCATCAACTTGGCAATGGATCTCGTGAAGCGAGGCGAGGCCCAAGCCGTTTACTCCGCAGGCAACTCCGGGGCTGTGATGGCTTCAGCCATCTTCCGGCTGGGACGACTGGCCGGCATCGACCGACCCGCCATCGGGGCCCTGTTTCCCACCAAAGATCCCGGCCAGCCAGTGCTGGTGCTCGACGTGGGAGCCAACATGGATTGCAAGCCCTCCTACCTGCACCAGTTCGCTCTGCTGGGAGACATCTACTGCAGAGATGTGCTGCAGGTGAACCAACCCAGGATCGGACTGCTCAACATCGGCGAGGAGGAATGCAAGGGCAACGATCTTTCCGTGCGCACCCATGAGCTGCTCATCGAAGAATCACGTCTGCACTTCGCCGGCAACTGTGAAGGGCGGGATGTGCTGTCGGGAGAGTTCGATGTGGTGGTCTGTGACGGATTTACCGGCAATGTTCTGCTCAAGTTCCTTGAATCGGTTGGCAGCGTGCTGCTTGGTGTGCTCAGAGCCGAACTGCCACGTGGACGTCGAGGCAAGGTGGGGTCCGCCTTCCTGCGCAGCAACCTCAAGCGCATCAAAAAGCGGTTGGACCATGCCGAACATGGCGGAGCACTGCTGCTGGGCGTGAACGGCATCTGCGTGATCGGCCACGGCAGCAGCAAAGCCTTGTCAGTGGTCAGCGCCTTGCGACTGGCCCATTCCGCCGCCAGTCATGGCGTGATGGATCATCTCGCCCAGCTGGGAGCTAAAGCCACCTCGCGAGCATGATCAACCCTCTTGCCTGACAGGCGTTCTGGCGGACTGTGATTGACTGACGCCACTGCTTGGACCTTCTTTTGGCTGGAGCATCACCGCACTCTCGAGGCGTCGCTCTGATCGGCAGCGGCAGCGCCCAGGCAGCCCAGGTGATCACCAACCATCAGCTGGGTCAGCGTGTGGAAACCAGCGATGAATGGATCCGCAGCCGCACAGGCATCTCCACGCGACGAGTGAGCAGTCCAGATCAACGCCTCAGCGACCTTGCAGCTGAGGCCGGTCGATCGGCTCTGGAGATGGCCGGTTGGTCCGCTAACAGCCTCGACTTGGTGTTGCTGGCGACCTCAACGCCAGATGATCTGTTTGGCTCAGCCCCGGCAGTTCAGGCCGCACTGGGCGCTTCGAATGCCGTGGCTTTTGATCTCACGTCCGCCTGCAGCGGTTTTCTGTTTTCGCTGGTGACGGCCGCTCAGTATGTGCGCACAGGCGCCATGCGACGGGCTCTTGTGATCGGTGCTGATCAGTTGAGCCGTTTCGTGGACTGGGATGACCGCCGCAGCTGTGTGCTTTTCGGCGATGGTGCCGGTGCTGTCGCCCTTGAAGCCAGCGATGACGACGGACTCCTGGGGTTTCTGCTGCGCAGTGATGGGGCCCGCGGTGGGGTGCTGAACCTGCCTGCTCTCGACAGCGATGCACCCTTGGCAGACGATGCTCGCCATCGCCTGGGTGGCTACCGACCGATCGAGATGAATGGTCAGGAGGTCTACAAATTCGCCGTGCGCGAAGTGCCGGCGGTCTTGCAATGCCTGCTTGAACGCTGTGCGGTTAGCCCTGAAACAATCGACTGGCTGCTCCTGCATCAAGCCAATCAGCGCATCCTCGATGCCGTCGCCGATCGCTTTGCGATTCCCAGGGCCAAAGTGCTAAGCAACCTGGCGCACTACGGCAACACCTCAGCGGCAACCATCCCTCTGGTTCTTGATGAAGCCGTGCGGGAAGGCAAAATCCAGCCTGGACACCTCCTGGCAAGCAGTGGTTTTGGAGCTGGTCTGAGTTGGGGAGCAGCCCTATTGCGCTGGCAGGGTCCCGCCTAGGCTCCCAACACCGTTGCGTCACTGTGAATGTCGATCGCCTGGGTGTTCCCCGGTCAGGGGTCTCAGAAAACCGGCATGGCCGACCCAGTCCTCAGCCTGCCTGGCGCGGAGGAACGCTTCGCTCTGGCATCGAACCTGCTTGGCAGGGACCTTCTCAAGATCTGCCGGGGTGAAGGCTCAGATGCTGACAGCCCCTCCGATTTGAACGACACCCGCAACACCCAGCCGGCTCTGTTTGCGGTGGAATCGCTGATTGTGGATGAGTTGCTGCGCCAGGGCAGGCAACCCGACCTGGTGGCCGGACACAGCCTTGGCGAGCTGGTGGCGCTTTACGCGGCTGGTGTGTTCGATGCCGCCACCGGCCTGGAGCTGATGCAACGCCGATCGGAGCTGATGGCGAGTGCAGGAGGAGGCGCAATGACGGCAGTGATCGGTTTTGACCGCAGCCAACTGGAGAGCCTTGTGGATGCCACTGAAGGCGTGGTGATTGCCAATGACAACAGTGATGCCCAGGTCGTGCTGTCAGGCAGCCCAGAGGCGGTGAACTCGCTGAGTGAAGCACTCACCTGCAAACGAGCCATTCCCCTCGCCGTCTCCGGAGCCTTTCATTCCCCTTTTATGGCGAAGGCGGCAGATGCCTTCGCGTCCCATCTCGACAATGTGGCCTTCGCAGATGCGCGCTTCCCGGTGTTCAGCAACACCGACCCCACCCCCAGCCGCGATGCCGGTGAGCTGAAGCAACGACTGCGTCGCCAGATGACCACTGGCGTGCGTTGGCGGGAAACAATGGCGGGAATGACCTTATCGGGCGTGGAAACCCTTGTTGAAATCGGTCCTGGCAACGTACTTAGCGGTCTGGCCAAACGTGCCATGAAAGGGGTCACCACGTCGCAGCTGGCAAGCGTTGGCGACCTGGGTCTGTGAATGTGAGCAGCAACCTTGCAACCAACACCAGCGACCTTCAGCCACTGAAGGCGCCGCGTCCAAGCCTCACCTACAGGCTGGTCAGTGGGCTGCTGGTGTTTCCAGTGTTCAGGATGCTGTTCCGCGGACGCACCCGCGGCAACGGCAACGTGCCGATGGATGGCCCCCTGGTTGTTGTGGCGAACCATGGGTCGCATCTCGATCCACCCTTGCTTGGCCATGCTCTGGGACGACCGGTGTCGTTCATGGCCAAAGCCGAGCTGTTCCGAATCCCGATCCTTGGCCATCTGATCCGAGCCTGCGGCGCCTACCCGGTCAAGCGTGGAGCGAGCGATCGTGAAGCCATTCGCACAGCCACCGCCAGACTCAATGATGGCTGGGCCATCGGCGTCTTTCTCGATGGAACCCGACAGTCGGATGGTCGCGTGAACCAGCCAATGCCAGGCGCAGCTCTGCTGGCGGCGAGGTCAGGAGCTCCGCTTCTGCCAGTCGCCATCCTCAACAGCCACAGAGCCCTGGGTACAGGTCGCAATCTGCCGCGCTTGGTGAAGCTTGAGATGCGAATTGGCACGCCCATTCCCGCACCAACCAGCAGGCGAAAACCCGACTTGGAGGCGACGACACGCGAACTGCAACGACGGATCAACGCCCTGCTCGATCATGCCCCGCTCGATTATTGAGCGCTGAACAGCTGAGGCCAGTGTCTGCGAGCCCATGGCTTGAAATCCCGACCTGTGATCACCCAGGCAGCCGCGCGTAATCCATCTCCAACACGTTTGCTCAGGCTTTCATCACGGCATTGAGGCCTACAGCTGACTGGAACACCTGTCAGTCGAATGCCACGGCTGCCAGCGATGATGCCACCAACAGCCATCGCCCGTGGCAGATGGTCTTCGCTAGTGACCAAAAGCAGATGATGAACCCCATCTCTTTGCAGTTCGTCCACCAGCGACGTGAAATTTCCGAGCGTGTCCTTCGCCCTGTAATCCAATCGAACCCGGTCCTGCGTGAGACCGGCATCACGAACCAGAGACTGGGCATATTCAGGGTTGGTCCCACCGCTCACGACCAAAGGCAGGTTCATCCGGCGCGCCAGATGCAGACCCATCCGCTCACGATCAGCATCGCCACCGAGCACCAGAATGCGCTGGGGCTGATGATTCGTGAGAGCAGCTTCCGCGAAGGGGCGCAGGGGACCAGCTACAGCGGCTCCGGCCAGAACGGCTGCACAGAAAAGCAGCGAGCGACCACCAAACCCCATCAGACTGGCCCCACAGGGGAAGTGGGATAGATCGGCAGGACCGGGTCCCATGGACCTGGAAGGTCTCGGTCATGACACTCACGGCAGTAGCGCAGTAGTTGCCGCACATCTGCAGGAACATCAACAGCCATCTCAACAGCTGGAGCAGGCTGATCGCGCTCGCTGAGCAAGCGAGGGGATTCTAGTTCCTCCACCTCGGCCTTCACAATCCTGTAGCGGCCGGCGACCTGTCCCCTGCGGGGCAGGGTCTGCACAATCGAAAACGGCTGGTCGCGCTGCAGCTCGGGCAGCTGTTGATGAAGCCTTGGAGCCATTAAGGCGAAACTGCTTACACCGTGCAGTGGTGTCCCCAACTGCTGAGCCAGGGTCCTGGCCACAACAACAGTGAGACGGGTGCCCGTAAATCCGCCCGGTCCTGTGGCCACGGCAAGCCTTCTGATATCTGCCCACTGATCAGCGGGCAACAGCTGCTGCATCGAGATCACCAGCTCATTAGTGAGCGCGCGTCCAAGCGAACGACACATCACGCGGGCTTCCTCGATGGGGGCCTCTGCAGCCACCAGTGCGATCCCAAGAGTTTCTGTGGAGCTGTGCAGAGCGAGCAGCCAGTCGCTCATGTAGGCACCTCCTCACCCGGCCTGAGTCGACTCCAACGCCCTTGATCCAGTTGAAACGATCCACAGCCACGCACATCCCATTCGACACCGACCTGCCCTGCCGGCAAGTCCATCACGCTGATATGGATTCGAGGATCCGCAGGCTTCAGATCAGGTGTCTCAGCGAGATGGGGGGCACCATGCTGACGCTCCACAGCGTGATAGGCCTGACAGCGGTCCACCCAGCGGCAGTCCACACAGATGCACATGCCCCCCCGCTCCAGTTCTTCATCCATTCTGACTGGAGATCGGGGCAGGCTGGCTGAAATCGTCTGGCAGCGTTTGAAACCAGACAGCTGGCCGGTGCGGCCCACAGAGCTCCCGATCGGATCAGTGCTGGTGGGAGGGGCCGTTCGTGATGCACTCCTAGACAGGCTTTCTGATGCTCCTGACCTGGACCTGGTAGTGCCGGACAACGCCCTCAAGAACACACGACAGCTGGCTCAAAAGCTTGGCGGGGCCTGCGTTGTCCTCGATGAGCAACGGGACATGGCCCGCCTCGTGCTGGGGGGATGGACGATCGATCTAGCCCGACAGGACGGGGAGATGCTGGAGGACGATCTGAACCGTCGCGATTACCGGCTGAATGCCATTGCCCTCAGCTTTGACGGCACCCCAAGGCTGCTCGATCCCACAGGTGGTCTTGAGGATCTGCAGGACGCCCGGGTGGTCGCTGTTAACGAAACCAATCTTCAGGTGGATCCCCTGCGTTTGTTACGAGGCCTGCGCCTGATCGCGGAACTGAATATGCGCCTGGACGCTCAGACGCTGAAGATGCTGCACCGCAACCGTTCCCTGCTTCCCCGTGCAGCGCCGGAACGGATCCAGGCTGAACTGCTGCGGCTTGTCGCAGCACCTGCTGCCGACCGCGCCATGGCGACTCTTCTGGAACTGGAGCTATTGAAGCCCTGGACGAGGCAGAGCTCAGCCACTGGTGATCAACAACCGCTAGGGGCGGCAAAGACAAGCGAACTGCTCACAGACAGCGAACGCCATCAAGCCCTACCGCTCGCAAGGCTCACCAGGCTACTGCCGGAAACCGGACTGAAAGAGCTTCGTTTCAGTCGCCGACAGCTGCAGCGATGTGAACGGCTGCGTTACTGGATCCAGCGTTCAACAGACAGCGGGGGATGTCCTTGTCCGGATGCTTTGAAGGAGCCAGAACGATTACGGCTCCACATGGATCTTGAACAGGATTTACCTGCGCTCATCCTCACTTGGCCCGCAGCACTACAGCAGTCATGGCTGGAGCGCTGGAGAGACCCCCAGGACCCCCTCTTCCATCCACGGCCACCACTTAATGGCACAGATCTGCAGGAAACCCTCCAGATTTCGCCTGGACCCACTTTGGGCGCTCTGATTCAACACTTGAGCCTTGAGCGTGCGTATGGTCGGGTTTCAACTCGTGAGCAGGCGCTGAACGCAGCCCGATCCTGGTTGTTCCACCAAGAGGTTCAGACAGTCCCGGATGGGTCCTGTGATTAACTGCCCTTGCAGTGACGACAACGATCGGCCTGACACGCAGTCTTCCGTTTCCCTTCCCCGTTTCATGAGCGTGCGTCTTTACATCGGCAATTTGCCGCAGAATTTTGAGAGCAAAGAGCTTGAAGCTCAGCTCACCAGCGTTGGGGAGGGAATTCGCTTCAAGGCCGTTCTCGACCGTGAAACAGGTGCCTGCCGAGGCTTTGGCTTCGCGAACGTCGACGACGAAAAAGTCGCTGATGCCGTGATTGAACAGTTCAACGGCAAGGAACTCGGAGGGAATTCACTCCGTGTCGAACGCTCGGAGCGACGCGACAGCAATGCCAGCGGTGGTGGGCGACGCGGACAGGCCAGTGGCCATGCACCGGGCTCAGCTCGCAAAGCTGTCAACAAGGTTGTTCACAGTGATGCCAAAGCCGAAGAGGCACCCGATCCCCGCTGGGCAGGTGAACTTTCAAAGCTCAAGGAGCTTCTTGGAAATCAGAAAACGGCTGTCTGAACAGTCGTTTGATCTAATCAGCATCACCGGTCATCTGAGATGACCGGTTTTTTTGACCTAAGACGATTAGCGTGACTGAGCGAGGACAAAAGAGCGAGGAAGGTCAAGGAACTTATTGAGCTTTCCCACGTAGGCGCGCTTGTTGAAGACGTCGTAATCGTGGCGCTCGATCACATCCAAAATCCCCCTGTAGAGGCGAAGGGACGTCCACACTGGCCATCGTGCATCGCGGGACAACCAGCGCACTCCAGCCTCAGAGCGATCAAACCACGCACGAGCGCGGCTCAGCTGAAACGCCATGAGATCCTTCCAGGCTTGATTGATGCGACCTGCCATCAGGTCATCTTCGGAATATCCGAAGTGCTCAAGATCTTCCAACGGCAGATAGATCCGACCACGACCTCGATCTTCTCCCACATCACGAAGAATATTGGTGAGCTGGTTGGCGATTCCAAGCGCAACTGCGGCATCTGACGTATCAGGACGATCGCTCCAAGGCGCAGAGCTGTAAGCCTGATCCAAACCCATGACCCCCTGAGTCATCAGGCCAACTGTTCCTGCAACCCTGTAGCAGTACAACCTGAGATCGTCGAAACGGGGGTAGCGAGTCCAGGTGAGATCCATGCGCTGTCCCTCGATCATGTCGAGATAAGGCTGAATGCTCTGAGGAAACCGCTCGAGCGTGTCGACCATCACCGCATCGAGCTCATCCTCGACCTGTCCTTTGAACAGGTCGCGGGTTTTCAACTCCCAGCGATTTAGACGATCGGCCAGCTCCTCCACAGGACGAGCCTGAGCCTCAGGACTATCCATGAGCTCATCGGTACGTCTGCACCAGACGTAGATCGCCCAGATTGCCCGACGCTTCTCATGGGGGAGCAGCAGCGTTCCGAGATAGAACGTTTTGGCCCACTCAGCGGTCTCCCGACGACAGGCCTCGAAGGCTGCGTCGAGGTCCGGAGCTGCGAGAGGCATGACTCAGGCCGAAACCGGCTCGATGGCTGGAGACGATGATGCCAGCTGATCGCTCTCACGGTCCACCGCCCCTGCACAGAGTTTTCCGCTGAGAACTGCACCTTCCATGGATGCGAGATAGCGCTGCATTGTGTAATCGCCCGCCAGGAAAAAGTTTTTGATCGGCGTGGTCTGATCCGGACGAAGCTGCTGGCAACCAGGAGTAGTTTTGTACACCGAAAGAGGTGTCTTCACCACCTTGAATTTCCGCAGCGTGGCGGGGTTATCTCCACCGAAGTGAGTAGGGAACAACTTGTTGAGTTCACCCATCGTGGCCTCGATGATCTCTTCATCTGAACGTCCGATCCAGTCTTTGGCGGGAGCGAACACGAGCTCCAGCATCGACTTATCAGGGTCTTCGTACTCCTTGCAGGTGATGCTCATGTCGGCGTAGACGCTGAGCAGTGGCGAGCGGCTGAACAGCAGGTGATCAATATCGGTGAGCTTGCGATCGAACCAGAGATGCAGGTTGATCACAGGGACTCCACGCAGGCCGTCGAGCTTTTTGAAAACGTCCATCTGCTTCCAAGGCTGCGGGAGCAGCAACTTGAAAGGGTCCACCGGTAGAGCACTGACGTAGGCATCGGCGGTGAGGTCGAAGCTCTCCTTGCCCTTGATGCCACCGATATGGAAGGCAGCCACAGAACCATCGTCATTGAGCTTGATTTCACGCAGCGGGCACTCGAGGTGAACCTCACCGCCAAGCGATTCGATGTGCTCCACCATCGGCTGGCAGAGCCTCTCCGGCGGTGCTCCATCGAGGAAAGCCATCTTGGAGCCGTTCTTCTCCTGCAGGAAACGATTGAGGGCTGTGAGCACAACCGTGGCGGAGATTTCATCGGGGTCGATGAAATTCAGCGCCTTGCTCATCGCTAAGAACACTTCATCGTTCACCCGTTCGGGAATGTTGTGGACCCGCAGCCACTCGGTCCAGGAATACTTGTCGCACTCTTCGACATACCCCTGCCCCCGAAGCATCGCAGGCACGAGGCCTAGGCCGAAGCTGATTTTCTCAGGCCAGCTCAGCATGTCGTTATTTCCCAGGATCGCGGCCACACCATTCACAGGGGCTGGCAGATCAGGAAAATCGAAGCGGCTGTAAGTGCCTGGTTCCTCCTGCTGATTGAAGATCATCGAATGACTCTTCCACTGCAGCCGGTCTTCGATATTCAACTCTTTGAAGATCTGAAGCATGTTCGGGTAGGCCCCGAAAAAGATGTGGAGCCCGGTCTCATACCAGTCACCGTCCTCGTCTTTCCAGGCTGCAACCTTGCCACCGAGCACGTCGCGAGCCTCGACCACAACGGGCATATGGCCAGCATCGGCCAGATACTTGGCGCAGGAAAGACCTGCCAAACCGGCACCCGCAATGGCGACACGCATGCTTCTGAACACAAGATGAAAACAACCTTAAAAGGAGAGGTCTCCTCTCCGCTTCCTAAAGTCACCTGCAATACGCCTGCGCGGTGTTCGCATCGCTTCGCTTGATTCATGGCCGAGACCCTGCTGAAGAGCACCACCCGTCACGTGCGCCTGTTCACGGCGCGGGTCGAGAATGGTGATCTGGTCGCCGACCCGAGTCAACTCACCCTCGACTTGGATCCCGACAACGAATTCGTCTGGTCTGACAGCACCGTCGAGACTGTCCAGCAACGCTTCCGCGAACTGGTCAAGAGCCATGACGGTCAAGCGCTGAATGACTACAACCTGCGTCGCATCGGCACGGAACTCGAAGGATGCATCCGCGAGCTGCTGCAGGCCGGAAAGCTGAGTTACAACCCCGACTGCCGAGTCCTCAACTATTCGATGGGTCTTCCCAGAACGCCTGAACTGCTGTGAGTCGATCCCCCTACGACCGTTCCGGCTCCGGCTACGACCGGAGAAGCGGTGACCGCCGCCGTGATGAGCCGCGCAGGGATGACCGCCGGGACGGCAGAGGATACGGAGGGCCACCACCTCCGAAGAATGGTGGCAACGGCATGAGCTTGAACACGGCCACCATTGCTGTGCTGGCTGGGGTTCTGATTGTGGGAATCGGCATTGGCAGTGCCGTCACCAGCACCACTCAAGGCGACCAAGGCAACATCGCCAGCTCACAACAGCTGGACATGGCAGTGCCAGACCCAGAGTTCTGCAGGCAGTGGGGTGCCAGTGCCTTTGTGATGGATATCGAGATGTATACGACGCTGAATCCATCCAGCAGTTTTGTCACTCAGCCGACCCTGCAGCCTGGATGCGTGATTCGAAGAGAAAACTGGGCGGTGCTGCGCAAGGAAGGGGCTATCACCTCAGCGCAGGAGAGGGAATGCAAACAGCGTATGAACACCTTCGCCTACATCGGCTCAGTGCGTGACAAACCTGTTGTGCGTTGCGTTTACCAGACCGACATCACTCAGAACAAGTTCCTGACCCGAGGCGTGGCGGATGACACTGTCGGAATCACTCCGGAAGCCGATCAGTTCTGATCGATCTCCCCGGTTTGCTCAGAGCTGATGTCCTGAGGCACTGCGGCAGCCCTTCCCTGACGCAAGGGACTGTCAGCACTTGCAAAGACCGGCAATACATCTCGCCGGAAGGCTTCGGCTGCTCGGGAGCAATAGCGAGATGGGTTCGTGATCAACTTGAGCTGACGACGCACCTGCAGGTCGACGACGGTTGGGCGTAACAAGGTCCCGGCAGTGAGCTCACGCTCGATCGAGACCACTGGAAGGAAAGCCGCGCCCAGACCTGCCTGAACGGCATTTTTGATCGCTTCGAATGAGTTCAGTTCCATCTCAATCCGCAGCCGCTGAACATCCAATCCGGAGCGGCCGAGCAACTGATCAACCATCTTGCGAGTGGTCGACTGCGCATCCAAGCTCACAAAACCAAGCCGATAAAGGTCATCCTTGCTGAGCTCCACCAGACGCGCGAGGGGGTGCTTCACAGGCAGCACCAGAGCCAACTCGTCACTGGCATAGGGCACAACCTGCAGCAGTTCATTTAATTCAGCTGGTAATTCACCACCGATGATCGCCAGATCGATCTGTCCATTAGCGACACTCCAGCCGGTACGCCGGGTGCTGTGAACATGCAGCTGCACGGCCACATCCGGGAATTTCTGGCGGAACAAACCGATCATGCGAGGCATGAGATAAGTCCCGGTGGTCTGGCTGGCGCCAACCAGCAAAGAGCCCCCCTTGAGGTCGTGAAGATCATCTAGCGCCCTGCACGCCTCATGACACTGACTGAGAATTCGATCGCAGTAGCTGAGCAGAAGGTGGCCCGCTTCTGTGAGCTGAGCCTTGCGACCGCCACGGTCGAAAAGAGCAACCTCCAGCTGCTTCTCCAGATTCTGAATCTGCAAGCTCACCGCCGGCTGGGTCACATAAAGACTGTCGGCTGCCTTTTTGAAACTGCCCTCACTGACGATGGCCCGCAGGATGCGCAGCTGATCCAGGGTGAAGGGCAGATCGGCCATGGAAAGCTGCCCGAAAAACAGCAGATGCCCAAAAACTGTAGGGGTCCCCTTCCCTGCCGAACGCCAGAATCACGGCTCTCGCAGCATCTCGTTGGCTGACGCAACAGCAGGCATCCATCACAGCAGCCTGGTGATGCTGGGGTTGCTCGTTGTTTTCGCAGTGATTCACAGCGGTGGCGCAGCCTTGCGATCACGGGCTGAGGCCAAGATCGGCGCGCGAGCCTGGCGTCTGGTGTTTGCAGCCCTGAGCATTCCCTCAGCCGTTGTGGTGATCGCCTACTTCCTGGCTCACCGCTATGACGGCATCCGGATCTGGAATCTTCAGGGTCTCCCAGGGATGGTACCTGCCATCTGGGTTGTGACGGCGATCAGTTTCCTGTTCCTCTACCCAGCCACCTACAACCTGCTGGAGATCCCTGCGGTGCTTAAGCCTCAGGTGCGTCTCTATGCCACAGGAATCATCCGGATCAGCCGACATCCTCAGGCTGTCGGTCAGATTCTCTGGTGCATGAGCCATGCACTCTGGATTGGAAGCAGCTTCATGTTGGTGACCTGTGCAGGTCTGATTGCGCATCATCTCTTTGCCGTCTGGCATGGCGACCGACGACTCAAAGCCCGCTTCGGAGAAGCTTTCGACAGTCTTCAGACCGAAACATCCGTGGTTCCGTTCGCCGCCGTGATCGATGGGCGCCAACAGCTGGTGTTGAGCGAGCTGGTCCGACCGGCTCAGCTGGGCATCGCCATCGCAGTCGGGGTGTTCTGGTGGGCGCACCGCTACATCCCCAGAGGGGGCATGGCCTTTCTGCACTCGCGTCTCGGAGAATTGTTGAACTGAGCTGCCTACACTCGCTACAAGCTGTTTTGTCTGGATGCCCTCGGCTGCCGACTCCGCCTGGTTGATTCCAGTGCTGCCCTTGTTCGGGGCCCTGATTACTGGTCTGGGTCTGATCAGCTTCAACCGCACAATCAACCGATTGCGAAAACCGGTGGCCGTGCTGCTGATCAGCTGCATTGGTGCTGCCGCAGTGATCAGTTATGCGGTGCTTTTGGAGCAACTGGGAGGCGCACCACCGGTTGAACACCTGTTTATATGGGCAAGCGCAGGGGATTTCATCCTGCCGATGGGCTATGTGGTCGACCCTCTTGCCGCAGTGATGCTGGCTCTGGTCACCACTGTGGCCTTGCTGGTGATGATCTACTCACATGGCTACATGGCGCATGACAAGAGCTACGTGCGCTTTTTCACCTACCTGGCCATCTTCAGCAGTTCGATGCTTGGACTGGTGGTGAGCCCCAACCTGCTCGAGATCTACGTGTTCTGGGAGTTGGTGGGCATGTCGTCCTATCTGCTGGTGGGCTTCTGGTACGACCGAGACGGCGCAGCACATGCCGCTCAGAAGGCTTTTGTGGTCAACAGGGTTGGTGACTTCGGCCTCTTGCTCGGCATCCTCGGTCTGTTCTGGGCTACAGGCAGTTTCGACTTCCAGGGAATCGCCGATGGGCTTTCAGCGGGAGTGAGCAGCGGCATCGTGCCGGGCTGGGCAGCTCTCCTTCTCTGTCTGTTTGTGTTCATGGGTCCGATGGCGAAATCGGCCCAGTTCCCTCTTCACGTCTGGCTGCCGGATGCGATGGAAGGTCCAACACCGATCTCGGCACTGATCCACGCCGCCACGATGGTGGCTGCCGGCGTGTTTTTGGTGGCACGTCTCGAACCGCTTTACAGCCAGTTTCCGAGCGTGGGCGTGTTCATCGCCGTCACCGGCACGATCACCTGCTTTCTGGGAGCCTCGATCGCCCTTACCCAGATGGACCTCAAAAAGGGACTGGCCTACAGCACCGTGTCCCAGCTGGGCTACATGATGCTGGCCATGGGCTGTGGAGCCCCCGTTGCCGGCATGTTCCACCTGGTGACCCATGCCTTCTTCAAGGCGATGCTCTTCCTGGGGTCGGGATCAGTGATTCACGCCATGGAGGACGTGGTGGGACATGAACCTGTGCTCGCCCAGGACATGCGACTGATGGGCGGTCTGCGCAAAAAGATGCCGATCACAGCGATTACCTTCCTGATTGGCTGCATCGCCATCAGTGGCATCCCTCCGCTGGCAGGTTTCTGGAGCAAAGACGAAATTCTTGGCCAGGCCTTTGGCACATTTCCCATCCTCTGGGTGGTGGGCTTTCTCACCGCCGGCATGACCGCGTTTTACATGTTCCGGCTCTACTTCCTCACCTTCGAGGGAGACTTTCGCGGCAACGATGAGGCCATGCAGGCTCAGCTGATGGCTGCCGCCGGCAAGACTGTGGATGAGGAACATGCCCACCATGCGGGCAGCCTGCATGAATCGCCATGGCCGATGACCCTGCCGCTGGTGGTGCTCGCGGTCCCCTCCGTCCTGATCGGTCTGCTCGGCACTCCCTGGAACAGCCGCTTTGCCGGACTTCTTGACCCCGAAGAAGCCCTTGAGATGGCGGAGCATTTCAGTTGGGGAGAATTCCTGCCTCTGGCAGGAGCCTCCGTTGCCATCTCCGTGATCGGAATCAGCGTGGCTGTGCTCGCCTATGCCCTGCGTCGCATCGATCTAGGTGTGCTGGTAGCAGCTCGCTTCCCAGCCGTTAATGCCTTTCTTGCCAACAAGTGGTATTTGGATGACATCAACGACAAGCTGTTCGTCCGCAGCAGCCGCAAAATTGCACGAGAGGTGCTTGAAGTTGACGCGAAAGTGGTTGATGGTGTCGTGAACCTCACCGGCCTGCTTACGCTTGGCAGCGGAGAAGGTCTCAAATACTTCGAAACCGGCCGCGCCCAGTTCTACGCCCTGATCGTGTTTGGTGGTGTCATTGGCCTGGTGGTGCTCTTTGGTGTTCTTGGTGGCCCGATTAATTGACCTCATCAAGTGCACAGTGCCTCATTCATCATCAAGCTGAGCAGCCCTCTGGGAGCTGCAACTCAGGAAGAAAGCTTCAATCAGTTTGGGCGGCATAATGAAAACCTCCTTCCGTTTCTGATCTGAAGTCTGCAGATCTCGATTGATTGCTCGAACTCGTAAAGCTTCCTCAACAAGGGAGCTTTTTTGTTGCTGAACCGACAAGTTCTTTATCTCTCAAACAACGATCTTGTCGTGCTGAATCCAGCAAGGTGACAAGGCGGGATCTACACGGAAATGGAGATGAATGCACTAACCATGTCAACAACCACAACGTGTGAGGTTGTTGACATGGTCAAAGTTTTCCCGATCTTCAGGGTTCTGGAGAGATCTGATCAGCAGATCAGCACATCAAACCGGCTTATGTGTGTCAACGCCTATCGAGTCAGTGCCAGTACAGCCAGGATTTCTACACTCCGAACAGTGGTGAAAGGCCTTTTCGTTGCTGGAGTTTGCCGTCAGTGCTCCCTTTGACCCTGCAGCGGATATCGCAGCAGGAATCATTCCAGCTCAGTTCCCCTGGCTGAGTCTTTCCATCCTTTTCCCGATCGTGGGCGCGTTGATCGTCCCCTTCATCCCTGATCAGGGAGAAGGGCGACAAGTCCGCTGGTTCGCTCTGGGCATCGCGCTCGTCACCTTTCTGATCACGGTGGGGGCCTATCTGAGCGGTTATGACCCCAGCTTCAGCGGCCTTCAGCTCTCAGAACGGGTCAGCTGGCTACCAGATCTGGGACTTACATGGGCCGTGGGAGCCGATGGGTTGTCCATGCCTCTGATCCTGCTCACCAGCTTCATCACCGCGCTGGCGGTCCTGGCCGCATGGCCGGTCACCTTCAAACCCAAGCTGTTCTTCTTTCTGATTCTGGCCATGGATGGCGGCCAGATCGCAGTGTTCGCAGTGCAGGACATGCTGTTGTTTTTCCTGGCCTGGGAACTGGAACTACTGCCTGTTTATTTGTTGCTGGCCATCTGGGGGGGCAAGAGGCGTCAGTACGCCGCCACCAAGTTCATCCTCTACACGGCTGGCAGCTCGCTGTTCATCCTGCTTGCGGCTCTGGCCATGGGCTTTATGGGAGGCGGTACACCCAACTTCGAGTACACCGTGCTGGCACAGAAAGGGTTCAGCACAGGATTTCAGTTGCTCTGTTACGCCGGTCTACTGATCGCCTTCGGAGTCAAATTACCGATCGTTCCACTGCACACCTGGCTGCCGGATGCTCACGGTGAGGCGACAGCTCCAGTGCACATGCTGCTGGCGGGCATCCTTCTGAAAATGGGTGGCTATGCCCTGATGCGCTTCAACGCCGAAATGCTGCCTGAAGCACATGCCCAGTTCGCACCACTTCTGGTCGTGCTGGGTGTTGTCAACATCATTTACGCAGCCCTCACCTCCTTCGCTCAGCGCAACCTCAAACGAAAAATTGCCTACAGCTCTATCAGCCATATGGGGTTTGTGCTGATTGGCATCGGCAGTTTCAGCGCTCTAGGAACGAGTGGCGCGATGTTGCAGATGATCAGCCACGGCCTGATTGGGGCCAGCCTATTTTTCCTGGTGGGCGCCACCTATGACCGCACCCACACCCTGCAGCTCGATGAGATGGGTGGGGTGGGCCAGAAGATGCGGGTCATGTTTGCTCTGTGGACCGTCTGCTGCCTGGCGTCCCTCGCACTCCCGGGCATGAGTGGGTTTGTCAGTGAATTGATGGTGTTCACAGGCTTCGCAACCGACGAGGCCTACACACTCAGCTTCAGGATCGTGATCGACGGACTCGCTGCAATCGGTGTGATCCTGACGCCGATCTATCTGCTATCGATGTTGAGAGAAATTTTCTTTGGCAAGGAAAACGCACAGCTCACCACCAACACCAACCTGGTGGATGCGGAGCCCCGCGAGATCTACATCATCGGCTGTCTGCTGGTGCCGATCATCGGGATTGGTCTCTATCCGCGACTGATGACGGACAGCTACCGCACAGCGATCGAAGCACTGGTTGACCGAGATGTGGCCGCTATGGAGGTGATCAGCCGACCGACAGCACCTTTAATTCGTAGTGGCAGCCTGGCGCCAGCCATGCTCAAAGCGCCTCGGCTGATGTCTGGCAACGGATCCTGATCAATCACGCTGCTAGGGGCTGGCCCGGTCGATCCATCACCGGTATTTTTCCTGAAGACGGCCACAGGCTGAGATGGATGCCGGGCTGAATCAGAGAGCCGATGCCGGTGCAAGGCTCGCGATTCGCCTGCTTCAGGACGCTGCTCAGCAGGGTGACCTTGATCCATGGGATGTGGATGTCATCGCTGTGGTCGATGGCTTTCTGGATCAGCTGAAACAACGGATCGAAGTTCCCCGCCAAGTTGAGGAAGCGTTGAAGCGACGCGGCGGAAGCTATGAACGTGACCTGGCCGACAGCAGTGAAGCCTTCCTGGCAGCGTCAGTGCTGGTGGGACTCAAAGCGGAAGTGCTTGAAGCCAGCACGTTTCCTCCGCAACCAGAGGTTGAGGAGATGTTTGAGGCGGATTTTGCTGACCAGGGATGGCTAGATCCAAGCTTCGACATCCCTCGCCACCCCGAGCGACACCTGCAACGCCGACCGGTGGCTCCACCACCGCTGCGGCGCCCGGTCACGCTGGGGGAGCTGATTGAACAACTGGAATCGATTGCAGAGCAGCTCGAATCAGACGAACTGGAAATGCGCCGACGCCAGCGTCAGAAGCGCTATTCCAACAAGGAAGCGATCGCTCAGGTGGCCGCCCTCGCTCACCGAGAGAAACTGCCAGAAACCACAGCAGCCATGGGAGTCTTTCTGAACGGCTGGGAAGCAGCCCTGCAATGGGTCAATTTCGAACACCTGGTGACTCAATGGAACGACATTGCCGACGACGACCTGGATAAGGACCGCGTAGGGGTGTTCTGGGCACTTCTGTTCCTGTCTTCACAAGGCCAGGTTGAGCTGGAGCAGATGGACTCGCTACACGGTCCGATCCGACTCAAACGGCTACTTGCTCCAGGCACCATGGCCCAGATGCCTCTGACCAGCCTGGACGTGCCAGCTGTCATGCCGGCCGAGGGGGCCGTGGCGGCTTAACCACACCCTTATGTTGGCTTATCCGTTGTAAGCCTGTAACGCCGATGAAGGCGATGATCCTGGCCGCGGGCAAGGGAACAAGGGTTCAGCCGATCACACATGTGATCCCCAAACCGATGATTCCAATCCTGCAGAAGCCAGTGATGGAATTCCTGCTGGAACTGCTCAAAGAGCATGGTTTCGCGGAGGTGATGGTCAATGTGTCCCACTTGGCCGAGGAGATCGAGAACTACTTCCGAGATGGCCAGCGATTTGGCGTGGAAATCGCTTATAGCTTCGAAGGCCGTATCGAAGATGGCGAACTGATCGGTGACGCTCTGGGCTCCGCTGGCGGGCTGAAGAAAATCCAGGATTTCCAAACGTTCTTCGACGACACCTTTGTGGTGTTGTGTGGCGATGCACTCATCGACCTTGATCTCACCGAAGCGGTGAGACGTCACCGGGAAAAAGGTGCCCTCGCCAGCCTGATCACCAAACGTGTTCCGAAGGAACAGGTCAGCAGCTATGGCGTTGTCGTGAGTGATGCAGAGGGACGCATTCAGGCCTTCCAGGAAAAGCCGAAGGTGGACGAAGCCCTGAGCGACACCATCAACACAGGCATCTATCTCTTCGAACCAGAGATTTTTGAGCACATCCCTTCGGGTGAGTCCTTCGACATCGGCTCGGATCTCTTCCCCAGGCTTGTGGAGGTCGGTGCACCGTTCTATGCCTTACCCATGGAGTTCGAATGGGTCGACATCGGCAAGGTTCCCGATTACTGGCGGGCGATCCGAAGTGTGCTTCAGGGTGATGTTCGCCAGGTGGGCATTCCTGGCAAAGAGGTTCGTCCTGGGGTCTACACCGGCCTGAATGTGGCGGCTAACTGGGACCGGATCGACGTTCAAGGCCCCGTCTATGTCGGTGGCATGACCAAGATCGAAGACGGAGCAACGCTGATCGGCCCCACGATGATCGGGCCCAGCTGCCACATCTGCGAAGGCGCCACAATCGACAATTCGATCATCTTCGACTACTCACGCATCGGTGCAGGCGTCCAGCTCGTCGAAAAACTGGTGTTCGGCCGTTACTGCGTTGGCAAAAATGGCGACCATTTCGATCTTCAGGAAGCTGCCCTCGACTGGTTGATCACCGATGCCAGGCGCCAGGATCTGGTTGAGCCCTCCCCTCAGCAGAAAGCGATGGCCGAACTGCTCGGGACTGACCTCACCACTGCTGCGAGCTGAGACCAGCTCGCTCCAGCACCTCAGGAATCCGCTCTTCCGCTCTCACGGCCATCACGTGGACGCCCTGAGCAATCCCGGCAAATTGCCGGACCTGCTCAGCCGCGATGGCGATGCCTTCGGCCGCTGGATCTGAGGCGGCCTCCAGTCGCGCGATCAGGCTGTCTGGAATGTTGGCTCCAGGGACCTTCTGATTGATGAAACTGGCATTCCTCGCTGACTTGAGCAGAAACACCCCTGCCAGAACAGGCAGCTCCATCGGAGCCGCCATGTCACGGCAGAAACGCTCCAGCACCTGCGGATCCATCACCATTTGGGTCTGAACGAAACGAGCACCTGCTTCGCGTTTACGCTCCAGCCTGCGCTTGAGCCCCGACCAGCTGGCACAGTGCGGATCAGCGGCAGCTCCTGCAAATAAGGCTGTTGGGCCATCAGGCAGGCTCTCCTTCACAGGGTCCTCACCCCGGTTGAAAGCGCTGACTTGCTGCAGCAGCCGCACCGACTCCAGTTCATGCACCGGGCGAACGGAGGGTTGATCACCAGCCTTCACTGAATCCCCAGTGAGACACAGCAAATTACGGATACCGAGCGCATGGGCACCGAGCAGATCCGCCTGAATCCCAATGCGGTTGCGATCACGCCCTGCCATTTGCAGCACAGGCTCAAGCCCGGCGTCCAACAGCAAGCGGCACACCGCAAGACTGCTCATGCGCATTACTGCGCGGCTGCCGTCAGTGACATTGATGGCCTGAACCCAGTCGCGCAGGAGATTGGCCATGGCCAAGGTATGACTGGGATCTCCCCCACGGGGTGGCATCACCTCAGCCGTGACGGTGACGGCACCAGCCTCAAGACTGCGCTGCAGCGCTGAACCCAAACCCTTCAAATGCTTCTGATGGCCACTATGGAAGATCGCCAGTCAGGAATGAATGCCTAGGATGGAGGCGGAAGAATCGTCGGTGTCCAGCATGGTGAATGGCGATGGACATGGGTCCTCGAACATCTCACTCTCGACACGGGAGGTCGAAATCATCGAACTGGTCGCAGAGGGATTGACCAACCAGGAGATTGCAGAGAGGCTCACCATCAGCAAAAGGACGGTCGACAATCACGTCAGCAACGTCTTCACCAAGACTGGCTCCAAGAACAGAGTTGCCCTGCTCAATTGGGCCATGGATCACGGAAAAATCTGCCGTGATGGCTTCAACTGTTGCTTACTCCCGGAATCATCCGTTGACGCGTCCTGACTGCCAGCGGCAGAGGCACAGGCAGATCCATTAAGGAGCAACTGGCCAGAGAAAGGTCGAAGAGCTCGGCATACGCGACACAGGCCTCCCGATCCAGTCCGATGAATCGCAGAATTCCGTCGTGGTCGTAGAGGCCGTGCACGAGTCACTTCACGATTCCCAATCCAAATCTAAAGGAAAACCAAAGACTCTTTCAAGGATCGTGGGGTAATTGTCTTAAGTCGACTCCAGACCTTGACGCTGTCTCATCTCCAGAGGCCAGCTTGAAATTGGCTGATAAGCCAGTGCTGCATTGCTCCAGAGCCCTTCGCCGGTGACCTCCCGACCACACCACTCGGGTTGGTTAACGAGATCTGAGGCGTCACTGAGCTCTACCTCCGCCAGCACCAGCGGTGCATTGTCTCCTTCAAAGCAATCCACCACCCACTCGCCACCGGGAAGCGACAAGGCAAACCGGGTCTTGATTAACCGATGGGGAGCAAGCGTCCAGAGGGCTTCGGAATCAGCAGACGGCAGTTCGTATTCAAATTCATGACGCGCGATTCCCTCCGCGGGCGCCTTGAGTGTGAGCCAAGCTTTTCCATCCGCCCGAAGCCGCACCCGGACGGTGAAACCCTCCTCACTCGAGACCAGATAGCCCTGTCTGAGGTGCTGTGGCTCTCCTGCATGGGCACGCCAGCCAGACCCGGTCACAAGGAAACGGCGTTCGATCTCAAGGGGCATCGCTGAGCTTTCAGTTGGGCGAGGGCATCGTGTCCACCAGGCTCCCGGCCCAGTGCAACTTGCGTGAAAGGGTGCGGTAGTAAGAGGGCGACTGCTCGAGCTGAACCATCAGCGCATGATGGGGAGCCCTTTGAATCACGCAGCATTCACCAGGGCACAGCACCGGCCCACTGGCACCGTCCTTCCAGAGCTTCACCGGCCGATATCCGTCTCCCAGTGGCCAGATCACCAATCTCGACCTGGGTGGAAGCACCACCGGACGACTGGACAGACTCATCGGACAGATGGGGCTCACGATGATGGCGTCAATTCCTGGGTGGAGGATGGGTCCTCCGGCGGCCATGGCGTAGCCGGTTGAACCGGTTGGAGTCGCCAGGATCAAACCATCTCCGCGGACCTGGTCAACCACTTCTCCGTCAATCTCCAGTTCAAGGGTGCAGGTGGGCGCAAGATCCTCCTGACAGGGACGCAGATACAGATCATTCAGAGCCCAATGACGCTCAATGCCATCCGCGGCCTGCCCCCCTTCTCCAGACACGGAACAGTTGAGATCATCGGCTCGATTCACCACAGCCTGCAGCATCATGCGACGTTCCATCGCGAAATGGTCGTCCTGCAGGCGTCGCCACAGACCATCACGCCGAATCAGCCCTGGTTCATGGGTGAGGAAGCCCAGATGACCGCCGACATTGAAACAGAGAATCGGCACGTCATAAACAGCCAGATGCCTTGCAGCACCAAGAACCGTGCCGTCGCCTCCAAGCACCACCGCCAGGTCAGGGAGTTCCGGTTCCGACGCGAGCAGGCCTGGGAAGGGATCCGCGCTGAGACCGCTCATGGCCACAGACACTGTCACGCCAAGAGACTCGAGCGTCTTGGCACAGGCCTTGGCCTCTTTCAGAGCCAGAGGGCTTTCAGCCCTATAGATCAACCAGACCCGATGCAGACGCATGATGAGGGCGCTGGCCCTACCAGCGCAGAAGGTTGAAGCGTTCCATGTCCACTGTGACGCGATTGCGATAAAGCGACAAAAGAATGGCCAGGCCAACCGCCGCTTCAGCAGCAGCCACGGTGATCACGAACACTGAGAAAATCTGACCACGGATCAGCTGGCCATCCACATAGGAGGAGAACGCCATCAGATTGATGTTCACACCATTGAGCATCAGCTCGATGCTCATCAGCACCCTCACAGCATTACGACTGTTGATCAGTCCCCAGACGCCCGTGCAAAACAGCACTGCGGCGACAAGCAGATAGGCCTCGAGAGGAACGGAACCGGACAGCAGCTCGGAGAGCATGACAAGAAGGCAGGGAAAGGTCAGGAAGGTGGTTGATCAACCAGCAGGGGAGTCCGGGCCTTTTCAATCAGGCCTTGATCCGCAAGTTCACCAGTGCCTGGATCGACGGCCTGAACATCGCGTCGAGCCAGCACAATGGCCCCAATCATGGCCATCAGCAGAAGAACCGAGGCCAGCTCGAAGGGAAGCAGATAGTCCGTGAAGAGGTGCTCACCGATTCGAACCGTGGCGTCTTCGCCAATCGGCTCTGGCCCTTCCGCCCACGGAGTTGTGAGGACGACCCTTGTTAACAAGGCGAAGAGGCCGGCACAGACGCCACCAGAAAGCAAGCGACGCACGGTCAACCCTGGAATTGGAGCAAGGTCTTCCTTTTTGTTGACGAGCATGATCGCAAACAAGATCAGCACGTTCACAGCACCGACGTAGACCAGCACCTGAGCTGCAGCAACGAAACTGGCATTGAGCAACAGATACAAACCAGCCACTGCCAGGAACACGCCCCCAAGCAGAAAGGCCGAATAAACGATGTTGCTGAGCAACACCACCCCGAGAGCTCCCAGCACAACCACAGAGCTGAGCACCAGAAAGCAGATCAGTTGCGTTGACGCTGCGATCGTCATTCAGCACTCTCCTTGCGATCCGTGGACACCGTGGTCGATTCTCCCGCATCCACTGTTGAAACAGCTGCGGCTGACTTCATGGCAGCCAGCAGCTGATCGGGTCGCTGCCCGGCCCGTGGGCGATCGGGATCCACAACATGGGGATCGATTTCGCCGGCCGGAAGGTAAGCAAATTCCCGCAGAGGCAGAACTGATGGGTCGGTGGTCACGCTGGTAGGGAGACGCCCCAGTGCGACGTTGTCGTAGTTGAGGCTGTGACGATCAAATGCCGCCAGCTCGTACTCCTCCGTCATCGAAAGGCAATTGGTGGGGCAGTACTCCACGCAATTTCCACAAAAAATGCACACCCCGAAATCAATCGAGTAATTCCTCAGTTCTTTTTTTTTGGTGGCCTTATTCATCACCCAATCCACCACGGGCAGATTGATCGGGCAGACGCGCACGCACACCTCACAGGCAATGCATTTATCGAACTCGTAATGGATGCGGCCGCGATACCTCTCCGAGGGAATCAGCTTCTCGTAGGGATACTGCACCGTGACGGGACGGCGCTTCATGTGGTCGAAGGTGACGGCCAGACCCTGAGTGAGATTGCGCGCCGCGTCAACGGCATCTCTGGTGTAGTCACCAACCTGTTTGAGAAAACCGAACATGGCCTGAGGGAAGGGAGACGGAGTGACCGTTGAGCAGGAGCCTAGGTAATTAAACCTAACCCCCGAAGGCGACCGGGAAGGCAAGCTTCAGCGCTGCGGTCACGAGCAAATTGACCAAAGCCAGTGGCAGCAGGAACTTCCAACCAAGATCAAGCAGCTGGTCAATGCGCACCCGCGGCGTCGACCAGCGCAGCAGGATGGCAATGAAAACGAGCAGATAGGCCTTCAGCACGGTCATCACAATGCCTGTTGTGCCTGTGATCACCTGGACGAGAGGAGCATCGACCGATTGCCCCAGCCAGCCAGCCAGCCATTCCACCGGCAATGGGAAGCCCCAGCCACCGAGATAGAGCACCGAAACCAGCAGAGCTGAGAGCACCAGATTGATGTAGCTGCCGAGGTAGAAGAGCGCGAACTTCATGCCGGCGTATTCGGTCTGATAGCCGGCAACCAGCTCCTCTTCCGCTTCGGGGAGGTCGAACGGAAGGCGTTCACATTCCGCCAGGGCGCAGATCCAGAAAATCAAAAAGCCGACAGGTTGGCGCCAGATATTCCAGCTGAGGATTCCCGCTCCAGTTTGCTGATCGACGATATCGACGGTGCTGAGGGAATTGCTCATCATCACCACCGCAAGCACAGCGAGAGCGAGGGGAATCTCGTAGCTGATCGACTGTGCAGCTGCCCTGAGACCTCCGAGCAGGGAATATTTATTGTTCGAGGCGTATCCGCTCATCAGCAGGCCGATCGGCTGAACGCTGCTGAGAGAGATCCACAGAAAAATGCCCACACCCACATTGCTGATCAAAAGGTTCTGACCGAAGGGAACGATCAACCAGGACAGAATCACTGGAACAACGACCAGAACAGGGCCGAGCGTGAACAACAGACTGTCGGCCCTGGCGGGAATGATGTCTTCCTTCACCAGCAATTTGAGACCATCAGCCAAGGGCTGAAGAACACCGAGTGCCCCGGCATATTCAGGTCCGATGCGCTGCTGAACCGCTGCTGAGATCTTGCGTTCGAGCCAAACGGTGACGAGAACCCCCACCACTGCTGCAACAAGCACCAACAGCATGGGTAGTGGCAGCCAGATCAAGCGAGCTGCCTGCTCAGACAGTCCAAAGCCCGCGAGAGCTTGACTGAAACTTCGTTCCAGATCCAGGCCTGGACTGACCAGAGCCGGTGCGCTGGTGGCGAGGAAAGTCACCATGAGCAAAGGTGTGATGAATGTAACTTAAGTGGTGATGGTTGGAACTCGGGCCTCCAGTGGCGTCCAATGGCGCAGATCACTGCCTGTGTAGATCTGAGATGGCCGAAAGATCCGATTGGCACCAAGCTGCTCACGCCAGTGGGCAAGCCATCCGGCCACTCTTGCGATGGCAAAGACCGGGGTGAACAGATCTCTGGGAATACCCAGCTTGCGGTAAACAAGTCCGGAATAGAAATCCACATTGGGATAAATCCCTTTTGGGCCGAGTCGGGTTTCCGCCGCTGTCTCCAGAGCTCTGGCCACGTCGTACATCTCATCGTGACCAAAGCGTTTGAACATCTCTTCAGCGAGAGCCTGAAGAATCACCGCACGAGGATCTTTGACGCGGTATTCACGGTGACCGAATCCCATGATCTTGCGCTTGCTGGCCATGGCCTCGTCGAGATAGCCCGCGGCCTGATCTGGTGTGCCGATCTCCTCGAGCATCGCGAGGACATCTTCATTGGCACCGCCATGAAGGGGACCAGCCAGCGTGCCGACGGCAGAGGCGACGACCGCATAAGGATCGGTGAGTGTGCTGGCGGTGACGCGGGCACTGAAAGTGCTCGCATTGAGACTGTGCTCCGCATGCAGGATCAGGCACTGATCAAAAATCCTTGAGGCCATGGGGTCCGGCTCACGCTCCATGAGCATGTAGAGAAAATTGGCGGAATACGCCAGATCGTCCCTGGGCTGAATGGGATCTTGGCCTTTACGGATCAGCTGAAAGGCGGCGACCATGGTCGGGATCTTGGCGATCAGCCGAACCACCGCGTCATAGATGTACTGAGGGTCGTCGATAGCACGACGGGAATAAAACAGACCCAAAGACGCTGCGCTGGACTGCAGAGCATCCATCGGATGCCCATCGGAGGGGAAGCACTTCATCATGTCCCTGACGCGGAAACTCACGCGTCGGTGCATCTGCACCTCGTGCTCAAAGTCGCGTAACTGCTGAGGAGTGGGCAATTGCCCCCAGATCAGCAGGTAGGTGGTCTCCAGAAAGCTGCAGTGGGTGGCCAGATCGTCGACGGGGTAGCCGCGATAGGACAAGCAGCCTGCATGGCCATCAATGTCACAGATGGACGACTGGGTGGCAGGCACCCCCTCAAGTCCGGGGCGGAACACCAGACCCGTTCGCTCATGACGGATCTCGGCACCATCGTTCTGACTCACCAACCTCCGCTTCAGCGCAAGGGCAACTTAAACGGAGCGCGGGAGCAAAAGACGAGGCCTGAGTAATGCCTGCAGTTCAGCCTGACCCCGAGGATCGCTCAGGTCTTCCTGCCAACTGAGATGGCAGTATCCCGCCTTGTGCAAGCGCAGGCTGCTGGCGGGTGCTCCGATCAGCGTCGCCGCAAGAGTGCTCAGATCTGGCTCATGGCCAACCAACAGGCAACGGCCGGACGCTCGAGAGACCAACGGCCACGGGTCACCGCCTGGCTCCAGGGCTGAATCCAGACGGATAGATTTCGCCAACCCAGCCTGGACCGCCAACTCAGCGGTCTGCCTGCATCGCCGGTAAGAACTGCTGATCAGTGTGTCCGCCTGAACATCCAGCCTCCGCAGTTGTCGGACAACCTCCAGAGTTCGCCGCATGCCGCGATCGGTTAGGGGGCGATCGGGATGATCACGGCCGCAGACCCGTTCTGCGGCAATGCCATGGCGCAGGAGAAGAAGATCAACCGAGCTGGAGTCGCGCACGCAGACGCAAGCTGCTCACACGTTCATCCTGAACAGAGGTGGCGTTCGGGTCAGCCCCAGCAGAGACAGCCAAACCTTTCACAGCTGGCAACAGTGATCGGCCTGCCACACCCTGTACCAGCTCCCAGGGTCGCCACTGACCCAGGTGCAAACGACTTGGCGCCGCAGCGAGTGCCAGTTGCTGAGACAGCGCTGACTGACTCGCGGACTGCAGCTCCTGCAGCTGCTGCTGTCGCTGCATCAGGTCACCACTCTCACCGCGACGGCGCAAACCATCGAGGGTCTCTGCCCACCAGTTCACACCGGTATGCCGCTCCAGAGCGACAGCAAGTTCAGCTTGTAGCGACTCCTCTCCTCGACGTCGTTGACGAGCCAGACGGGTCCAGACCTGAACAGGTTGGTCTTCGCTGTCGAGAGTGGAGCCTGTCAACCCAAGCCCCTGAAGTCGCTGATCCACCACTTCGGGATCGGGACGATTCGGCCGGGTACCTAACACCCAGCCCTGCGGCCCTTGCTGCCAAAGCATGGGCCCCTCATCGAGACCGGCGACCACAGCCGCGGCCCCGGTCGACAAAGATTCGATCGACTGCCGCAGAAGGGGAGAGATCCACTGAGCCAGAGGCTCATTGGCATCGGCAGCCAGAAGATCCGCAGGATTCGTCAGCAGGGCGACTGTCTCTGCATCACCACCGGCATCTCTAAGCAACACATCGCTGTCCGCCAGCTGAGACATCCTGGGAATCAGAGGCTCACGGAAGTGGACCACGGCATCAAGCGCCAGATCAGCGCCCTGCGGTGTCAGCGATGCCACCAGCCCTTGCAGGTCTTCACGGGCAGTGATCGCTGAGGGGACCCCCAGCCAGCGGTTCATCGCACCAGGGGTGGCAATCAGAACGGCAGCACCACGACCGAAGCTCTGCAGATCAGCCGCCAGAAAAGGGTCTCCGAGCTGATGCTGACTGTCCAGTTGAGAGACATCCAGCGCCTGTTCAAGCACACCTCGCCCTGAAGCCAGCAACAGCAGATCGTCGTCGATCAAGGCCGTGGCGATCGGTTGGGGATCTCTTCCCAGCAGGGCACCGCGACCGCTGATCAGTCCCATACCGCGGTAGCGGGAGATCTGCAGATCGGTGCCTGCCAGGCTTCGGGTCTGCCAGAAACGCTGCAGAAAGCGCTTGGCCCCATCTTCATCACGGCTGGACAGTGCCAGGACCCAACCCTGCTTGGGTTGTTCCCCGGACTGCTGTACAGGAGCGTCAAGCACTGCGAAGCTGACCTCGGGCCCAATCCAGCCTGCCAGCTCAGTGCTGAAGTCAAGGCCGGCCAGAGCAAAGGCACCATCTCTGAGCTGACGGGTGCTGTCATTCACCAGTTGGCGCTGGCGAACGGGCGCAACGGCCTGGGCGTAAGCAGGCACCTGACGCGAGTCGACCAGCCAGTGCAGCGTCAGGGCTGCATCACTTGGCATAAACCGTGCTGCGCGGGGCAGCTCAAGTGGCCGGTCCATGATCCGCAGCGGGCTCTGACGAGCCATCGCCCACCAAATACCCAGCGCCAGGGTGAGCAGCACCATCGCCACAGCGACCAGAGCCAACAGGAACGAGCGCCCTTTCATGAACAGGCGGTGAAGCACATGGTGCTCATCTTCTATCCATCCATGGTGCTGTGCCAGCCCAAAGCCAGACTGAAGCGATGAATGGACCCACCCCCAAACCCCTCAAGGCCAGCGAACTGAACGACTGGCTCAACGACAACACCGATCTGACCGTTGTGGATGTGCGGGAGCAGCAGGAACTGGTGATCGCTCCATTTCCGCACCCGGTGAAGCATCTGCCCCTCAGTGATGCTGAAAACTGGATGGAGAGCATTGATGACGTGCTGCCAAACGGTGGTTCGATCGTTGTGCTGTGCCATGCCGGTGTGCGCAGCTGGAATTTCGGTTGCTGGCTGCTCGAGAATCGACCATCCCTGGACGTCTGGAACCTCGAGGGTGGCATTGATGCCTGGAGCGTTGTGGTGGATCCCGCAGTGCCGCGCTACTGAACGCCCTGCCACTGATCAGCGCGCCAGTCAGGCGAACGGCATGCATTCATGACAGGGACCAATCTCCCTGACTGATTCTTCGTAAGATCTCTATCCGAAAGGTGATCTCCGTGAAGCCGCTGCCCCGACGACAGCAGGAGGTTCTTCAGGCCACGGTCCACCACTATGTCGACACCATCGAACCGGTGGGCAGTCGCGCTTTAGTGCAAAGATTCGGAATCAAAGCGAGTTCGGCCACGGTGCGTTCGGCCATGGGAGCTCTGGAACAGCGTGGACTCCTGACCCAGCCACACACGTCAGCGGGTCGCGTGCCCAGCCCCCAGGGCTACCGCCACTATGTGGACTGCCTTCTGCCCGAACCCGGTGCGGGTGCCCATCACCTGGAGCGGGAATTGACCCAGCTGAGCCTGCGCTGGGCGGCACTGGATGACCTGCTGCTGCAGCTGGCACGCCGGCTGACGGATTTCACAGGTCTGATGAGCCTGATCAGCCCGCCGCAACGATCCCAGAGCAATCTCAGAACCATTCGCCTTGTGCGCAGTGAAGACCGCCTGCTGGTGATGCTCGTTGGCGATTCCAGCCAGGCCCATCACCTCAATCTGCGGCTGCCCCACGGCAGTGCCGGTCAGGTAGAAGCCTTAGAACGCTGGACCTCAGACCAACTGGTGCAGGCCGGAAAGCTGGACTGGAGCTGTCTGCCACAGCAGCTGCAATCCTGCGGAAGGGCACTTAAGGACGCGCTGGAGAACGGCAATCCCTTCCAACGCCCGATCGAGCAGGCACCGTTAGTGCATGGGGTGTCGCGGCTCGTGGCTGAACCCGAATTCAGTGACAGCGCCAGGGTGAGGCCTCTTCTCGACCTGATGGACAGTGACCCGGCAGCGTTTGTTCCCGCACCTGACTGGTCCGACGGACGCGTCTGGATCGGCCAGGAGCATCCTGAGACAGCATTGAGCCGCTGCTCAGTCGTTCAGGCCAGCTATCGCAGCGGTGACGGAGGCGTGGGCCAGGTTGCCCTGATCGGCCCCATGCGGATGGCCTACGCGACCGCTCGTGCAGCCGTCAACTCCGTTGCTGTCACCCTGGAGCGCTTACTCAGCTGATACATGCTCTGAATCTTCAGAGTGCGTCGCCAAGCTGCTCGGCGACCGTGTTCACATCCTTGTCACCACGACCAGAGCAGTTCAAAACCACTTCAGTGCCATCCGGCAGCGTTGGACAGAGGGTCTCAAGCCAGGCGAATGCATGCGCTGTCTCGAGGGCAGGAATGATGCCCTCCAGTCGGCTCACCAGTTGAAGGGCCTGGAGCGCTTCAGCGTCTGTCACGGCGCCGTATTCGGCCCGGCCGATCTCGCGCAGGTAGCTGTGTTCTGGCCCAACTCCGGGGTAATCCAGGCCGGCACTGATCGAATGAGCTTCCTGCACCTGCCCGTCCTGATCCTGCAGCAAAAGGCTCATGGCACCGTGAAGCACACCGACCCTGCCTTCAGTCATTGTGGCGGCATGACGGCCTGTGGCGACGCCATCACCGGCGGCCTCAACTCCGATCAGACGCACATCGCTGCACTCCACAAAGGGATGAAAAAGACCCATGGCGTTGGAACCCCCACCAACGCAAGCCATCAACACGTCCGGCAAACGACCGAACGCTTGCTGGCATTGGTCCCTGGCTTCCTCTCCGATCACTGCATGAAAGTCGCGAACCAACATCGGATAGGGGTGGGGGCCTGCCACTGACCCGAGGATGTAATGCGTGGTCTCCACATTCGTGACCCAGTCACGGATGGCCTCGCTGGTGGCGTCCTTGAGCGTGGCGGTGCCGGCGGTCACAGGCTGAACGCTGGCACCAAGAAGACGCATGCGGAATACATTCAGAGCCTGACGGCGCATGTCTTCAGCACCCATGTACACCACACACTCCAAGCCGAAGCGAGCGCAGACCGTGGCCGTCGCAACCCCGTGCTGACCAGCTCCTGTTTCGGCAATGATTCGCTTTTTGCCCATTCGCAGGGCCAGCAAGGCCTGCCCGAGCGCATTGTTGATTTTGTGGGCGCCAGTGTGATTGAGGTCCTCACGCTTCAACCAGATCCTGGGTCCGCCGTCACTGCGGCGGTAATGGGCTGTGAGCCGCTCAGCTTCATAGAGAGGTGTGGCCCTGCCCACGTAGTTGCGCAGCAGGCGGTTGAGCTCTGAGGTGAAAGCCGGATCTTTCCAGGCCTCAGCCGCGGCCGTCTCCAGCTCAGCCAGGGCAGGCATGAGCGTTTCAGGCACGTACTGACCACCGAAACGGCCGAAACGACCGGAGGAGGCAGGCCTGGAGCTGACGGCCAGATCCTGAGCGGTTGGCTTGGGTGGCAGGGTGCTGGTCAAGGTGCAGCTGACCGCGCGCGCGGCCTTTGAAGCGTTTGCTCAGCGTAAGCAGGCAATCACGCGATGCCGTGGATCACAGGCACTGATTTGAAGATTCCAGAACCCTGCCGTCCGCAGGGCCGCAGCCATATCGAGGCTGAAGTACTGCTCGATATAGGGCTCGGTGCTTTTGAGCAATGTGGCGACTGCCGCCGGAAGGCGCTGAAGCACGGAGGAGGCGGGATCCTGATCCACCATCACCAGAGCACCTCCTGGCCGCAACAACCGAGCAGCCTCCCCCAGCACGGCGTGGGTCGCATCCTGAGGCAGCTCATGGCAAACGAACTGAAGACTGATCAGGTCAAAGGACGCATCCACCAGACCCGTGTCCTCCGCCGCTGCATGCAACCAGCCATCCACGAGTCCCTCCCGATCCCGCACACGAGCCACTGCGAGCATGTCGGGGGAAAGATCCAGGCCCTGAATCCGAGGTGCGGGCTCTTGGCGCTGCTCTGCCCGCTCAGCCAACCAGCTTGCGAGATACAACGTGCTCACTCCCACTGAACAGCCAAGATCGAGCACCTGATCAATGGATCCGTTCAGGAGCGGCGCCAAAGCGCGGTGGATCTCATCCCGCAGACGGGCCTGGGCCACAGACGGTGCCAGCGCCTCGTCCGGCCAGATGCGCAGGGCCATCGCATCGGTGGCTTGCTCCGCTTCAGCAGCAGCCTGCCAGCAGAGATTGCCCTGTTCATAGGCGTGAAAACGCGCCACGTAGTAGGCGGGCGGCACCAGGCCTGGAGTGATGCTGCTCGACAACAATGGTGCTGCAGCCTTCTTGAGTTCACGGCGACGGACTCTCCAGGGAATGCCGTTGCGTTCCGCCGTTCGGATAATCAGCTGACGTGCCTGGAAAAACAGGGGACGCCTCAGCAGAGCAATACCGATCAAGTGTTCGATCCAGCGACCAAGGCCCTGGCTTGAGTCAGCCCATCGAGGCGTGGACGCTGAGTCGGTCATCACGAGAACGGCAGGATGGTGTCGGATGCGCAGAAGCGATGCCGAAAGGCGGGTGGCAGGAATTCAGCAACACAGACAGTCTGCAGCGGCCGAGCAGCCCCGAGAAGCAACCCACTGCGAAAGCCCAGCAAATCGTTCGGGTGCAGCCGACCCGTGGGGGGAAGGGCGGCAAGACCGTGACGGTGATCCGCGGTCTGGAGCTCAACCAAGAAGGACTCAAAGCACTGCTGAAGAAACTCAAGACACGCATCGGCAGCGGTGGCACCGCAAAAGACGGCCTGATCGAACTTCAAGGCGATCAGGTGGAGCTCGCGCTGGAACTGCTCAACAAGGAGGGCTACCGTCCCAAGCGCGCTGGGGGCTGAAGCTGACCGAGGCTCAAAGAGATTCAAGCTGAAGGACAAGTTGAGGGACAATGGCGGCCCCAGACCGCCGGATCCCAATGAACGCTTCGTCCAGCCACGGCCAGCTGACCAACCAGGGTGCTTCCACCAACATCGCCTGGCATCAGGCATCGGTTGATCGAGCAGCCCGCGCTGAACAACGGGGACACCGAAGCGCCATTCTCTGGTTCACAGGCCTGAGCGGTGCGGGCAAAAGCACGCTTGCCAACGCGGTCAATCAGGCCCTGTTCGAACGAGGACTGAGCACCTATGTGCTCGACGGCGACAACATTCGCCATGGCCTCTGCAAGGACCTGGGATTTTCCGATGCCGACCGTGAAGAGAACATCCGGCGCATCGGTGAGGTCTCCAAACTGTTTTTGGATTCCGGCGCCATCGTTTTGACGGCATTCGTCTCGCCGTTCCGTGCTGACCGCGACAAAGCGCGCAACTTGGTGAGCGACGGAGATTTCATCGAGATCTTCTGTGCCGCTGATCTGAATGTGTGCGAACAGCGCGACACCAAAGGCCTGTATGCGAAGGCACGTGCCGGGGACATCAAGGAGTTCACGGGAATCTCCAGCCCTTATGAAGCACCAGACACTCCGGAACTATGCGTCGACACCGGGGCAGCAGACCTGGCGCACTGCGTGAATCAGGTGGTGAACGAGCTGATCTCCCGGAACATCATTCCTGCCCAGCGCTGACCTCGCTAACGACCGCATTGCTGACGACCGCGTGGATGCCCTGACGCTCTGCCCAGGCATCCACGAACGTCTTGAGGCAGCTGGCGACAGGCACCGCCAGCAGCAGACCCAACAACTCTCCAAGGCCGTAGAGGTCTCCAGCCTTCGCTCCCAGGGGCAGGGCAATCAGCAGCCAGGCCGGCTGCAACCCCACGATGCTACCCATCAAACGCGGCTGAATGACCTGGTCAACGATCTGACCGACCACGATCGCAGCCACCAGAGTCTCTAGGCCTGCACTGGGATCCTGAAAAGCGAGCAACCCGCTCACGGCGACGATTGTCAAAGCACTGGCGTAGGGGATCAGGGTTGTGAATCCGATCAGCACGGCGAACAGCACGCCATAGGGGATCTTGAGAAGGGTGAACACCACGATCTGACCCAAGGCCAGGATCAGCGCCAGCAGCACCTGCCCGCCGAAGTAGCCACGAAAAGTGCGAGCCAGGGTACTGGTCACCAACGAACGCCAGGCATCCGGAAGCCAGCGGGCCAGACCCTTCGTGATCGATTCACCTCCGATCAGGAAGAACACAGCCAACACCAGCACGATCACCGTGTTGATCGTGGTGCCGAGTGTGGCCCCGAGAATACTGAGCAAGCTCTGGCTGAGCTGGCTGGCCACGGAGCTTGCACGGGAGAGCAGATCACTGCTGAGATCACCAAACTCGGTGGGCAGACCACGGATTGCGGCCCACTCCTGGAGACGGTTCACCCACTCCTGGGCCGCCAAGAGCAGTCCAGGCAGAGCATTGATCAACTGGCCAAGCTGCTCAATCAGCAGCGGCACCAGGGTCAGCGCAGCGAAGACCAATGCCCCGATCGTGGCGAGAGTGACAAGCACGATCGCCACCCAGCGGCGCATCCCTCGACCGGTGAGCCAGCGGCAGGGAATATCCAGCAGAAACGCAATCAGCGCGGCGGTGAGAAACAGTCCTGGGAAGGGAGCCAGTGGCAGGAGGAGCTGACGGATCACAAACAGGTTGAGGGTCAGCAACGGCAGCACCAATCCCCAGCGAATCCAGGCTGGCCAGGACGTCATGGCTTGAAGGAGGTGCAGATCAAAAGGAGCTCAGCTTGAAAACGGCACTCACCTCATGGCACCAAAAATGCCGGCTGGCGGCAACAGCGAAGGTCGGCAATGGCCGGGGATCAAGTCATTCGCTCGAGATAGTCACGACTGCCCAGATCCTTCAGACGGACATCCTTCTCAACAACCGTGTCATGAAGCTGCTGGCGGTAGGCCTCCAGACGTTCCGCCAGCGCACCACCCTCGACGGCAAGGATCTGTGCAGCCAGCAAGCCTGCATTCAGACCTCCGCCGATCGCCACCGTGGCCACGGGAATACCACCGGGCATCTGCACGATCGAATGCAATGAGTCGACGCCTGACAGTGCTTTGCTCTGCACCGGTACGCCAATCACAGGCAAGGTGGTCAGTGCGGCCACCATTCCAGGCAAATGAGCTGCGCCACCGGCACCGGCCACAATCACGGCCAGCCCACGCTGGCGGGCCTGCTGGGCGAAGCTGACCATCTCCAAAGGCGTGCGGTGCGCCGAGAGCACGCGGACCTCCACCGCCACCCCCAGCTGTTCCAGCACCTCGACGGCAGGGTGGAGGCTGGGAAGGTCGGAATCACTGCCCATGATGACGGCAACCCTGGGCGCCGAACCTGGATTAATGGGGGGGGATGGCAACTCGGCCACAGGCAAGAACCGGAAGGACAGCGAGACTGCCATCGTCCCGCACCGGCCTGAGCCGGCCCAACCGCATGCGTCGGATCACCGATGTGCGTCTGCCCAAGCGCCCCGGAAACCACGACCCTGCAGGTCTGTCCTGGCTCAGCCTGGATGATCGCAATCTGATCATTGCCGCTGGTCCGATGCCGGCCGGTGGGGCGATGGCCGGGGAAAGCTGGCATGGAGACAGGCTTAGTCGTCGGGGGATCGATCTGCAGATCAATGGGGGGTTGGGCCTGGCCTTCACGGAGCTCACGCAACAGGATTTGCCGAAACTCCTGGAGTTGCTGGAGCTGCTTTGGCGCGATGGGGTCGAGGCGATCGCTCCAACCCTGGTCACCTGTGCTGTGGCCCCGCTACGCCAATCCCTATCCGTGCTCCGGCAGGCCCGTGAACGGCATCAAGCGGGCCGCTGCCAGCTGCTGGGAGCACACCTTGAGGGCCCGTTCCTTGCGGAAGCACGGCGGGGTGCACACCCGTTGGAGCACATCGCTGCCCCCAGCGTCGCGGCCCTAAAGGCACGGATCGCAGGATTTGAAAACGACATCAGCCTGATCACCTTGGCGCCGGAGCAACCGGGTGCTCCGGCGTTGATCAACGAACTCAAAGGGCTCGGCATCCATTTGGCTCTGGGTCACAGCACCGCAGATGCCGATCAGGCAGCCCTGGCGTTCAGACAGGGCGTCGAGATGATCACGCACGCTTTCAATGCCATGCCGGGACTGCACCACCGCGCTCCTGGGCCCTTGGGAGAAGCCTGCCGTCGGGGCGACATTGCGCTTGGACTGATTGCCGATGGAGTGCATGTGCATCCCACCACTGCGGTGTTGTTGCAGAAGATGGCGGGGGATCAGCTGGTGCTGGTGAGTGATGCTCTGGCGCCCTACGGGCTGGCGGAGGGTGAACATCGCTGGGATGAGCGAGTGCTCTTGGTGAACAACGGAACCTGCCGACTGGAGGACGGCACCTTGGCCGGTGTGACCCTGCCTTTGCTCGAAGGCACCTGCCGTCTAGCCAGCTGGAGCGGTGATGCGGATGGTGCGATCTGGGCCTCCACCATGGCTCCCAGAGAAGTGCTGGCGGAACGCCTTGAAGACCCCTTGTTGATTGGAGATGGACTGGACGATCTGCTGCGCTGGGAATGGAACGAATCAGAACGAAAGCTGGCCTGGCGGCAGGCTGCTTAAGATTCCGCCGCTGCGAGTGAATTGATGGCCCCCGAGCAACTGCTGAATGACAAGCAGGCCGAGAAACAGGAAGTGAAGGGCTATTTCGAGACGACGGGATTCGATCGTTGGAACCGTATCTACAGCGATAGCGATGACGTCAATAAGGTCCAGCGGAATATCAGGATCGGACACCAGAAAACCGTTGATGAAGTGCTGTCCTGGATCGAGGAGAGTGGGCAGTTCAATAACGTGAGTTTCTGCGATGCCGGTTGCGGCGTCGGCAGTTTGAGCCTCCCCCTGGCGCGCATGGGAGCAGGCTTCATCAATGCCAGCGACATCTCTGAAGCCATGACCAAGGAAGCTGAGCGCCGGGCGCGTGATGCGGGCCTAGACATGGCCAAGCTCAATTTCGCAGCCAGTGATCTGGAAAGTCTCAGCGGCTCATTCCACACCGTGTGCTGCCTGGATGTGTTCATTCACTACCCCCAGGAGGCTGCTGAAGAGATGGTGCGGCACCTCTGCTCTCTCAGCGAACAACGCCTGATCGTGAGCTTCGCGCCCTACACGCCGCTCCTGGCAGCACTAAAAGGTATCGGCCAGTTATTCCCAGGCCCCAGCAAAACCACCCGCGCCTACACCCTCAAGGAGAAAGGGATTGTGGCGGCCGCGGAAGCCTGCGGCTTCAAACCCGTACGACGCAGCCTCAACAAAGCGCCGTTCTACTTCTCCAGGCTGATCGAATTTCAGAAGGCCTGAACAGCACCTCGAAAAGACCAGGGCTCAGGATCCGTCAGGACCCGAACTGACTGTGCAACTTGAGCAGCGCGTAGGGAGGGGTATCACTGACAAAGTCAGCAGACCCCACAGTGCCGCTGAAAGCGCCGCCCTGACCGATCAGGGTCGCCCCGTGATTGCTAGGGAACAAATCTCCGAGCGAGAGAGTCAATGTCCCTGATTCCAGGCTTGGTGTCACAGCGGCGCTGGACTGAAGCGAGCCAAGAGAACGGGTCTGGATATTGCCGTCCTTGAAGGTGAGGGTTCCCTGGACATGGGTGAGGAACACGGTTTCGCCTTTGAGGACTCGTCGTTCAACCACCTGTTCAAGCCCATAGAAGGAACCATTCGCCTGTTCACACCCCTGCACTGCTCCGCCCAGCCGTGCCACGGCAAGTCGGTAGCTGACCGAATCACCCACCGACAGGACCGAATCACGATTGGCATCAATGAAGGTGCCTGATTCCACATTGCAGAACAGCACCTTGAGCTTGATGGCCTGCCGCTGATCGCCCCCGGAACCGCCGATGGAACAGCCCGCGAGCAGACACAGCAGCGAGCCAACAACAACCGCGGAGACCGACCTGGGCATGGCATCAACCTCTGAACTCACTCGATGCTGACAAGTCTTGGCGAGTTTGAGCAGCATCAGAACGTCGATGGCGGCTCACAGCTGACATGCAGATCATCCAGCTGCAGACGCCAGGCATGGAGCCGATAGCCCCCGTCTCCCGGAGTGGCGACATCACTGATGCGCTGATCGTTCAGGTAGAGCGGATCACCAAGCAGGGGAAACCCCAGTTGCGCGAGATGAATGCGGATCTGATGAGGGCGACCCGTTGTGATCGCCACCTGCAGACGATCTCCCTGGGGACAGCGTTCCAGCAGCGTCAATTCGCTGTGGGCTTTCAGACGTCGCCGGATTAACCCATCCGCTGGGGGCAACGGTCCCCAGACCCAGCCCAGCAAGGGATGGGGCCGCTCGACCACATCCGTATTCACCGCAAGAGGCCTCCCGAACTCAAGCCCTGCGACACGCTGGGACCAGGCCTGATAGAGCTTTCGGGTTCCTGAGGACGGCTTAAAAGCTCGCGAAAGAGCGGCTCTGGTGGCGGGCTGGCGTGCACACACCTGCAATCCGGAGGTGAAGCGACCGAGGCGATGCACGGGTTTGGCAACCAGGGGCTCACCCAGCTGGCGACTGCGCTGATCCAAAAGAGTGGAGAGCGTGTGCTGCAGAAAGCCGCCACCGGGCATCACCGGCAGTCCGGACGGTTTGTTGATTACCAGCAGATCCCCGTCGTCATGCACAACCGACCAGATGTCGGGGAAGGCCGGCTCGATCCATGGAGGACGGCACCAGAGCAGTTCTGCCTGATCCGGCAGCGGTTGATCCTTGAGCAGAAGCTTTCCGTTGAGTCGGAGTTCACCAGCAGCGATTCGGCGAAGCCAGACGTCTTCGCAGGAGTGGCCGTAACGCTGAGCCATCAGCACGCTGATCAGCGTGCCTTGATCGTCAGAGCCCGTGATGTCCCTGTACGTCCATCCCTGATTGAGTGCGGCTGGACGCCAACCTTCAGGCAAAGGCTCTGCCTGTTGGCCTGTCACTCCACCAAACGATGCTGCAAGGCGTAACGCACCAGCTCCGTTCGGCTGGACGTGCCGGTTTTGATAAACAATCTGCTCACATACTTCTCGACATTTCGGATTGATGTCTCCAGCTGGCGAGCGATTTCCTTGTTCATCAATCCTTCCGCCACCAGTTGCAGAACACTGGATTCCCTGGGCGTGAAATTGTGCTGCACAGGGTCGCTGGATGGCAGTGCCTCCGCCTGAGCGAGCAGAGAGCGAATCTCCGTGATCTGTTTGGCCATCTGACCCATGTCGGCATCCGCGAAGCGGGCTGCTTCCTGCAACAGTCGCTGCTGACGCTGAGCCACGTTGGTCACGCGCGCGACCAGCTCATCCGGGTCAAAGGGTTTGGGAATGTAATCGTCAACACCCGCCAGATAGCCCTGGGTGCGATCCGCCGTCATGCCCTTGGCGGTGAGGAAGATCACGGGTGTACCGCCCAGACGCTCATCAGACCTGAGCTTGTTGAGCAGCCCATAACCATCGAGCCGGGGCATCATCACGTCGCTAATCACCACGTCTGGCAGCATCTGCTGCGCCTTGGCGAAACCATCCTCACCATCCACAGCCGTGGTGACATCAAATCCCTCATCCTCGAGGTAGGCCTGTACTGCTGAACGCAGCCCAGGTTCATCGTCCACCAGCAGCAGTCGCACCGTTGGCTGTTCGGACGGTTTGGGCTGTTCAGACGGGGTTGACTGTTCAGGCTGAGAGGCCTGGGAGGGTTGTTCGGACTGGGAGGTTGTCAAGGCCTGACCTCATCTGGCCGGAATCTAGGGGCGTTAGGGCGCTGGCAACCGCAACACTTCCTGGGATTCGATCAACTCAGTGGAATAACCGAGCTCTCTGGCCTTGTCCGCGAGACCGGCAGGATCTTGGCCAGCAAGGTCGGGATGACAGGCCGCCCACCACACCAGATGGTCTTCGCGCGTGGACGCATGCCAAGGCCCCCCTGGATTGAGTTTGCGTACATAGACGGATGATGTATCCCGGGTCACCCGCAACGGTTGCTCAAGACCGCAGTTCACCGACTCAGTTGGTATCAACAAATTGTCGGAAGATTCGTGCCAAAGCTTGAACCTGCGCATTTCAGGATCCACTGAGTCTCTCTCAACCGCAAAGATCCCAAGCGTGTATTGCTGAGCTCCATCACGTTGATCAATCACCACCAGATCGAGCGGGCGCGATGCCTTCATTTGCTCCAGGATCTGCTCCCGATCGAACCCCTCAGCGAAGGCGGGCTGAAAAGCGGCCGACGCCAGCAGACCCAAACTGAAGACCCAACGAATGGAGTGCATCGCGACAATCTGAGAGTCACACCATGCTGACCACAAACCCAACTTGAGCGCAGTGAAGTTGTGATCAACCTCGATCACCAGGCCACCACACCCTGTCATCCCTCAGTGATCCAGGCGATGGAGCCCTGGTGGCGAGAGCAGTGGGGCAATCCATCGAGCCGGCAACATCGTCTTGGTTTGACAGCCGCCGCTGCAATTGGCTCAGCCAGAGAACGCCTTGCGAGCAGCCTGGGGATCAGATCCGAGGAACTGATCTTCACTAGTGGCGCCACCGAAGCCAACAACCTGGCGCTGCTGGGCCACGCCAGGGCTCGCGCGCTGTCCGACGGTGGACCAGGCCATCTGGTCAGTGTGGCCAGTGAGCATCACGCGGTGCTCGACCCCCTTCTGCAGCTGAAGCAGGAGGGATTTGAGATCACGTTGTTGACTCCACAAAAGAACGGCCTGATCAAGGAACAACAGCTGGAACAAGCCATTCAGCCCAACACCCAGCTGGTCAGCGTGATGGTGGCCAACAACGAGATCGGCGTGATCCAACCGATCCAGGCCCTGAGTGCCGTCTGCAGCAGCCACGGCATCACGATGCACACCGATGCGGCCCAGGCCTACGGGCATCTCCCCCTGGATGCCGAAGCACTGGGTTGTGCGTTGATCAGTCTCAGTGCACACAAATTCAATGGACCGAAAGGCATCGGCGCCCTGGTGGTGAGATCTGGCACGCAGCTACAACCGCTTCAGTGGGGTGGAGGACAAGAGCAGGGGCTGCGGGCGGGCACCTTACCGGTGCCCCTGATCATGGGCATGGCGGCTGCAGCCGAGCTGTCCATGCAAGACCTGGAGGACCGCCAGGCTCGACTCCAGGCTTTGAGAGATCAGCTGTGGGAAGGGCTCAAAAATCGCAATCCAACAATCCAGATCAACGGGGCGCTGCAACCTCGGCTGGCCCATAACCTCAATCTCACAGTGCCCGACATCTCAGGTAGTCGCCTGCATCGGGCACTGCGATCCCGACTGGCCTGCAGCAGCGGTTCTGCTTGCAGTCGCGGTGAACCCTCTCACGTGCTGCGATCCATTGGCCGAAGCCATCTCGAGGCGGAAGGATCCTTGCGACTGAGCCTGGGACGTGACACCACAGCAGCGGACATTGACGGGGCGATCGAGGTGATCACAACCGCGATTCAGACATTGACCAAGCGCTGAAACGAGAAGACGAGTAACACAACCTCTGGAAAAAAGTGTCAGAGAAGCTACCTTCCGCGCAAGTTCCCCAGTGATTCATGACTGAGACACCGGCCAAGCAGCGGCTACACGTGCTTCAAGCCATTGAAGACGGATGGAATGCGTTCGCCAGAGCCCCATGGCCTTTGGTGCTGTTCACCCTATTGGCTGGCAGCATCTGGATTCTGTTTCAGATCATCGTGCGTGGAGCACACGCCTTAGCGAACGACAGCGTACCCATTGCTTATTTTCTCGTTGTTGCCATTGGCAGCACAATCATCAGCCTCTGGGGAATCACCGGTCTGATCCGCGGAGCCTGGAAGTCGCTCAATGGAGACAAGCCTTCATTCTCTGACTTGGTGCGCTGGGACGGCAATGCAGCCGGACGTTTATTCATCAATCAGATCGTTCTTGCCATCATCGTTTCCATCATTGTTTTGGTGCTTCGGTGGCTCACCAATGAATTTTTTGCAGCAAGCACATTCGCCGGCTTCATCCCCCTGATTGCAGGGGTGGTGATTTTTATCTATCTCTCAGTCAACCAAAAACTTTTACCTGCTATTGCACTTCTACAAACAGGCAATCCGGTTGAAAACATTCAGAAAGGCCAAAAGATTATTGACGCCACATGGTGGTGGATGCTTTTGCTGTTGATCGTCAACACGATTATTTTGACCTTCGGAATTATTCTCAATGGTGTTGGCCTGCTCGTCGCAAGTCCCGCGGTGATTTGTATCTCGCTGGCTGCTTATCGCCAGCTATTTGGCACTGATGATCAAACTGGTTTTCTCAACAGTTAAAAAGAGCTCAGAGCAACAAACGCTGCGACACCCAGCAGTGCCAGTAGCAGCTGAGCAAGGCGACTAATCAGAAGCCCTGCCACAACAGCCAGACCCACTACCGATCCCTGACGCAACGCTTCAAGCCACCCCAGATTCCGGGGTGGCTTTGTTGTGACCCAGGTTTCCACCAGCGTTGCTCCGAGCCATGGCCCCAACAAGGCCCCCAGCAGTGGCCCGCCGAACGGCAGAGCCGGCAGCAAACCCAGCACTCCCACAAGCAACCCCACACCGGCTCCCGCCGCAGACCAGCGACTGGCCTTCAGACGTGCAGATGCCAATCCAAGAGCAAGGAGATCAGCGATGAGACCCAAGCCGAACAACACCAGCGCCAGAACAAACTCAGGCCAGGCCTGAGCCCAACCCACAGCCGCCATCCAGACAAGGGATCCCACCGGCAACCAAATCAAGCCTGGAAGCAGGGGCAAAAACGAGCCTGGAATCGACAGAAGCTGAACCAGCAGTGCAATCCACCAAACCCCATCACTCGTCCAAGCCCAGGTCATGCTTCAGACCTTGGCTCTGGGGGTCGGCGGCGGGCAATGCGCAACTTTGCGCTGCGACTGCGCGGATTGAGCTGCTGCTCTGACTCGTCTGCTCTCAATGGCTTCCGAGTGACGCGTTGCAGGCGATCGTCACTGAGAAAGGCCGTCTTCACACGCCGGTCCTCAAGGGAATGGAAACTGATGATTGCCAGCAGGCCATCAGGCTGGAGCCAGTCGGGGGCTTGTTGCAACAAGCGGTCCAGCACCGCCAGCTCATCATTGACCGCAACCCGCAGGGCCTGAAACGTGCGTGTGGCCGGATGAATCCGACCACGGCGGGCCTTGGGTGGATAACAGCCAGCCACCGCATAGGCCAGTGCCGCCGTGCCGGCATAGGCACCGCTGGCGTCCAGATCAGCCTTGATCCTGCGGGCAATCCTCCTCGACAAGCGCTCCTCTCCATAGGCGTAGATCAAATCCGCCAGATCTGATTCGTCCAGCCTTGCAATCAGTTCAGCCGCGGTTTCCCCTCCCCCAACTTGATCCATCCGCATGTCGAGGGGACCATCCAGCCGAAAGCTGAATCCCCGCTGCGCCACATCCAGCTGAGGGCTGCTCACCCCAAGGTCGGCCAGGACCAATGCAACCGGGTGGGGAGGGGTGTAATCAGCGAAATTGGTCGCCACGATCGTGACGCGATCCCCATGCTGCTCCAGCCGCTCGGCCGCGGCCAAACGGGCAGTTTCATCGTGATCGAGCCCCAGCAGACGCAGCTGTGGATAGCGATCCAGCAACAACCCGCTGTGGCCACCACCACCCAGCGTCGCATCAATGAACACGCCTGATTGGCGCTGTTCACTGAGCTCTGCAGCCAGCGTTTGCATCAACGGTTCGGCCAGAACCGGCACATGCATGAAGCCCTGGGCGGGGCTGGATGGCAGATCGGGCATGGGTCCTTCCTAAGATCCAACGCACTTGCTCTGCCACGGCCCCATGACGCAGATGGAAACGCGCACGGAGCCGATGGTGGTCAACTTCGGCCCCCACCACCCCTCAATGCACGGGGTGTTGCGCCTTGTGGTGACTCTCGATGGAGAGGATGTCCTCGATTGCGAGCCGGTAATCGGCTACCTCCATCGCGGCATGGAGAAGATCGCCGAAAACCGAACGAACGTGATGTTCGTGCCCTACGTGAGCCGGATGGATTATGCGGCGGGCATGTTTTACGAAGCGATCGTCGTGAACGCCCCTGAAAGGCTGGCGAATATTCCTGTTCCGAAGCGGGCCAGTTACATCCGAGTGCTGATGTTGGAACTGAACCGCATCGCCAATCATCTGCTCTGGCTGGGTCCCTTCCTTGCTGATGTCGGCGCCCAGACGCCGTTTTTCTACATTTTCCGAGAGCGGGAGATGATCTACGACCTCTGGGAGGCAGCCACCGGTCAACGCCTGATCAACAACAACTACTTCCGCATCGGTGGTGTTGCAGCCGATCTGCCTTGGGGCTGGCTGGAAAAATGTCGCGACTTCTGTGACTGGTTCGGCCCCAAGATCGATGAATACGAAAAGCTGATCACCAACAATCCGATCTTCCGCCGGCGCATTGAGGGGCTAGGCGTGATCGGCAGGGAAGAAGCCATCAACTGGAGCCTTTCCGGCCCGATGCTGAGGGCTTCTGGAGTGCCGTGGGACCTGCGCAAGGTTGACCATTACGAGTGCTACGACGACTTCGACTGGGATGTGGTCTGGGAGAAAGAGGGCGACTGCTTCGCCCGTTACAGGGTTCGTGTCGAAGAAATGCGCCAATCCCTCAAGATTCTTCGCCAGGCCTGCGACATGATTCCTGGTGGTCCGACGGAAAACCTGGAGGCCAAACGCATGGCCGAGGGCAAAGACAGCAATTTCGCCGGCTTTGACTACCAGTACGTGGCCAAAAAGGTGGCACCCACCTTCAAGATCCCCAATGGCGAGCTCTACACCCGACTGGAGTCTGGGAAGGGCGAGATTGGCGTGTTCATTCAGGGCAACAACGACGTCACACCCTGGCGCTTCAAGATTCGTGCCGCAGACAGCAACAATCTGCAGATCCTTCCTCACATCCTGAAGGGACACAAGGTTGCCGACATCATGGCGATCCTTGGCTCTATCGACGTGATCATGGGATCCGTCGATCGTTGATCAGCTCAGCCGACGTCGTTCACCTCGACTGATCCAGAGCAGGAGAAGGACCAGCAAGCGTCTGGAGATCGGTGTACAGCACGCTGCCGGCATTGGAAGGAGCGTTGTTCTGATCCACCACAAGCGAGACCACATGACCGATCCCGTCAGCGAAGAACCATCTGGCGAAAGCAACCATGCTGGCCAGAAGGTCATCACGTTTGCCATACAGGAAGCTGCTGAAACCGAGGATGCCGATCGTGAGATTGGCGTAAGCCACTTCGTAACGACCCGAAGACAAGATGCATGATGAATCCATAGACACCACCCACGCCTAGAACCCAGAACGCGATTCAAAGCAAAGAGGCTTCCGACCAACGGCTGAGAGTCCATTGCTGCCGCGTCTGCAAGCCGCCCAACAACAACGCCAAAAGCAGTGTCCACACGCCCGTATCGGCCAAGAAGAAATGCACCAATCCCCTGATCAACTCCAACCTCTCACTGATCCCAAGGTGACCAGTCCAGCCAAAGCGACCAGAACGTGAGCTGATGGCAAGGCCCCCTTGGCTCAACCTCAGCAGAACGGTGCGCTTCGGTGATACGGACGCCGCTGGCGTCATGCATTTCCATCAGCTGTTGCGCTGGTGCCATGAGGCATGGGAAGAGAGCCTGGAGCTCTATGGCATTGAAGCCAAAACGGTGTTCCCTGGATGTCGTGACCAGGAACGCTGGCCCAACACTGCACTACCTGTCGTGCAGTGCAGCGCAAGCTTCAACAAAGCAGTGCATGGAGGCGATCAACTGCTGGTTCGACTGACTCCACAACGGATTGATCAGGGATGTTTTGAGGTTCGCAGTCAATTTCTGCTGAGCGACCAGGATGTTGCCAATGGCTTGATCAGACAACTGGCCATCAATACACAAACGCGCCGACGCTGCCCATTACCAGACGCAATCTCACGCTGGATCGAGGCTGCAGAGATTGGGCAAATCAAAGAACTCTGAGCCAGCCACCAAGGCCGATGGCGACACAATTGTGACATCGACAGGTTCAAGAATCTGCGCAGAAATCAACCATCTGCAACGTGACCTGCCGTCAAAGAACACTGAAAAAAAATGCGCCAAAGCTAATTTATGGGTCATTTTCTAAATGCCGATGGATTTGAGAATTCTGATCGTGGCATTACCGATTCTTCTAGCCCTGAGCTGGGCCGGTTACAACATTGGCAGAGCTGCGATCGGTCAGCTTCAGATTGCGATCAAGCAATACAAAACCAACCAAACCTCCTAAAAAGATTTTAATCCCTATATCAGAGCAAACCATTCATCACCTCTTCAATCAGTGGAGTTTTCCTGCAGCATTTTGAAAATCGCAAGTCTCAAAATTGGGCAGAGATTGCGCAGCTTCGCGATTCGTAAGTCATAGAAGCTGACCAGAATGTTCGACACCTCTGCGGCCTTTACAGCACCTTCAGACGTTGAAACGAGGTTTGAAACAGCCTTTGAAAGCTCGGCCGCCTTTACTGCACCGTCTCATCACATCACCTCACCATCAGGCCTAGAGCCTTGCCTGGGAGGCGAGCTGAGATTGCAAGCCATCTGGGTCGACGAAAAAGTCTGCGTTGGATGTCGCTATTGCGCCCACGTGGCGACGAACACATTTTTAATGGACCAAGAAACTGGAAAGTGCCGAGCAATTCGCCAAGACGGTGATTCAACCATGGTGATCAACGAAGCAATCGACACCTGCCCCGTGGACTGCATTCACTGGATCAGCTTCGAGGAATTGATTGAAAAGAAAAAGGAAGCAATGGTAAGAGCTGCTTATTAGGCAACTCAGCCCACCACAAAGATACTTGTGAAGACTTTCACCACCCCAACAACAATCAATCCCGAAAGGATCACAAAGGACGGAATGATATAGCGGAATGCCTTGTCAGAAGGACGCTCATACAGCACTTTCTCTGCGAACGACTTCGTCGGTCCGAAGTTCAGGTGATCTTCAATCGACATCATCATGTCGTTTGAAATCAACTTCTCTTGCCAGTCATAAGAGTATCGAGGGAACTCCTGATACACAGGCGCTTCACCCACAGCCCGACCTGGCAAAACTCTTGAAATCTCCAGCGGCACAGTGTCGTAACCAAACCTCTGCATATACTCCTCACTATTGAGGACTAGATCAACAAAAGACTCGAATCCTTTCTCAGCAATAACAATGGAATAGGTTAATTTCTCGGTGTTGTCTCGCACCTTGCGACCCAAAGCCCTGCCGATGACCTGCTCGACAAGGCGATAGTTATTGCTGCAAGCAACATAACCACGCATGAAACGGTCTGATAGCAACAGACCGCGGATGAAGTCTCTAACCGTAATTGAACCGTTTCTAAGTTGAGACTCAAGATAGCGATCCCTATCGCTACTCATTGCATGAAAATAAATCTGGCGATAACAGCGATTAATCACATCACCAGCATTATCAACAACATCCCCTTCAATCGAGGGAGCATCAATTGTGCTCACACGTATGTTTTGAGAGGTAGGCCGAAAAGGCCGAAGGGGAACTGGCAACGAAGAAACCCAGTAAAACTCAGAAAATTACCCTAAGAGTTGGTTGATATACCAAGAGGACAAAGCGCAAACTAATTCACAATTCATGTGCCGATTCAGGGGGTCGGAATAAATTTGATACGCCCATCTGTGGCAAAGAGAACGTGTTCCTTTTGTGATTTTTTGCTCGAGCCATTCGCAGAGAGAGGCATCAGCGCATGCTGGATGCCCTGGTCATAGGTCAGACATGGGCCATTGCCACCACAAGCTCCAATCGCTCAACAGGCAAATCCGTCAGTCATGCGAGCGAGCTCGCCAGTTCAAGACCATCAGCCATGCGGCAGTTTCTCGTGAATGAAATGAAACAGATCTGACTCAAAAGTGATATTCACAAGGCAATGATTGAGCAAATAAATACATCATCGAGCTACACATTCAGATTTTCTGAGCTGATGACTGAGCTGATTGATGTGCGCTCAACCAGTTCTGCCAACGCGCACGCTCCCACTTTCCAGCGGCAGAGCATTCCAGTCCCTGGCATTGGATCCAATGCTGAGGGCGTTCCGGTGCGGGCCATTCGGACACCAATCTGCGTAAACAGTCGAAAGCGTCCGACGACACATCAGCAGACGACCAGCGAACAAGAGCCACCAGTCGTTCACCCCACTCACGATTGACCAACCCCAGAAACAGCACAGCATCGAGCGGTAGCCCTTGCTTGCGGGCCTCGCGCAGAAGCCTCTGCTCCAGTTGTGAAGGAAACACCGTGACCCCGCCTGAATGGATGGCGTCATCGATGCGTCCCAAAAGATGCAGCTGGGGATTCGTTGGTGAGCCTTCAAGTTCCGCCAAATCAGCGGAATGCCACCAACCATTCGCGTCCGACAGCGCATAGAGGCTGCCTGTGCCATCAAGCCTGGCTAGAGCCAAGCGGTCGCAGTGCACGGCCAGAGCTCCCTGCTGATTCAGTCGCAGACGCACACCGTCAAGGGGGCGCCCACAACCACCCGTGCCGGCCAAAAAATCAAGCGGCGCCTGGGCCGTCACCATCGCGGCTGTCTCCGTCGCGCCGTAACAGGGGGCAAGCCTGATACCCAAGTCGCGCGATTGATCGGCCAGATCGGTTGGCAAGGCTGCACCACCAACCCAAATCACCGCCATCTCAGCCAACCAGGAGCGTCCACAGGGATCAGCCAGCAGCCGCCGCAGTTGGGTGGGCACCAGCGAAAGCAGCATTGGACGCCGCTGCCAGAATGGATGCTGAAGGCTTTGCTTGAGAAGCAGAGCCGGCTGTTTGATCAAAGCAGGGGAGATCCAGGCGTGATCTGCGCCCCACTGACGGGCACGCCACCAAGGCATCAGACCGCTCACGTGCTGAAACGGCAGAGGATTCCAAACCAGAGTTGAGGCTGGCTCCAAGCCGATCGTCTCCAGCCACGACCCGCAGACCTGGGCCGAGCGATCCAGATTCGACAAGGGATGCAGGCAGAGCTGTCGTCCACCGCTGCTGCCTCCGGTCGACAACACCACTCCTGGTCCAGGAGGCCAATCCAGGCCATCAACATCCAGGACTTGCCGCTCCGGCTGAACGTCGGAAGGGAGCAGTCGTACCCAAGCACCGTCGGCCAGGTCTGCATCGAGAGTCGCAGCAGCCTGACCAGGCTGGGCAGGGTCACAACGCAGATCCCTCAAACGGCTCATCAGCAGCCCAGCGCAGCCGCGGCCCACACCTGCTCAGGATCAGCGCTGAACAGGCGACCTTCAGGGCACCAACCTGGAGCCAGCCCTGGAGCCACGGGCGTGGGGCCTCGCTGCTGAAGCCCTGCCATCAACGCCAGCCAGCGAAAGCCGATCCCCGTTTCGAAGACGGTGCTGAGCATGAGCCGCGGCCGGCCCTCCTGCAACTGGCGCAGCAGGAGTCTGGGATCTCCTTCCAATAGGGGGCGCCGCACCTGCCAGCCCTGCCACTGCTCCCGCAGAGCAGGATGCTTCAGCAGCGACTCATCCAGGGCGACAGGAACCCGCTTCGCCAAATCCTGCAGGCCTTGCAGATCGTCCACTGCCAGTGGCTGCTCCAGCCAGTCCAGACGGGGATCTCCCTCCAGAACTCCAGCCCATCGATCCGCCTCAGTCCGATCCCAGCCGGCATTGGCATCCAGACGCAGATGAGCCTCGGGCGGCAGCCGGTCCAGAAGCCTGGAGAACAACGACCATTCATGGTCCCAGTCCGTCGCTGCCACCTTCCACTTCACAGTGAGGGGCTCATCCACTGAATGCGTCGCCAGCAATTGGTCCAGCATCGGCAGCATGGACGGTCCAGCGGGCAGCAGACAGGCCGAACTCGGGGCAGGAAGCCAGGCCTGAACAACGCCATCAAGCTCCGCCAAGGAGGCACCGAGCGCAAAGCCAACTTCAGCCGGCAGCGTCGGCAGCAGTGATTCGAGCTGATCTCGCTCGCACTCCACATCCCCGGAGTTCTGCCATCGCGTTAGAGCCCTTGCACAGACAGGACGGTGTTCTGGATCCAGCGGAGCGACCTCGCCCCAGCCCACCCGGCCGGAGATCGCACAGGTCAGACGAAGTAACCAACCCTCACGCTGCTGCCAAGCACCTGAAGCGGTCCGCAGTGGACGCAACAGGGAATAGGCATAGGAACGAACCGCCAGCCGCAGCTTCATGGACTTAACCCGGCAGCAGAACAGGGGAGCCAAACCATGGACCCAGGCTTAGACCGATGCTCAGGCCGAGGCCATTGAGAGCCTGAAATCGCAAGGCCAGAAACTTGCTGCCTGTGATCCGTTCAGGCTCGTGATGATGCGTGCGAAGCAAGCGGATCAATGAGGAGGCCGCCGGTAACCCCAAGGCTCCCAACAGAGCGGTGAGTGGCCAGTCGCCATGCAGCACAGGGGCCCATTCCAGAGCGAGGGTGCCTGCAACGAACCACGGCACCAAGGATGCTGCCCGCGCAGTACCCAGGCGCACGACTGGAGACTGCTTGCCATGCGCCGCATCCTGCTCAACCTGATGAAAATGCGAGCAGAACAACACCAGCGTTGTCGCCAGAGCAGGGCCGGAGCCGAGGACCAAAGCGGTGTCCCAGGGCACGACATCCGTTGAAGGGGCGATGACCAACAACGCAGCTGCAGTGGCGAAAGGACCAAAAGCAAGCCAACACAGCGGTTCACCTAGGCCCTTGTAGCCGAGACGGAAGGGAGGTCCCTGATAGAGATACCCGAGACCACAGCTCACCAGCACCAGCACCAGCACTGCAAGACTGCTCCTGAGCGCAATCCACAGCATCAGCATCAGTCCCATCAGCAGAGCGAGGGTGGCAAGCTGCTGAACAGGACGTGAGCGACCGACCAGCGCCACGACCGAATGGGGCTTGCCCTGGTCATCGACGCCGGTCTCGGCATCAAAGAGGTCGTTGCTGAGGTTCTCCCAGATCAGCAGCAGCACCGCTGCCAACAAAAAAACGAAGCCCTGGAGCCAGCGCACCGGAAAGCCTGAACCCAGTCGCCATCCGGCCGCAAGCAGCACGGGCATCACCGCAACGGAGTACATCGGCCACTTGATCGCTGCCTTCCAGAGACGCCGGCGATCGTCGCCGCGGGAGTGAAGGGTTGCAACAGCCTGTTGATCTGGCATGGACTGGACTCGTGGAGCCCTCTTCAAGACTCATACATTTGAGCAGTAATCCATCGTCCTGCCGTCAAGATGTCGGCCGCGCCCCACGACAGTTCACCTGCGGTGCACTTCAGCGACCTGCTGGAGGGTGCGATGCGCGTGTGGGATCAGCGCCAGATGGACGACGGAGTCTTTGGCTTGGCAGTGCCGCTGCAGGGGCTGGATCCACTGCTGCAGCTTGCTGATCTCGAGGATGCCGACCCGTTCCGTTTCCTCTGGGATGGTGCACCAGGCCTTTGTCTTGCTGCAGCCGGCCGCTGCCATCACCTGGAGATGTCAGGTCCCCGTCGATTCGAACTGGCTCAGCGTTTCAGTGACATCACGCTCGGACGCATCCTCGAGGGAACGCCTGAAGCACCGGCTCAGGCCCGCTCGCGCATCCTGCTGGCCTTCTCCTTCTTCGAGCAGAGCGGAGAACTCCAGCCCCAGGGCAGCATGCCCTCGGTTCAGGCCGTTCTGCCTCGCTGGCAACTCAGTCGTCATGGACGTCACGGCTGGCTGCGTCTGCATGGCATTGCGCAACAGATGAGTGATGTGCGCTCACTGGCGGAGTCGCTCTGGCTGATGGCAGAGAAGCTGCAGTCTTGGAGGAGCTGGCCAGGCCAGAGCTCAGGCAATCTGAGCGGAAGGATCACACCAGGCGACTGGGAACGGCGCTACACCACGGCACTTCAGCGAGGCCTGGAACTGGTGAACGGTGGTGAACTGCACAAGCTGGTTCTCGCCGTGCGCCACTCGGTGAGCCTGACCTCACCTCTGGACCCCTTGCTGTTGCTGAAACGCCTGCGCTACCAGCAAGCAGGCAGCTGCCGGTTCCTCTGGCAACGCAACCAGCAGGACAGCTTCTTCGGGGCTTCACCTGAGCGACTGCTGAGCTTGCGCAATGGGCAGCTGCGTTGCGATGCGCTTGCTGGCACTGCAGGACGCAACGACCACGCCACCTCACTGCTCAACTCCGACAAAGACCGGCGCGAGCATGAACTGGTGGTGCAGGCCATCACCGAGCATCTCAGCGCCCAAGGACTGCAGCCACGACGTCCGCGCAGTCCACAACTGGCCAGACACGGCCAGCTGATCCATCTGCATACCCCCATCACGACTCCGGCTCCGGGCCAATCGCCTCTTGCTCTGGCAGGTGTGCTCCATCCCACTCCAGCTGTGGCAGGCCTGCCCAGACGCGAGGCCATGAGCTGGTTGCGCAGCCTTGAGCCATTTGATCGCGATGGCTATGCAGCACCGATCGGCTGGATCGACAGCGCTGGGGATGCGGAACTGCGTGTTGCCATCCGCTGCGGCCATGCACGCGGCACCCAGCTCGACCTCACAGCTGGAGCTGGACTGGTGCGCGGCTCAGTGGCCGAACGTGAGCTTCAGGAAGTGGGGCTCAAGCTGACCGTCCTCGCCGATCAGCTGGATCTGGTATCAGGGGGCCGTTAACAAGCGCAATTCTGTGATCAGAGCAGATCGCGCAGACGAGAGATCACCTGATCAGCCAGGGGCTGATTCATCAGTCGTTCGACCTCTCGGATCCCTGTGGGGCTGGTGACATTGATCTCGCTCAGCATCCCGCCGATCACATCGATGCCCACAAAAAACAACCCTTCGGCCCTCAGAGCAGGCGCCAGGGCTGCACAGATCTGGCGTTCCCGCTCACTGAGTTCCGTCGCTTCCGCTTGACCACCAACCGCCAGATTGCTGCGGAATTCTCCAGCGGCTGGCCGCCGATTGATGGCACCCAGCGGCTCACCATCCACCAACAAGATGCGCTTATCGCCCTCGCTCACAGAAGGAAGAAAACACTGAGCCATCACGGGCAAACGTTCCTGCTCTGTGACCAATTCCAGAAGAGCCTTGAGCCCAGGAGCCTGGGAAGAGACCCGGATCACTCCCAAACCTGCACGACCTCCCAGGGGTTTGAGCACGATCTCGCTGTGCGCTTGAGCAAACGACTTCAGCTCACTCACCCTGCCGGACACGAGTGTGGGGGCCATCCAACGACTGAAACGCAAAGCGCCGAGCTTTTCATTCCAGGTGCGCAGCGAGTCGGGGCGGTTGAGAACACGAACCCCTGCCCGTTCTGCGACATCGAGAATATGGGTGGCGTAGAGATAGGCCTCATCAACCGGAGGGTCCTGACGCATCCAGATCACCTGGAACGTGGCCAGCGGCAGCCGTTCTCGCTCGCCGACAGTGATCCAGGGCTCAGGCTGAACCGGCATGGCCATCGCCAGAGGTTCATCACCAAGCGCGATCAGATCAGCCGGAGTGCAAGCCCAGACCTCCAGCTCAGACCTGGCGGCGGCCTGCATCAGCGCAGCGGTGGAATCCTTGGCGGGATTGATCCGATCCAGCGGATCCAGCACAAACAGGTGACGCATGAGCAGCGGTCCGGTCAGAGAACTCAGGAGAGCAGCGCGTCAAGTTCACCGGCACGCTCCAGAGCATGCAGTTCATCACAACCACCAATGTGTCGGTCGTCGATGAAGATCTGAGGAACGCTGCGGCGGCCATCACCTCGGGCCGCCATGGCATCGCGAGCCGGCTCATCACCATCAACGGAAAACTCGGAATAGGAGACGCCCTTGCGATCCAACAGCTGTTTGGCTCTGATGCAGAAAGGGCACGTCTGCCAGGTGTAAATCTCGACGCTCGGCATGGAGCCTTCATGACGGGACATCGATCCTATGCAGGCGCTCAGCCTGCAAACGGCGGGTGACCTGAGCATCCCGAACGGGAAGAACCGAGATTCCGCACTGATAAGGTCGCGAAATCCGTTCAACGCACTCCGTTGCTCGACCTCACCGACTTCAAGCGCGACCTCTCCGAGCTCACTGATCGCCTGGGCAATGCCCAGGACTGTCTTTGACGTTCCTGCACTGAACGCCAGACAACAAGACCTTGAGCAACTTGCTGCCCAGCCTGACTTCTGGGATGACCAACAGAACGCTCAGAAGCAAATGCGTCGCCTCGATGAGGTGAAGGCGCAGTTGCTGCAGCTAACGACCTGGCAGGGAGCTGTGTCCGATGCCCAGGCCACGCTTGAGCTCTATGACCTTGAGCCCGATGACGACATGCTCGCCGAGGCCCAGGGGGGCCTGGACCAACTACGCAAAGATCTCGACCGCTGGGAGCTGGAGCGCCTGCTCAGCGGTGAGTACGACAAAGAAGGAGCCGTGCTCTCGATCAATGCCGGAGCCGGCGGCACAGATGCTCAGGACTGGGCCCAAATGCTGCTGCGCATGTACACCCGCTGGGCTGAAGACCATGACATGAAAGTCACGGTGAATGAGCTCAGCGAGGGGGAGGAAGCAGGAATCAAGAGCGCCACGATCGAAATCGAAGGGCGCTACGCCTACGGATACCTGCGCAATGAGAAAGGCACCCATCGTCTGGTGCGCATCTCTCCCTTCAACGCCAACGACAAGCGTCAGACCAGTTTCACAGGCATCGAGGTGATGCCGAAGCTCGAGGAGGAAGTCGAGCTCGATATTCCCGAGAAAGACCTGGAGGTCACCACCAGCCGCTCGGGCGGTGCCGGCGGACAGAACGTCAACAAGGTGGAAACCGCCGTGCGCATCCTGCACGTGCCCACTGGACTAGCTGTGCGCTGCACCCAGGAGCGCTCGCAGCTGCAGAACAAGGAGAAAGCCATGGCCCAGCTCAAGGCCAAGCTGCTGGTGATCGCGCAAGAACAACGGGCCGCAGAGATCGCCGACATTCGAGGCGACATCGTGGAGGCCGCCTGGGGCAATCAGATCCGCAACTATGTCTTTCACCCCTATCAGATGGTCAAAGACCTGCGCACCCAGGAGGAAACCAACGATGTGCAGGGCGTGATGAATGGCGATCTCGACCCCTTCATCCAGGCGCTGCTGCGCCAAGGTGTCGACAGCCCCGGACAGGATGAGGACAACTGACCATGAGCTCAAAGGGCGACGGCATCGAGACTTCGACCGACAGCACTCCGACCACGCCACCTCCCAGCTTCGTGAAGCAGGCCATGCGCAACATGGTCCGCAAAGGCAGTAAGAGCCTGTTTCATCTCGGACTCACGGCCGTAGGGTTCATCGGCTTCATTCTTGTGGTCGCCTGGCTGGGGCGTCCAACGCTGCCCCAGTGAGCAGCGCACGGGCTTTTGCCATCGATCTGGCCTTCACCCCAGCGGAACAGCAGCTGATCCAGGCCGCAGAAGGAACAGAGGCCCATCAGCGTCTCAGCCAGGGAGACACCTGGGCAGCAACCCTGGATCTCTGGCTGCAACACCTGATCAGCATCGGTGGCGACACCACTCCTAGACAATTGCTGGACTGCGAGGAAATTTGTCTCGGTCTGCAGTTTGTGGATGATGCCGAGATCACCGCTTTAAACGGACGCTGGAGAGACAAGCCCAGGGCCACCGATGTGTTGTCCTTCTCAGCCCTGGAAGCGGACATGCCCCCTCACGGCAGCCCCAGCGTTGAGCTGGGAGACATCATCGTGTCGGTGCCAACGGCAGAGCGTCAGGCGCTCGAGCAGGAGCACAGTCTGGAACGAGAGCTCTGCTGGCTGGTGAGCCACGGGCTTCTGCATCTGCTGGGATGGGATCATCCCGATGATTCGAGGCTGGAAGCGATGCTGCAATGCCAAGAGCAACTGGTTGCCATGGCCGGTATCGTTCAATCCCACGGTGAGATCAACTGTGAATCAGCAGATGAAATCACTCCGGACCCCTGACGATGGAGCTCCGTTGAGCGAGGAGATCAGCCAGCGCAGTACCCGACGTGCCCACCACGCTGCCCACAGAGGAGCCTGGAAAATCGCTGGCGACCTGCCGTCCAGCTTCCGCTATGCGGCTCAGGGACTGGGTTATGGCTTCATCAGCCAACGCAACTTCCGCATCCACCTGGGGATCGGCAGCGTTGTGTTCTTCCTGGGGCTGTGGCTTGAGTTACCAGCGATTCAGTTGGCCGTGCTGGTCTTGACTGTGGCGGCCGTGCTGGTGCTTGAGCTGCTCAATACAGCCATCGAATCTGTGGTGGATCTGGCCATCGGGCGGCGCTTCCACCCTCTGGCCAAAGTCGCCAAGGACTGCGCTGCAGCGGCGGTTCTGGTGGCAGCCATCAGTTCTCTGGTGATTGCTCTGCTGCTGGTGCTTCCGCCCCTAATTCTTCGCCTCGGCCTCTAAGCGATGCTGCTTGTCATCGACAACTACGACAGCTTCACCTTCAACCTGGTGCAGTACTTCGGGGAATTAGCGGCTCAACACCCTCTAGCCGAGGATCTGCGTGTGGAACGCAACGACGCGCTCAGCGTTGCCCAGATCCGCGACCTCAGTCCCGATGCCATCCTGTTGTCGCCTGGGCCCGGAGATCCTGACCAAGCGGGGGTCTGCCTCGATGTGCTGAAGGAGTTATCACCCAACATTCCCACCTTGGGTGTCTGCCTGGGCCATCAGGCTCTGGCTCAGGCCTACGGAGGCAAGGTCGTGCGGGCCGCAGAACTGATGCATGGCAAAACCTCTCCGGTGCTCCATCGCGGCGAAGGCGTCTTCGCGGGACTGCCCCAGCCCCTCACCGCCACCCGCTATCACAGCTTGATTGCTGATCGCAGCAGTCTTCCGGACTGCCTGGAAGTCACTGCATGGCTGGAGGACGAGACCGTGATGGGACTGCGTCATCGTGAGCATCACCATCTCCAGGGCGTGCAGTTCCATCCGGAAAGCGTGCTGACGGAGGCAGGACACAACCTGCTGGCCAACTTCCTACGCGTGGCTGAAGGACGCATTCAGCACTGCTAGCTTCCTGAGCCAGCAGGCATTCCCCCATGACCGTTTTCCTGAACAGACAGGGTCCTGGGCGGGCCATCGCCTTCCTGGCCGCATCCGCCATGGTGAGCGGAATCAGCGGCAGCGCTGTGCAGGCCGCAGGCGTTTCAATCACCAGCTATGGGCACAGCGCTCTGCTGATTCGTGGCGGCGGCCAGTCGGTGCTGGTGAACCCCTTCCGTGCCGTGGGCTGCGCCGCGGGACTCGCCGAACCGCGCGTCAGCGCCAAGGTGACCCTTGCCAGCTCCGAACTCCCGGATGAAGGCGCACGCGTTGGTGGTGGGACCTACCTCTCCAAGCCGGGTTCCTATCGCGTTGGCGGCATGGACCTGGAGGGATTTTCCGCTCCGCATGACCGCATGGGAGGACGTCGTTTCGGCAACGCCACGATCTGGCGCTGGCAGCAGGGAGGCTTGAACTTTGCCCATCTGGGAGGAACAGCAGCCCCGCTCAGCGGTGAAGACAGGGTGCTGCTGGGTCGCCCTGATGTGCTGATCATCGGCGTTGGAGGCGGAGCAAAGGTGTACGACGGCGAAGAAGCCGCCGAGGTGGTGAGGCAGCTGAATCCACGCCGGGTCATCCCCGTGCAATACGTGAAGGGAGAGGCTCCGAGCGGCTGCGACCAGGGTGGGGTCCAGCCCTTTCTGGATGCGATGAGCGGGACACAGGTTCGCCAGGTAGGGCCCAGCCTCTCGCTGCCTAGCAGCCTGAACGACAACACAGTGATCGAGGTGATGCGCTGAGTGTCCGCTCAGCGCTCAAGCGTTCGGTAACACTCCCAGAACCTCTGCATCTGCGCCTGAGTGCCGATGCTCACGCGCAGAGATCCATCGAGCTGCGGCTTGCCGGCCATGGAGCGCACCAGGATGCCGGCGCTGCGCAGCTTCTGCTCCACCTCTGCGGCCGATCGCCGCGGCCATACCAGCAGGTAGTTACCTCCGTCGCAATGGAAGGAAGCACCAGATTGCGTTAAGTGCGTTACGAGATAGTCGCGAGCACGTAACACCTCGGCCACATAGTGATCGGTGTAGGCCTGGTCAGACAGTGCAGCGAAAGCCGCCGTCACGGCAAGGCTGTTCACGTCGTAAGGACCGGTCACGCGGCAGACCCGATCGACCACATCGGCATGCCCGAACGCGAAACCGATGCGCAAGCCCGCGAGTCCAGACGTCTTGGCGAGGGAACGCAGCACCAACAGATTGGAATGCAGCCCGAAATCGACCGTCGGCAACACACTGTCTCCCGTGAAGGCCTCATAGAGCTCATCCACCACCACGAGCGTGTCGGGCGCGGAAGCCGCCAACTCCAGCACATGCTCCACCGACAACCGCGTACCGGTGGGGTTGTTGGGATTGCAAAGCATCAAAATCCGTGGTCGTCGCTCAAGGGCGTCGCGGATCTGCTGCAGCGGAAAGCGAAAACCTGGCAGGACATGGGGCACTGCTTCGACGACCATCCCCTGCATCCCGGCGCAAGGGGCGTAATAACCAAAAGTGGGACTTGTGGTGAGCAGGGTGTCTCCAGGGGCCCCATAGGCGTGAATCACCGCATGAATCGCTGCATCCACCCCGTTGAAGAGCCCCACCTGTTCGATGGACAGGGGATAGGCCAGCCCGGCCGACGACGCCTGCAGGTTGGCGATCACGGCCTCACGCAACCCGTCGTATTCCGGATAGACCGCAATCTGATCAGCCGGAAAGGCCCGCAGCGCCTCAGCAACCGCCGGGCTGGGGCCAATCGTGTTCTCGTTGAAATCAAGCCGAAGCAAACCACGGCGCCCTTCCAGCGGAGCGCTGTAACCCTTGAGGCGCTCAACCTCAGGGCGTGCTGAAGGCGAAGGAATCGGTGCGGTCATACCCATCAACCTTGCCAACGAAGGTCAACCAACAAGCTATCGACCTCCATCTCATCCCAACAGTCGTGGCAATCATGCCGATGATGGGAACACTGCAGTCACCGGCCTGATGCCAGCCAGCTCGAGCGCATCCTCCTCAACCGACAGCTTCGCCGCGTTCGCGGAACACGTCGATTACTCCTTGCTGAGCCAACTCACGCCGGATCCCGAAGCCACCGTCAACGGACACGATCACCAGGTGCGTCAGGTGCGATCTGGGCACTACGTACCGGTCACACCAACACCTCTGCCAGCACCGCAGTACGTGGCACACAGCAACGAGCTGTTCAAAGAACTGGGACTCAGTGATCAGTTAGCAGAAGATGACGGCTTCCGGCGATTGTTCTCCGGCGACATCAGCGTGAGTCGCGAGCCGATGCTCCCCTATGGATGGGCCACCGGTTATGCCTTGTCGATCTACGGCACTGAATACGATCAGCAATGTCCATTCGGCAATGGCAACGGATACGGCGACGGTCGTGCCATTTCCATCTTCGAGGGTCTCTTCCAGGAACGTCGCTGGGAAATGCAGCTGAAGGGCGGTGGACCAACGCCCTATTGCCGTGGCGCTGACGGTCGTGCCGTGCTGCGCTCCAGCGTGCGCGAATTTCTGGCCCAGGAGTTCATGCATGCACTGGGGGTTCCAAGCTCACGCTCCCTGACCCTCTACGTCTCCCATGCCGAGACCGTACGTCGGCCCTGGTATTCGGATCAGTCGCGATCCATGGATCCTGATGTGCTGGTGGAGAACCCTGCAGCGATCACCACACGCGTGGCTCCATCATTTCTGCGCGTGGGGCAACTCGAGCTGTTTGCCAGGCGCACCCGCAACAACAGCCACCCCAAAGCATTGAGTGAGCTGCAGATGATCGTGGAGCACCTCATCGATCGGAACTACCACGCGGAGATCGAGCCATCGTTGCCATTCAACGAGCAGGTGGTGGAGTTGGCCAGGCTGTTCCGCGGACGCCTAACGGCATTAGTTGCTGACTGGATCCGTGTGGGGTACTGCCAGGGCAACTTCAACAGTGACAACTGCGCTGCCGGAGGGTTCACCCTTGATTACGGACCCTTCGGATTCTGCGAACTGTTCGACCCACGCTTTCAGCCCTGGACCGGTGGCGGCATGCATTTCAGCTTCTTCAATCAGCCGGCGGCGGCAGGCAAGAACTATCAGACGTTTGTGTCAGCCCTGAAACCATTACTACAGGATCACCCGGAAGCCATGACTCGCCTCGAGAGCCTTGAGGAGGGTTTTAAAGCCGCGATGCAGGAGGCTCTCGACAGCATGTGGCAACGCAAGCTTGGCCTTGCCGAGCACTCCCCAGAACTGGTGGGAGAGCTCCTGCGGTTATGCGTCGACTCAGCCGCGGACTACACGATGGTGTTCCGAGAGCTCTCAGCCATCCCTGAACAGGTGGCAACCCTGAAGCGGAGCTTTTATCGACCCAGCGATCACCAGATTGATCAACGCTGGATGAATTGGTTGCAACGGTGGCGACATCAACTGGAACGCAACAGCGACCTGAGCGAGACATCCAGATCTATGCAGCTCACCAATCCCGCCATCACATGGCGTGAATGGCTGATTGCACCGGCTTATGAACAAGCAGCCCATGGTGACTACAGCCTTGTGCATGAGCTGCAGAACGTCTTCGCCAAGCCCTATGAATCCTTGCCTATGGAATTAGCAGCCCGCTACGACCAAATGAAACCTGAGGAATTCTTCAACGCCGGAGGCATCTCGCACTACAGCTGTTCCTCATGAGCCACGGTCAAGCCAGGCATACAGAGTTCAGATCAAGTCGGAGAGTTGGGCCCTGTCCAATCCTGCCATCAGAGCCAGCAGCAACAGCACTCGCGCTTTCTGGGGACTGAGCCGCCCGGCGGGCAAAAGGCCAAGGCGGGCAAATTGCTCATCACGATGCACGGGCCCGGAACCACAGCGATTCGCCCTGAGCATGAGCGGCAGCGGCCCTGGCCAGTCTTCAAGAGCGCAGCGTTCAAGCGCCGACAGCTGGCCAGCCCCAGTGCCCGTGAACACCAGACCCCGGACGCCGGCCGAAAGCAGGGCAGAAATCAGGGCCGATGGAGGCTCGACGCAACCATGCAGGATCGCCACCTGGGGCCAGGGCTCGGCAAACTGAAGGCCTGAGAAAGGAACAGGACGTGCTGGCTGCGCTGGAGGCAGGTGCACCCCCGCATCATCCACCCAACCCAAGGGGCCGACACCAGGGCTTTCAAAGGCACCAACCCCCTGAGTGGCGACCTTGGTGACCTCGCGAGCTGCATGGATCCAGCCATCCATCACCACAAGCACCCCCTGCCCACGGGACTCCGGCGCTATGGCCACCTGCATGGTCTGAAACAGATTGAGCGGACCATCAGCACTCAGTGCCGTTGCCGGCCGCATCGCCCCCACCAGCACCACCGGACGCGGGTCATCGATCAGCAACTGCAGCAACCAGGCGGTTTCCTCCAGCGTGTTGGTGCCATGGGTGATCACCACCCCCGCCAGATCAGGATCGACGGCCAATGCCTCGCGGATACGCGCCACCAATCGGCGCCAGTGATCGAAGGTCAGATCCGCACTATCAACATTGGCGATCTGCTCCACCTCAATCTCCGCAAGCTCCCGCAGCTGCGGAACGGACTGCAGCAACTCCTCAGCAGTGATGACGCCTGCTGAGTAGTGATTCAAGGAGGTCACGTCGCTCGCTCGGCCGGCGATGGTGCCACCGGTGGCCAACAAGAGGAGCCGAGGTAGAGAGGAACCACTCACCGAGTCAACACTCACATCCGCTCCAGAGTGGCAATCCCGAGCAGGCCGAGGCCGGTCTTAAGCGTGTCGGCTGTCAAACGGCAGAGGGCAAGACGCGAGGGCAGTGCATCAGCGTCAGCCTTGAGCACCGGCACCTGGTCATAAAAGCGATTGAACACCTGGCTGAGCTCGAACAGATAGCTGCAAAGTCGATTGGGAAGCAGCTCCTCCTCCACCTCGGCAATCACGGCATCGAACTTGAGGAGTTCACGCACCAGAGCCCATTCCTGAGGCTCACTGAACTGCAGCTGAGCCGTTGAGACATCCAGATCACCACCCTTGCGAGCGATGCCGGCGATCCGCACCAGTGCATAGAGCAGGTAGGGAGCCGTATTGCCCTGGAGGGCCAGCATCCGATCAAACGAAAACTGGTAGTTGGTGATCCGGTTCTGACTGAGGTCGGCATATTTCACCGCCGCCAGGCCAACAGTGCTGGCCACATGATTGATGAAGTCTTCAGGCTCACTGCGCTCTTCGTCCTGGAGGCGCGAACGCAGGTCAGCTTCAGCGCGCTCCACCGCCTCATCGAGCAGATCGCGCAGACGCACGGTGTCACCGGCCCGGGTCTTGAGCTTCTTGCCGTCTTCTCCCTGCACCAACCCGAAGGGCACATGCTCCAGGCGAGAGCCATCGGGAATCCAGCCAGCCCGTTCGGCCACCTGGAACACTCCCGCAAAGTGATTGGCCTGACCGGAATCGGTCACGTAGATCACCCGGCGGGCTGCATCACCATCGGGAGCTGCAGCGAACCGGTAACGAATCGCCGCCAGATCGGTTGTGGCGTAATTGAAGCCCCCATCACTCTTTTGGACGATCACCGGCAGCGGCTTGCCGTCCTTGCCGCTGACCCCTTCCAGGAAGACGCACTCTGCCCCGTCGTCGGTGACCAGCAGATGGACCTGCTTCAGCCCATCGATCACCGCAGGCAGGAAGGGGTTATAAAACGACTCACCCCGTTCGCTGAGGCGGATGTCGAGCCGGTCGTAGATCTTCTGGAACTCGCGCCGCGACTGGTCACACAGGAGACCCCAGGCTTTGAGCGACAGAGGATCCCCTCCCTGCAGCTTCACCACTTCCTCGCGGGATGTGGTCTGAAACGCCTCGTCGTCATCAAAGCGTTTTTTGGCCTCCCTGTAGAAGGCCACGAGGTCACCGAGGTCGATGGCATCGGCGGTCTCGAGAGCGTCGGGAGCCACCTGCTTGAGATGGGTGATCAGCATCCCGAACTGGGTGCCCCAGTCGCCCACATGGTTCAGCCGCAACACCGGGTGCCCACGAAACTCCAGCACCCGAGCCAAGGAGTCGCCGATGATCGTGGAACGCAGATGCCCCACATGCATCTCCTTGGCGATGTTGGGACTGGAGAAGTCCACAACCACCGGCGCAGCACCCTGGACGGGCGGAACGCCAAGCCGCTCATCTCCCAGGCGGGAGGCCACTTCCGCAGCCAGGCGCTCGGGTCGGATCGTGAGGTTGATGAACCCAGGGCCTGCGATCTGCGGCTCCAGGCACAGCTCGGAGAACGCCGTATCCGCTTGCAGCTGCTCGACCATGGCCGTGGCGATCTGACGAGGTGCCTGCTTCAACGGCTTGGCCAGTGGCAGAGCACAGTTGGACTGGAAATCCCCGAATTCGGGCTTGCTCGCTGGCGCCAGCTGAGGGTCCAAGCCAGCTTCCCCCGCCTCAGCCCAGGCCTCGGGAAACGCCCGTTGCATCGCACAGCGCAACTGTGTTTCAAGGGCGTTGGCGATGCGGAGCATGGACGGATCAACGGGCTTGGCAAGCCCTGATCATCTCCCGGCAGGTGCGAAACGCATACTTAGATCAAGCCAGCGGCTGCGCGTGACCGGAGCACTGGTGGAAATCAGATCGATGCCTGTGGCGGCAAAGGCACGCAGATCACCGGGTTGAATCCCGGAGGCTTCGAGGACCACAGCCCCGGAGCCAGCCCGCTCCACCGCCAGCTGGCGCAACCTGGGCACCAAGCTGATCAGCTGCTCAGGCGTGAACTCATCCAGCAGCACAGCATCGGCTCCGGCAGTCACGGCCTTCGAAGCTTCCTGCTCGGTTTCCGCTTCCACAATCACCCGCGCCGGCCATGGCGCTGATGCCCGCACAGCGGCAATCGCCGCTTCAACGCCGCCCGCCCAGGCCAGATGGTTTTCCTTGAGCATGGCGGCGTCATCCAGGCCCAGTCGATGATTGACACCCCCACCCATGCGCACGGCGTACTTCTCAAGTTCGCGCAGGCCCGGTGTCGTCTTGCGCGTGTCGGCAAGGCGCACACCGCTTCCCTGCAGTTCTCTCACCAGGGCCGCTGTAGCCGTGGCAATGCCGGAAAGACGCATCGCCAGATTCAGCGCCGTCCGTTCAGCCCCAACCAAGGCAGTGGCCTGACCGTCGAGTCGGAGCAGCGTGTCGCCGGACTGCACCGCTGCACCATCGGGCACCAGGCACTCAGCCTCGAGCTTGGGATCCAACAGACGAAACAGCTGCAGAGCAAGGCTGCCACCGCAGAACACACCCTCCTGCTTCGCGATCCAGCTCGCCTGAGCCCGCCGTCCGCTCAGGGCCGGCGCGGTGAGATCGCCGCGGCCAAGATCTTCTGCCAGCCAGTGCTGAAGTTGCGCCTGAAGCCGGGGTGTCGTTAAAGGCTGCTCAACGTTCATCACTGCGGAACCACCCGCTTACAGGCCTGGATCCATCATGCGGGCACGACGGTTCGGGCCAGACCTGCAGCGCTTTATTTGCCAACTTCATTTGCCGATGCAAAAGCGGGAAAAAATACGATCCAGCACTGATTCCGTGAGCTCTTCTCCTGTGATCTCGCCAAGGCTGTGAATGGCCTCACGCAGGTCAATGGTCCAGAAATCCCAGGGCAGTCCATCGGCGGCAACCTGCTCACTGCGATCAAGGGCAGTGGCCGCCACCCGTGCCAGGTCAGCCTGTCGTTGGTTGAGCGCCAGCAGCAGAGAGCCGTCGCTGAGTGCACCGCAACGCTCCAGAAGAGCCTGCACCAGCTGCGCTTCGCCAACACCTGTCACCGCAGAAAGATGCACATCGGCCGGAGTCGCAAGATCACTGAGATCAGCCTTGTTTCCCACCAGCAGATGGGGCACATCAGCTGGGATCTGCTCACGCAACAGCTGATCCTCAGCGGTCCAGCCATCAACGAGATCAAACAGAAGCACGACAAGGTCGGCACTGGCCAAAGCGTCGTGGCTGCGGGCAATGCCCAGCTGCTCAACCGCATCGTTGGTGCTGCGGATGCCGGCAGTATCGAGCAGCGTGATCGGAACGCCCTCCAGCACGATTTCGCTTTCCAGCAGGTCCCTTGTGGTTCCAGGCAGATCGGTCACGATGGCTCGCTCCCGCCGACTCAGCAGATTCAGCAGTGAGCTCTTGCCGACGTTGGGCCTGCCGACGAGCGCCACCCGCAGCCCCTGACGAAAGGCGACACTGCGCTCCCCATCCGCCACAAGTTGCAGCAGCTCGTCGCGCACCGACTGCAGAGCCTTCAGCAAGGCCGGGCCATCGAGAGCTGGCAGATCCTCTTCAAAATCAACGCGGGCCTCGAGCTCACTGAGCTGATCCAGCAGTCGTTCGCGCAACAGCTGGATCCTGCGATGAATGCCGCCATCCACCCCTGCCATGGCCAACTGCGCAGCACGCTGACTGCGGGCGGCCACCAGATCACCGATCGCCTCAGCACGCGTGAGATCGAGGCGCCCGTTCAGGACAGCTCTCTGACTGAATTCACCGGGCAATGCACGACGAATCCCAGACTGCTCGAGCACTCGGGCCATCACCCGCTGAACTGCCATCACGCCGCCATGGCAATGGATTTCCACCACGTCTTCAGCAGTAAAACTGCGCGGGGCCAGCATCAACAGCACCAGCACCTCATCGAGTCGCTCCACTCGATCAGCTGCCATCACGTGGCCGTAAAGCACCCGATGGCTCTCCCACAGCTGTGCACCGGGGAAGCGAGTGATCTCGCTCACCGCCCGTTGAGCATCAGGGCCTGACAGGCGAATCACCGCGATGCCGCCCTGACCGGGCGCCACTGCTGTGGCCACGGCAGCAATCGTTTGCCTCTCCAGGTTGATCTCCTGCATCGCAGTGCTGCAACAGCCCCTACCCCACTCCCTACGATCACATCTTCAATGCCATGCGAGAACCGCCGACACTCCCATGGGCCGGATGCTGAGAAAGGCACATCGACGCCTGCAGCGCAGTCTGCAATGGATCTGGCAACAGGAAGGCACTCCAGGGCAGCGCGCCCGAGGACTCGCTGCAGGCATCTTCTGCGGCTGCTTTCCAATTTTTGGCTTGCAAACACTGGTGGGGGTCGCCCTGGCCAGTGTGGTGCGCGGGAACCATCTGCTGGCAGCCGCTGGCACCTGGATCAGCAATCCCTTCACTTATCTGCCGCTCTACTGGTTCAACTACCAGATCGGGGCTCTGGTGCTCGGCCCGGGTCGCGCATGGCCAGGCTTCGACGCCCTTCAGCAGGATGGCTTCAGCCAGTTGGGTTGGAGTGTGATCAGCCGTTTGCTGCTGGGCTCCAGCATCACAGGGTCCGTCTGCGCAGCGCTGGGCTGGTGGCTCAGCCTGCGTTGGCTCTTACAGCAACAACACAAACACTGAGGTCACGGGCGATCGACTTCAGGTGCCGCTGCTACGGGCGATATCAATCACATCCGCCATGGAACGAATCTGATGCATGGTGCGCTGCAGCTGCTCAGCACTGGCCAGCTCCAACCGCAGATCAATCCGTGCGGGCTTTCCATAGCTGGTCTTCACGCGGGCATCACTGACGTTGATACGACCATCGGAGAGGCGCATCAGGATGTCCTTGAGGATGCCCACACGATCGATCACCTCAATGCGCAACTGGGCCGGAAACCGCTGACTTCTGCTCGCCAAAGTAGGATTCCAGCGCACAGGCAGTCGCCGTTCGCTCGGAATCGCCCCCACATTGGAGCAGTCCTGACGATGCACGGTGATGCCATGGTTGCCGAGAGCAACCGTGCCCAGAATCGGCTCGCCAGGAAGGGGACTGCAACAACCACCTAGACGGTAGTCGAGCCCCTCGACACCGAGGATCGGGTCCTGTTGCTCATGAGTCGAGCGGGGAGTGGCAGTTTCGGCCTGCTGCACCAGCTGGCGAGCTACATCCTCATTGCTGAGCGGAGGCTCCTCGATCGTGGCCTGCAGGCGGATCTCCTCTCGCAGCCGATTGAGCACCTGATGCAGGGTGACGGCTCCGAATCCGAGGGCAGCAAGCAGGTCTTCAGTACTGAGAAGGTTGCATCGCTCCGCCACACGCGTCATCGCATCACTGCTGAGCAGGGAGTCAAATCCGCTGCGACCAAGCTCCCGCTCGAGCAGATCCTTACCGCGCTCGATCGTTTCATCGCGATGGCTGCGCTTGTACCACTGACGGATGCGATTACGCGCCGTAGGCGTCGCCACGAAGTTGAGCCAGTCGAGGCTGGGATGGGCCGTCTTGCTCGTGAGCACATTCACAAAATCACCGTTCTGAAGCGGCGTCGACAGTGGAGAGAGTCGATCGTTAATGCGCACGCCATGGCAGTGATTACCCACTTCCGAGTGAATGCGATAGGCAAAATCCACGGCCGTCGATCCCTTGCGCAAACCCAGCACGTCGCCTTTGGGAGTAAAGACGAACACCTCTTCATCGAAGAGATCTTCCTTAATCGAGGCGAGGTAGTCGTTGTGGTCGTCAGCTCCCCCCTCCTGCTGCCAGTCAACAAGCTGCCGCAACCAGTTGAAGCGTTCCGTGTCTCCACCAGCGGCTGGTGAACCACCCTCTTTGTATTTCCAGTGCGCGGCGATGCCGAACTCCGCCACCCGGTGCATGTCCAATGTTCGGATCTGCACTTCGATGGGACGGTGACGTCCGATCACAGCCGTATGCAACGACTGATAGCCATTGGGCTTGGGCAAGCCGATGTAGTCCTTGAAGCGCCCGGGAATGGGACGGAAGGTGTCGTGAACAACCGCCAGAGCCCGATAACAAGCCTCAACACTGGGGGTGAGGATCCTCAGGGCCGCCACGTCGTAGATCTCGTGGAAGGCTTTTTGCTGCCGCTGCATCTTGGTCCAGATGCCGAAGAGGTGCTTGGGCCGGCCGCTCACCTCACAGTTCTCCAGCCCGACAGCTGCCAGTCGATCACTCAGCAACTTAACGGTGACTCCTAAACGTTCCTCGCGCTCGCTGCGCTTGGTCGCAACTTCCTGCTGAATCTCCCTGAAGGCATCCGGCTCGAGCAACTTGAAGGACAGATCCTCCAGCTCCCATTTGAATCGGCCGATGCCAAGCCGATTGGCCAGAGGTGCATAAATCTCCCGCGTTTCACGGGCGATGCGCTGGCGCTTTTCCTCGCGCAACGCCCCAAGCGTGCGCATGTTGTGTAACCGGTCTGCGAGCTTGACCAGCACAACTCGGATATCGCTGGCCATGGCCAGAAACATCTTGCGCAGATTTTCAGCTTGAGCCTCAGTGCGATTGGTGAAGTGAAGACCTCCAAGCTTGGTGACTCCTTCCACCAATTCCCGGACCTCCGGTCCGAAGTGACTCTCTAACTGCTCAGGGGTGACGTCCGTGTCCTCCACCACATCGTGGAGGAATCCTGCAGCAATCACACTGGCGCTGGCACCGATATCCCTGAGCAGATCAGCCACCGCGACCGGATGAACGATGTAAGGGTCTCCACTGGCTCGGAACTGGCCCTCATGCAGCTGAAACGCAAAATCGAAGGCCGCTGCGAGCAGAGCCTCTGAATCGGTGGGACAGCTATGACCAATCCCTGGCGGCACGTGATCGATGCACTCACGTAACCAGGCAGGCAGATCAATGCCGTAATCGTCGGCTGAACGGATGGGCCGATCTCGCAGAGCCACCAGACCACAAGCCGGTGCAGCGGATCCGTTTCGGATCTGCACATCAACCGTCTCGGAGGTGGCGTTGAGCATCCGACCCGACAGGTGAATCCATGGTATGTAGCCATGAGCACCTGCGCTTCGATTGCCATGACAACCGCGCCAGGGACTGTCCTGGAGCTCGAACAATTTCGGCTCCGTTACCCAGGAAGCCAGGCGTGGACACTCTATGGGCTTGACCTGCGTCTCCACCCCGGCGAACGCCTTGCCCTCGTCGGTCCCTCCGGCTGCGGCAAGAGCACGGTGGCCAGGGCAGCACTGCAATTGCTGCCACCAGGCAGCAATTGCGAAGGAGAACTGAGCCTGAACGGTCACGATCCCCGCAATCTCAGCCTTACTGATCTGAGGAGATTGCGTGGTGAGTCGGTGGGACTGGTGTTTCAGGATCCGATGACACGCCTGAATCCACTCATGACTGTGGGTGGCCACCTACTGGACACCCTGGGTGCGCATCGGCCAGGCATGAACGATGCAGAACGTCTCCAGCGGGCCGAGGAGCTGCTGGAGCAAGTAGGCATCGGCGCCACTCGCTTCCGCGCTTACCCGCATGAGTTCAGCGGCGGCATGCGCCAGCGGCTGGCCATCGCCCTGGCCATCGCCCTGAGCCCACCCCTAGTGATTGCGGACGAACCCACCACAAGCCTGGATGTGGCCGTGGCAGGGCAGGTGATGGCTGCCCTGAGAGCGCTGTGCGAGGAACTTGGTAGTGCTCTGTTGCTAATCACCCACGATCTGGCCATGGCCAATCGCTGGTGCGAACGCATGGCAGTGCTGGACGGTGGTCGCGTCGTGGAGATCAACCGCAGCGATGTGGTCCTGACTTATCCCAGCTCCAGAGTGGGACAACGGCTGCTGGCCGCTGCCCGCGCTCGAGAAGGTGGCAGCACCCCTGAAGTACCCGACACCGACACGGTGCTGGCCGTGCAGGAATTGCGCTGCTGGCACAACCTGGGTGGTCCACCCTGGAATCCAACCTGGCTGAAAGCGGTAGACGGCATCAGCTTCCAGTTGCGAGCTGGCGAAACCCTCGGAGTAGTGGGAGGTTCTGGCTGTGGCAAAAGCACCCTCTGCCGCGCCCTGATGGGACTCACGCCGATTCGTGGCGGCAGGGTGCAGCTGCTTGGCAAGGATCTGCTGAGGCTGCGGGGACGTAAAGCCCGCCAGGCGCGGCGGACCCTTCAGATGGTGTTCCAGGACCCACTGGCCTGCCTCAATCCAGCTATGTCGGTGTTGGATGCCATCGTCGATCCTCTGCGCATCCACAAACTGGCCTCACCAGCGGAAGCTCGAGAACAAGGCCGTCAGCTGATGGAACGCGTGGGGCTTGTACCCGCAGACCGTTATCAGAACCGCCTTCCCCGCCAGCTTTCCGGGGGCCAGCAGCAACGGGTGGCCATCGCCCGAGCCCTGGCCCTGAAACCCAAGGTGTTGATCTGTGATGAAAGCGTGAGCATGCTGGATGCCGAAATCCAGGCTGAAGTTCTGGCACTGCTTCGCCAGCTGCAGCAGGAGCTCGGGCTGGCCATGATTTTCATCACCCATGACCTTTCAGTGGCCAGTGGCTTCTGCCATCGACTGATCGTGCTCAACAAAGGGCATGTCGTGGAGGAGGGACCTGGCGACCGCCTGCTTCATCAACCACAAGCTGAGATCACGCGAACACTCGTCGAAGCCTGTCCGCGCCTTCCCAACTGACAGTCGCCTGGCCACAGTGAAACCAGCCAGATAATTACGCCAGCCTTTCAATCAAGAGTTTTAGGCATCAACCAAAACCCCTAATCAGCATTTGCAGAAAATAAAATAAATCTCAATCGCTCGAACATGGTGCGTCAATGCAAAGACTGATAAACCACACAGCAACCAACCAAAACTCATCCGAACAAGCCGAAACAAGCAACAGCAAGGCAATAAATAGTATTTCGACCTGGATTCAAGAGCCTCAAAGCCTTCATTTGAAGGATGGAAGGAAACAAGCATTGAAGGCTGAATAGAAAAACGACGGATCAAAAGAAGTCGAACCAAGTCAGATTCAGACACACTCTGAAAAGCATGAGTTCTATCTGAATCACATCTCGTCGCTGCACAGGATCTGCACCTCTCATTCATTCCATGACGCCATCTGAGTCACTACAGGTCTCTATCGGTAGGGAAATTTGGTGGGGCGGATTCACTTCCTCTCTAACGGTGACGAATCAGAGCGAACAGCAACTTGACAACTGGTCGGTGAGCTTCAACAACAACCACAGGTTTTATGGCGAACCCTGGGGCGTCGACGTAGCAACTGAACAACTTGATGGAGAGCTCTATCGCTACGAGCTCTCCGGCGCGGATTGGGGCTCATCGATCCGGTGCTGGCCAATCCATGACGGTGGGCTTCAATGTGCTCGCAGGGACGGATCTGGGCCTTAGCGGAGCGCTGAGCGAAGCCATGCTGTTGGCAGCGGGTAGCGAAACCACACCGCTTTAACAACATGTGCATCAACAACTTGTCAGCAGCAGCAAACGACCTCAGGCCAAAAGCCTCAACACATCAACCTGAATCATCCAAGCAATGCTTTACGGATGATTCAGGTTTTTCGCAGCTACTCGAAAGTCAAGACTGAAACGATGAACGCCGTCTAAGCACCATCAGTAATTTCTCCATCACCGGCGGAAGTGGAGATTCAAACAGCATCCGCTCACTGCTAATCGGGTGGTCGAGGCCGAGTTGGAAGGCATGCAGAGCCTGGCCCGGCAATTCAATCGGCAATTTGCGGCAGCGGCTGTAGGTGGGATCGCCCACCACTGGGTGATTGATGTGCGCGCAATGCACCCGAATCTGGTGGGTGCGGCCAGTATCAAGTTTGAAACGCAGCAGCGAATAATCACCGAGGCGCTCCTCCAGGTTCCAGTGCGTGCAGGCATGACGGCCATTGTCTCCACTGACAACCGCATATTTCTTGCGGTCGACCGGATGACGACCGATCGCTCCCACAATCGTGCCACTGTCTCCTGTGGGCACACCATGCACCACTGCCAGATACTCCCTTGAAGCGATGCGTTGCTGAATCTGGCTCTGGAGGCGAACCAGAGCCTCCTGGCTCTTGGCAATCACGATGCAACCGGTGGTGTCCTTGTCGAGACGGTGCACGATTCCTGGACGCAGCTTGCCGCTGATGCCCGGCAAATCAGGGCAGTGATGCAGCAAACCATTCACGAGCGTGCCGTCTTTGTTGCCAGGCGCCGGATGCACGGTGAGACCAGCCGGTTTGTTAATCACGATCAGGTGCTCATCCTCAAAGAGCACATCAAGATCCATCGGCTGCGGCTTCAGATATGGGAGCGGTTCAGGAGGCGGCATCCAAAGCTGTACCTCATCACCAGGCCGCAAGGGCGTCTTGGCCTTTCCGGTCTTACCGTTCACACGCACATAACCAGCATCAATGAACTTCTGAATGCGGGCGCGGCTCTGCTCGGTGCGCTGACTCACCAGCCAACGGTCCAGCCGCATCGGCAGCGGCTTGGGATAGGTGAGCGACAGCAACTCCCCTTCGCCCTCACCGAACCCATCGGTGAACGTTTCTTCCGGCAGCGGAGGGCGGCTCCAGGCAGGGCTCATGCCGGCAACTCCAAAGCGATGCTGCCCAACGCCGACTTACGGAAATCGTCCAGCAAGCGCTGGGCCATGCGCGCGGTGTCTGAAGAGGTATGGCGCTGGGCCACGGCCTGAAGCCAAAGGGCCGGGTCTACGGTTTCACCGGACAAAGGCGTGCCATAACGCCCTTGCAACACAGCAAGCGCCACACCGGAAGACGGCTGCTGCTGCAGACCCATCAACAACCGCAAAAACGCCTGAGCAACCAGCTCGCCGTCATAGGCAGCCTGGCCGATGTCATCACAGAGGGCCAGATGCAACGCGGCCTGCTGATCATCAAGCCTGGGCGGCAATACTCCCGGCGCATCCAGCAGGTCGATGTCCTGGCCAAGGCGCACCCAACGCAGGGTGCGGGTAACGCCAGCCCGGCGGGCACTGGCCACCACCTTCTGCTTCACCAGCCTGTTGATCAGCGCTGACTTCCCCACATTGGGAAAACCCAAGGTGAGTGCCCGTACCGGCCTGGGGCGCATGCCCCTGTTCCGCCGCCGTTCGTTCAGCTGATCGCCGGCACGAATCGCCGCCTGCTGCACCTGCTTGACCCCGGTGCCTGCCTTGGCATCACACCAAACTGTGCGCTGGCCCTGGCCCTTGAACCATGCCTCCCAGGCGGTTCGTGCCTCAGCAGTGACCATGTCTCGACGGTTGATCACCAGCAGATGCTGCTTGCCCTTGATCCAACGGCTGAGGTGGGGATGACCTGTGGCCAAGGGGATGCGTGCATCGCGCACCTCAATCACCAGATCAACCTTGTCGAGATTGCGACGGAGCTGCTGCTCTGCCTTGGCGATGTGGCCGGGATACCACTGAATCGGTGGTGAGCTCACGGCACCACCAACACAGGGCAGGGAGCCAGCTGGAGCACCTGTGCGGCGGTGCTGCCACTGTCGGATTCCAAATTCACACCCCTGGTTCCCATCACGATCACATCCACATTCAACTCATCAACCACATCACAGATCACCGAAGCCGGCTTGCCACTGCGCTCGACCTCCTGACAGATGACGCCGGCCTGTTCACAGCGTTTACGGGTCTGGCTGAGCACCCCTTCAACTACTTCGTGATCATGCTTCTTCCCAGTCACAGGCGTCAGAACCGACAGCAGCACCAGACGACTGCCATCACGGCGCGCGAGCTCCAGAGCCTTGCCCTCAGGCTCCAGGGCCTCACGGCTCGGATCGATCGGCAACAGCACGGTCTCGAACATTCAAACGACCTCCCCCCCCATTAAGCCAGTCCTAGCGCTGGGCCTGCAGAACTCGGGTTAATCTCACCCCGTTTTCTTACCGCACCACACAACCCTCATGGCGAAGCGTTCCCTGGCCAGCCTCTCCGGCGCCGACCTCAGCGGAAAACGTGTTCTCGTGCGGGTCGATTTCAACGTACCCCTGAACGATGCCGGTGTGATCACCGATGACACACGCATCCGTGCCGCACTGCCCACCATTAAGGACCTTATCGACAAGGGCGCCAAGGTGATCCTGTCCGCCCACTTCGGACGGCCCAAGGGTCAGGTGAATGACGCCATGCGTCTCACACCCGTTGCTGCCCGTCTGAGCGAACTTCTCGGCAAGCCTGTCTCCAAGACCGACAGCTGCATCGGACCGGACGCCGAAGCCAAGGTGAACGCCATGGCTGACGGCGACGTGGTTCTGCTGGAGAACGTGCGTTTCTTCGCGGAAGAAGAGAAGAACGAAGCTAATTTCGCCGAAAAGCTGGCCGGACTGGCCGAGGTGTACGTGAACGACGCCTTCGGCGCCGCCCACCGTGCACATGCTTCCACCGAAGGCGTGACCAAGTTCCTGAAGCCCTCCGTGGCGGGCTTCCTGATGGAGAAGGAACTTCAGTACTTGCAGGGTGCTGTTGACGACCCCAAGCGCCCTCTCGCCGCCATCGTGGGTGGCTCCAAGGTGAGCTCCAAGATCGGCGTGCTCGAAGCCCTGATCGACAAGTGCGACAAGGTGCTGATCGGCGGAGGCATGATCTTCACCTTCTACAAGGCGCGCGGTCTGTCAGTGGGCAAGAGCCTGGTGGAAGAAGACAAGCTCGAACTCGCCAAGGAGCTCGAGGCCAAAGCAAAGGCCAAGGGTGTGCAGCTGCTTCTGCCCACCGATGTTGTGCTGGCCGACAACTTCGCTCCCGACGCCAACAGTCAGATCGCTGACATCAACGCCATCCCCGATGGCTGGATGGGGCTGGATATCGGCCCTGACTCCATCAAGGTGTTCCAAGACGCACTCGCAGACTGCAAGACAGTGATCTGGAATGGCCCCATGGGCGTGTTCGAGTTCGACAAGTTCGCAGCCGGCACCAACGCCATCGCCACCACGCTGGCTGAACTCAGCGGCAAAGGCTGCTGCACGATCATCGGCGGCGGTGATTCGGTTGCAGCAGTGGAGAAGGCGGGTCTGGCCGAGAAGATGTCGCACATCTCCACCGGCGGAGGCGCCAGCCTGGAACTGCTGGAAGGCAAGGTGCTGCCGGGCGTTTCCGCCCTCGACGCCGCCTGATTCACAAGTGCCAGACCAAGGGAGGAGCCTCAGCCCCTCCTCCCTCGGCCTTGCCAGCGAAAATCGGGCATAAGCGTAAGCCCCAAGCGGCGACGCTCGGCATTCACGACCTCACGCCCCTGCTTCATCAGACGCCGGCGAGCTTGCCTTTGTTGCTTCATGCAGTCCTGACCGGCCTGTGAAGTCTGAGCCCTTTCAAGGCAGCTCTGGCCAGACTTGAGCAGCGCAAGCTGTTGGTCGTAGCTGCGAAGCCCCCAGTTGCGGCGGACCTGGAACAGTTGCTGCCTCTGACTTTGTTTGAGCTGTGATTCCGGCATCCGCCGGCCTGGAGCCGCTTCCGCGATTCCGCCTGACTGCTGCAGAGCAGCAGCTGTGAGGGCAAAGCAGGGAATCAGGAGTGCTTGTCGCCAGCGGTTGGTGAACGCCATGAAGACCGTCAACAGTGAACGGACTCAGGTTGCTGCGAGTGCTGGGCCAGGATCTGACTCAAATGGCCTGCAACCATGACCGGATGTGATCTCACGCCCAAGAGCCGACTGGCCTTCATCGGCCTGGGAGCCCTGGGATTACCGATGGCGGTGAACCTTCAAGCCGCCGGTTATCCACTGCAGGTTCACACCCGCAGTCGTGTGGCGGAAACTGATCCCGGCTTGTCCGGAGCCTTGCCCGCAGCAAGCCCAGCAGCAGCAGTGAGTGGCTGTTCTGCATTGCTGCTCTGCGTCAGCGACGATGCTGCTGTGGAGTCAGTGCTCTGGGGTGAACATGGTGCAGGGCCCGCCCTTGAACAGGGCAGCTTCGTGATCGACTGCTCCACCGTCAGCCCATCCACCGCCAAAGACATGGCTGAACGTCTCGCCAAACGAGACATTGCCTACATCGATGCTCCCGTCACCGGCGGCACGGAAGGCGCAAAGGCCGGCACACTGACCGTGCTCTGTGGTGGAGAGACTGCCGCAGTGAACAAGGCGCGAAAGCTGCTGGAGGTGATCGGAAGCTCAATCCACCATTTCGGCGACGTGGGCAGCGGACAGCAGGTCAAAGCGATCAACCAAGTGCTGGTGGCTGGCAGTTACGCCGCAGTAGCGGAAGCCATCACCCTCGGACAGCACTTGCAGCTGCCGATGCAGCAAGTGGTGAATGCACTGCGGCAGGGTGCTGCTGGATCCTGGGCACTGGAGCATCGCTCCCAGGCAATGCTCAACGACGACTACCCGCTCGGCTTCAAGCTGGCACTGCATCACAAGGATCTCGGCATTGCACTCGACGCAGCGCTTCAAACGGGCCTGAAGCTGCCGATCACCGAGGCTGTGCATGATCAGGAGCAGGCCCTGATGGACGCAGGACTCGGGAATGCGGATGTGTCAGCACTGCGCCGAAGTCTTCCTGCGAACCCCTACCGAGTTCAGCAGCTCAAGGATTGAGCTTGCTCTTGTCGTCGACGACCTGCACACGTTTGCTCACCGTGATCACCCCGTCGGGGTGCACCAGCAGGGCTGCCCAGGTCTGAATACCAGGCTGAAAGGGAGCCTGAACCGACTTGAACAAGCCGCCACCACCGAGCGGTTCGAGCTGAACATCGGGGCTCTCCTGCACAAGAACCTGCTGGGCAGTCACCGGGGTGAGACCTCCGGCCAGCATGGCCTTGCCCAGGGGGTGATCCACCACCACATCCACGTCGTAACGACTGCCGGTGAGCACCGTGTCGGGAATCAGCAATGAGATCGGCAGGGGCTTTTTGGAACTGGTGAGCACCGACTGATCACTGAGCACCTCTTGAGCAGTAATCAGGCCTGCTTCTGTGGAAAAAGCCAGGCGCTGATTGGCTTTAAAGGAATAGCTGAGCCCATCCTGCTGGCGGGTGCCGCTCACAGCCAGCTGCACCGTCGGGCGACCATCATCGAGAGCCTGACCTGGCCTCACGGCCCAGCGGGTTTCAGGAAAACGCATGCTGAAGCGACGAAAGCGCTCGATCAGGGTCGATGCCTGATCCGGTGCCATCAACGCGGACAGGGCCTGCACGCGATCCTCTGCATTGAGGGCCAGTTGCAAACGGGCGCTCAGATCAACAGCATCGCCGCTGGCCGCCAGTGCCGGCATCGTGCTGATCACCGCCGCGCTCGAAAGCACAGTCGCCAGAGAGGCTCGCAAGAGCGAAACCATGAATCAGCCTCAGCAGTCGATCTAAGTTAGGCCGCGTTTTCGTAGTCCGCTCCCATGCCCCGGCTTCTCATCGCCGCTAGTGGCACCGGTGGCCATCTGTTCCCAGCGCTGTCGGTGGCGGAGGCGCTGCCGGTCGGCTGGAGCGTGCGCTGGCTGGGCGTTCCGGACCGCCTGGAAACCGAGCTGGTTCCTGAGCAATACGGTCTGGTGACCGTGAAAGCAGGTGGCCTTCAGGGCCGAGGGCTGCGCAAGCTCATCCAGCTGCTGCGTCTGCTGGCCGCCAGCCGTGATGTGCGCCGGCTGATCCGCCGGGAGAGGGTCGATGCGGTGTTCACCACCGGGGGATACATCGCCGCACCGGCCATTCTCGGAGCTCGCTGGTGCGGAGTTCCTGTTGTGCTGCACGAATCCAATGCCATCCCCGGTCGGGTCACCCGGCTGCTGGGCCGCTTCTGCACCCGCGTGGCCGTGGGCCTGGATGCAGCGGTCAGCCGCATTCCGGGTTGCACAGCGGTGGTCACCGGCACACCGGTGAGGGATGCGTTTCTGAAACCTCAGCCGCTGCCGAACTGGGTCCCGAAAGGTGAGGGACCCTTGCTTGTGGTGATGGGCGGCAGCCAGGGAGCTCTTGGCCTCAACCGCATGGTGCGGGTGCTGCTGCCGGAGCTGCTTAGTAAAGGCTGCCGGGTGGTGCACCTGACCGGCAGCAACGACCCTGATGTGAACAGCATCGAGCACGCCGCCCTTGTGGAGCGGCCCTTCAGCGACGACATTCCCGGATTTCTGCAACACGCGGATCTGGCGATCAGCAGAGCGGGGGCAGGCAGCCTCAGCGAACTGGCGGTGAGTGCCACACCTGCGGTGCTCGTGCCGTTCCCGCAGGCCGCGGATCAGCATCAGGATGCCAATGCCGCCTGTGCCGCAGCACTGGGTGCCGCTGTGATCGTGCACCAGCACGAACCAAACCATCCCACCCTGCGGGACACGCTCTGGCGTCTGCTCGGCCCCAGGCTTGGCGGCAAAGAAGCCGATAGAAACCCACTGCCGGCGATGAAGCAGGCCATGCAACAGCTGGCAGCCCGCAACGCCGACCACAAACTCGCCAAGCTGCTGCAGGACTTGATGCCTTGATCCAGGTGTCAGCGCAGTTCCTGCTTCAGCGCTCTGAGAATGCGCCGGTTGCCGCGGCGATCCTGCAAACCAATGCGGAGCCATTTCTCGCCAAGACCCTCAAACGAACGGCAGTCACGCAAAAGCACGCCGTGAGCACGCTCCAGCCGCTCGCGCAGATCCACCAGGCTCTGATCTCCTTTGATCAAACAGAAATTGACCGCCGATGGCATCGGCGTGATCCCTGGCAGCGCCAACAAGCGCTGCCGCAACCAGGTGCCTTCGCGATCAACCCAACGGTGCACACGGCTGCACCAGCGCTGGTAACGCTCTGGGCTGCTGAGAAGCTGATCAGCAGCCGCCAACGCCAGACCATTCACAGGCCAGGGATCCCGCCAAGCAGACCAGCGAGCCAGCCGGTCGGGATGGGCGATTGCATACCCCAGACGAAGACCTGCGATCGCATAAAGCTTGGTAAGACTGCGCACGACAACCAAATTGGGGTGTGCCTCCACGAGCGGAATTAACGACTGCACCTCTCCACCAGGCACGAGCGAAAGGAAAGCCTCATCACAGATCACCAGCTCAAATCGGTCCAGGAAAGGTTCAAGCGACTCGCGACTCCAAAGCTGCCCTGTGGGGTTATGGGGGTTACAGATCCAGAGGACAGAACTGTTTGGTGGGACTGGAAAAGGCTGTGGAAACACACCATCCCAATCGAGACTCAAAGGGAAAAGATTCAGCGAAGACAGCCAACAGGCCAGCGCTCGCTGGTAGTCGGCAAAACAAGGCATTGCAGCAACGCTGAAGCCGAGAGTGGAAGCATCACGAGCAGCCCACGTAAAAAGCTCCGCTGCGCCGTTACCCGGCAAAACAAACTGTGCACCCACCTGATGGATCGCGCCAAGAGCCTGTCGAAGGCTGCAGTGAGATCGATCAGGATAATCACGCGCACACCGTTGAAGACTGCGCCACAAAAGTGGTGGCTTGAACGGCACCAGCGACGCACTGACATCTAAAAGTTGAGATGGAGGAACGCCTAACCGCTCAGCGATTCGACAAACCTCGCCACCATGCACTGATTGCATTAGTCAAGCAGCATCAGGAGAAAAGCCAGGTTGACTGCTTGACATCGGGGCATGAGCTCAGAATGATGATGAAAACACCAAATCCATCATGAGCCTCCTCCAGGCCTACCTGCTCAATCCCCGCACTCAACGCGCACTGAACCGCAGACCCGGCGAGAAGGGCTTCTCCTTGATCGAGCTAGTAGTTGTCATCGCCGTGCTGGCGGTACTAACCGCGATCGCACTGCCCAACTTTCTAGGAGTGAGCGATGACGCTGCTGCCAGAGCCGCGCAACAAGGTGCCATTACTGCATTCAAGGAGTGCCAAGTATTTAAAGCTCGTGGTCAAAATGTAGTGGCCTCTACATTTCAATTGCCTTCGATCAACGACTTCACAATAGGAGCTAACGATGCTTCGGTTGGCCTTGGAGCTGGAGCAGCAATCGGAACTGGCGGCCAAGCAGCAGCTAGCCTTGCATGTTTCACAGCAGCTGGTGCGATTAGGGAAATATTTGCTGCTCCAACTGATGGAAATAAATTTCCAGTTTTCAAAGTTTCAATAGATGGAATTAGGACTTGCGCTCGCGGAACGCTTGGAGCAGGAAATGCAAACACTTACGACATTGGGTGCGATGCTAATAACAATTGGCAATAAGCAATAGGCAATATTTAGGCAATGAAAAACAATTTTGAGTTCAATAATAAAGGTTTCACCCTCATTGAGCTCATTGTTGTGTTAGCAGGGCTTGGCATTCTGTCAAGCCTAACAATTAACAATGTCGGAAGACTTTTAGACTTCAACAATGTCGACGAAGCAAAAGCATTACTGAATTCCACTGCATCTGATTGCCTCCAGAAGATACGACTAAACGATCAAACAGCAAAAGACACAATTAATCCAGATATCATTTCCGATAAAAGACTCAAATCACTTAACTACATAATAAATCCAGACGCCAACAAATGCTCTTACTTTGAATTAACACCGACAAACAGCAATGATGAAATCCGCTACCCAATTGGATTCGCCATCGTTGATGGGAAGCTCACAAAAATAGGAAGCCCGACTTCAAGCGATCAGGCCAGCATCAACTCTTGCGAAAACTGGGCTGGCGAAAATTGTAAGCAAGATGAGCAGCTCAAGGCCCTCGTCGCTTACAACAAAGAAATTCAAGCCGCAAAGCTGACATGCGATACGAACTACAGCGATTGGCTGAAATCAGACGGTAATGGAGCGGTGAATCGCTGGAACTCAGCCGCTACAAAAGACTGCGCCTCAAGACCACCAATCGTCAAAAGCCCAACCTGCACGCCGAATGGCTGCAACAGCAGAGTCTTTGCACTTGACGGCACCGTCGTAGGCACCACTAAAGAAGATTACGACAAAGCACTAGAAGCGAAATACGGAAGAATTTGCCGCGAGAATGTTCAAAAACTCAGGGACCAAACACCACCATTCACGAATCCGCAGGAAGAACCAGTCACGTTCACAGAATGCGGACCACAAGAATTCTGGTTCCACAAAGGAACACAAACCGCAGACCTGACCGAATGGCGTGGCCTAATGTGCACTGACGAGATCAATAAAAATATCAACAAAGTGCTCATCACCACGCTGCCTTACTGCGGGAGTAAAAACTACTATTTCTGCAATAGCAAGGATCAACTCTCACAGGATAAGTGGGACAACTGCGTTGCAAACAATGCAGAAGCAAAATGCTTGGCAGACAGAGAGAAAGCAAGACAAAATAACTTTGAAGGCAAACGCGATGGAGTGGCAGGGCCTGGACGGTGCGGAGAAACAGTATGGATGTGCAATCAAAAAATATTAACCAGTGAAGAAAACTATAAAACAACAAGCTGCGGACAGTGTGCACAAAGAAGTCCTACATACTGCGCACAAAATAATTATGAGGGCTATTGGTGCGAATGCGTATGAATAAGAAAAAAATATGTTAGCGGGACAAAGAAGAAAACTAGTTGATCAGATCTTCTCTCTGCAATGGTGCCGGGAAAACTTGGTTGTACCGCTAGAAACGCTTCCAAGCCTGCCGCCAAATCGAACCAGGCTGACGGTTGCCATTGGCAACTTCAGCTATTTAGTAACAATAGGCGAATTCATCAAAAACCGTGTTTCAGAAAATGGTTTCGAATGTCAGTTTGTTGAAAAACCAGCAGATGAAATCCAGGCAATTCTCGACGAAGCAGCCAAAGAACGCTTAATCAGCGGTGAAAGCATTGGGGTCACTGATTTCAGTGATGACGAGATTCTAGACGCACTCAAAGAAGCCGATGAAGAAAATCGTAATAACTTTGACTTTGACTTTGATGACAGCGAAGAAGAAATCATTGAAGAGCAAGCAGAAGATCTGTCAGTGGAAATGCTCGGGAGCAAAATTCAACGAGCAGCAGCCAAAATCCTCATCCATTCATGCCGTTCGGGAGTCTCAGATATACACGTTGAACCACGGCAGGACGATTACAACATTCGTGTCAGACGCGACGGTGTGATGCAGCCCTACGTGAAGATCCCTAGATCTGCGGGCAGGAAGCTCACAGCATGCTTCAAAAACATGGCAAAGATGGACATTGCCGAACGACGTCAATCTCAGGACGGAAAAATCAAACGTCGTTTTGAAGGCCAAGTCATGGAATTCCGCTGTGCCACAGCGCCAGGCAAGTATGGAGAAAAGATGGTGATGAGAATCCTCAACAGCAACAGCGATATGTTGAGCCTTGATATTCTAATTTCCAACGAACAAGTACGTGAACAATTCCGCTCCATCATCAACGAACCCAACGGAATCATCATTGTCTCGGGGCCAACAGGCTCGGGAAAATCCACTACTCTTGCGTCTGCGCTAAGAGAGAAAGACAGCGGAGAACTCAACATCATGACCGCGGAGGATCCAATTGAATATGACCTGAGCGGTAATATTCAACAGTTCCCGGTAATTAGGGCAAAAGGCCAAACATTTGCCAACCTGTTGCGCACGTTCCTACGTCAGGATCCCGATGTAATCCTGATTGGCGAAACCCGAGATCCAGAAACAGCAGAATCATCTATGGATGCTGCAGAAACGGGACACCTTGTTTTTACAACTCTCCACGCCAATAGCGCGTCAAGTTCTCTGACACGCCTGATGGATATGGAGGTTCCCAGTTACAAGCTCAACGCCTCACTACGCGGTGTACTCGCACAACGCTTGTTGCGAAAAGTATGCCCTGAATGCAGCACAGAACGACCCGTCAATGAAAGGGAGTCTGACTTCACAGGCATACCTATAGGCACGCCCATACGCGTAGCAACAACGCTGAAAGCCGAAGACAAAGAAGAACGTAAAAAAGAGGGAACTCTCTGCACACGATGTAGTGGGAGCGGCTATCAAGGACGCATTGGAACCTACGAGCTGATGAAAATCAATCGAGACATTCGAGAAGCCATTAAACAGCAGAAATCAACTCACGAAATCGAGGGCATTGCCACCGAGAATGGCATGATGACACTGAAGAACTACGGCGTTGACCTGATTAAAAAGCAACTGACCACCATTTCCGAATTGAAAAAGATCTGTAATACTGAGTTTTGATCGAGACTGAAGGGCACACCATGCAACTCGCTCGCAAAATTGTTCAGTTTGCCATCAAGGCAGACTCCTCTGATATTCACCTGGAAGAAGGATCCCCCATTGCAATCCGAGTTAATTCAGATATTCGCATCCTCGACAATGTGCTGAGCAAAGAGGCAATGGATGAGCTTCTGCTCGAGCTACTCGGAGACGAAAAACTAAACGCCTACAAACAGTCAGGTGACCTTGACACCTCAATCGGCCTTGAAGGACTCTCAAGAATTCGCATCAATGCTTACGTTGCCAATAACAAACGTTGTCTGACACTACGAATCCTTCCCGACAATCTACCGAAATGGGAAGTTCTTGGCCTTCCTCAACCACTGATCAATTTAACAGGTAAAAACAGAGGCTTAGTGCTCTGTACCGGTCCAACGGGATCTGGAAAATCGACGACATTAGCGGCATTTATCAACTGCATTCTTGAAACACAAAAACGTCATATTCTAACAATTGAAGACCCAATTGAATTTGAATTCACTCATTCCAAGCATTCAATCATTCATCAACGTGAGGTCAAAAGAGATACACAATCATTTGCCTCAGCTTTACGTGCGGCGTTGCGAGAAGACCCCGATGTCATCTACATCGGCGAAATGAGAGATCTGGAGACCATCCAACTTGCTATTACGGCTGCTGAGACAGGTCATCTGGTGCTTGGCACGCTTCACACCGCATCAGCGGCCAAGACTGTCGAACGAATTGTCGATGTCTTTCCTGGAGAACAACAAGAACAAGCAAGACTTCAGGTATCGACTTCACTGCTTGGAATCATGTCTCAGACTCTCTGTAAAAATACATCAGGGAAGCGTTCGCTAGCTTATGAATTGCTGATCAACACCCCTGCCATCGCCAATCTCATTCGAGAGCGCAAGGTCAGTCAGATTTACTCTCAGCTCCAAACAGGAAGCCGAGAAGGCATGAACACTTTGGAGCAATGCTTACAAAAACTAGTCGACAGTGAAACCATCACACAACAAGAAGCACTCAGTAAGGCGTCGAACCCTAAGGCACTATTGACATCAGAGAACTGATCGATGGCTTCATACGGAAATACGCCAACAGCAACAAATACTGAGCAATCAACACCAAGACAAGCACGTCAGAATGAAGCTGGAGGGTTTCTGTCAGAACTACTTGGCGGACAACCAGCACCAAAAAATCTCAAGGTTCCTCAAAAAGATCTACTGGTCTTCTTCAGACAATTAGCCGTCATTCTTCAAAGTGGTGTGTCACTCGCACAAGGGCTGATCCTGATTGCTGAGAATATGACCAACAAAAAGCTTGCCAATTGCGTTATGCGTATTGCAGCAAGACTCAGTGCTGGTGAAGAACTATCCTTATCCCTTCGACAATATCCAAAAGTCTTTGCACCGATCACAGTTGGATTGATCGAGGCCGGCGAAGCAGGTGGGATTCTGGATGAAGTTCTTGAAAGAATTGCACTACTGATGGAAGAACAAGCCAAAATACGCGGCCAAATCATTGGAGCATTAGTATATCCTGGCTTGGTCTTTCTTCTAGCGATATCTGTAAGCCTAGCTCTACTAATTTTTATTGTTCCAAGATTTGAAAGCATGTTTGAGGGCTTGGGTGCGGATTTACCAGCACTAACCTCATTCATGCTCACCCTGTCCCGGTTTGTGACATCGATGCAATTTGCGATCGGGGGACCACTCTTCATCATCGCACTGCTTTACGGATTTAGGAGTATCTATTCGAGCAAAGTGGGGCGATTACGTTTAGACACGTTGATTTTCAAAGTGCCCCTATTCGGTGATCTGATCCTGCGCTCAGAAATGGCAGCGATGTGCGATACGCTTGCAACACTAGTGAATTCAGGCATTCCGGTAGTAGACGGATTGGAAAGATGTGTCTCAGCCAGTTCCAACGAACGAATCAGAACCACAATTCGACGAGGTATTAATTTAGTCATTCAAGGCCAGGAACTGAATTACTCTCTTGACCAGAGCCAAGTCTTTCCAAAACTTGTGATTTCTATGATCAAAATTGGAGAAGAAACAGGCCAGCTGAGTTTCATGCTGGACAAACTAGCCATTTTTTACAAACGGGAAGTGGAATCAACAGTCAGCTCACTAACAAAAGCCATGGAGCCCGCAGTTGTCTTTGTTGTTGCAGCAATTGTCGGAACAATTGTGATATCACTCTATCTTCCAATGTTTGGCTTGATTCAGAATTTTGGCAAATAAATTAAAGAATTAATCATCGCTGCTAAATTTCAGATCGCCAAGCAATGAGTCGTCTGTACTTTCAATTGATTCTTTAACTTGCTCCGCTTCCTTAGCTTCAGTAATCGATGAATCTGCAGAAATAGCAAGCAACGAATCATCGTCTATATGGTTCTGACTACTTCCGGCCACTGCAATCGAAGGCCATTGAGAATCAACGGCATTATCAGAGAATTGGCGATCTTCGGGTTGCACAGCACTGGGAGTATCGATCAAATCCAGAGATGCCGACTCGACATCATCAAGATCAATGCGATCGCTGGATGTATTCAAGCGGATCTTGGTATCGGATTCGCTAGGCAATGGTGTCTGTTCCGAGAGATCTTGGGCCCCATCACGATCATCTTGACTCAAGCCGGTGGTGCTATTGATCGAGGGCCAGCTGGTTGTCGGATCCTCCTCCGAATCGACCCTTGTGAAATCCTCCAAGACTTCAGAGGCAGAATCATGAGCATGACTTGCCAAAGTATGCTCCTGCGGAAGGGTGGATACAGTTGCTCCTAAGGAAGGCGATTCAGCCTCATTCAAGAGGCCGGATAGCTGCACTTTACTATGCGCATCAATACGGCCACTTTCATCGGACAACTGATCCGCTGAGTTCTGTTGATCAGGCATCAACTGAGCACTCAGAGAGCCCAATCCTGATTGTTCATCTACCGTATTGCTGTTAGCGATGACTTCATGCTCTACAGACTCAGTATCAGAGATTGAAACAACATCAATAAGAGGAACCGATCGAGTAGATAAATCCTGATTAGATTGTCCTGGCAGATCGCTGGAGAGCAAATAATCTGAAGAAAGTAGACCCAGACCTAAACCTAACAAACGATTAAGACTCTTCTGAACCAGAATAGAGTCGAACTGTAATCCTTCGATGCCTGGAACAAGCATCGGTTCCACAGCATGAACAGAACAATCAAACTCTTCCTTTAATAAGGCAGGTAAAAAGGGGTGAGCACTATTGCGACCCATTAGCACAATATCCACAAGACGGAAACCAGACCAATCAGAAGAAAAGCGGTTCAAAGCATCCCTGATCTCAGAAAGTAGTAAACGGAGATCCAGTTCGCCGATGGCAATATAATTTTCCTGATTGATGCTGATCTGCTCAGCCAGAACACCTTCCTCAAGAGCAGATAGAGTCTGCTCATCAGTCAGAAATGGATCAGGAAACTCACGAATCGCTGCAAGTCGCTCAAAACATATTGGGCCAGATGCAGTAACTAAAGAGAAATGAGTGCATTGTGTTTTGAGCTCCAAAACCAATCTCACATCCTGCTGCTGCAGAGAAAAGAGATCCATTGCTATCAGCCTCAATTGACTGTTAGCTCCAACTTCCAAAGACTGTAGTTCAAGCTCAGCAAACTGCAGTGTTTCGACTAATCGATCAACGAGATTACTGGGAATTGCCGTCAACAAATATGTTTGCAATTCCTGATCATCGGAATGAAGAACAGGAAGTGATGTTGATTGCAGATCAAAATCAGCCTGACTTAAAGCGATCGGAATCTGAAGACGATTACCAGGATCAAGTAAATAATCACGAGCTTCATCCACAGCTAATCCAAGAGGCAAGTGAATCAAGCGCTGAAATGCAGTCTCAGTTGGCAAGACCACCGCACAACGATGCACAGAAATCTGTTTTTCACGGCATAGCTGCTTAATCAATCCACCCATCTTCGCAGGATCACTGGGAACGCCCCTTTCCAGTGCATCCTCAGGAAGATCAAACTTGGTTAGATGGTCAACCTGGAGACCACCGCCTGAAAAGCGTGCTTCTGCCAGACGCAAGGAAACTGAATCAAACTCCAACAACAACACTCGTTTTGACACCTGTCGGCGCATTCCTTGCAAACGCTCAGAAAGCTTGCGAAGGTCGATTCCAAAAAAAGACGTACCAACAAGTGAACTAGAGGAGGTCATTGCTCAACCAGCACAGTAGGGCCGGGGCCGACAAAACAACCGTCGTGTTGGAAGCGTGGCAGCATCGAGCTTTTGAGGCAAGGCTTGCAAGACATAAAGTCCTGCTTTTTTCTTGTTAGCTGGCCAAGCATTTGTTGCCAATTCCTTGATGGAAGCTTCAGCAAGGCTAGTCTGCCATAGACAAATACTATATCCAGCCGGAAAATCCGAAAATCGCAATGATGGACCTGACAAATTCCAAGCTGTGTTGAGGTCAAGAAGACCCTTTCGATCTAACGGCGATGTGCAAGCGACTGAAGGATTTTCACCAAGAGGGTAGGCAATACGCCGTTGATTACTTGCGCCTAGAAGCCTGCCTTTACTGATTCCAGGTTGAGCCAAAACTTCTACAATCTGATCGAACACAACCTGAATTTCCTGTAGCTCAATTAAGGCACCATTAGCTGATTGATCTTGAACTGGTTGTCCAACATCATTTCCTGACTCCACCTCGCCAAGGAATCGGGCTGTTAGCTCAAGAACAGACACAACCACGCTGGTAAAAAGTATCAACATCAGCATCGCAATGACCATTTCCAACAATGACATTCCACTGGATGACTTCGAGCTCGGCCTAATTCGCATCATTGCGGCAATTGGGAAGGTAACAGCGATAAATCATTTTCAAGAGTTTCTCGGTCCGCTGAGCCGAGGCTTGAGTCGTACCCAGCATCATTCAAGATTTCAAAATCATCAATAACAGACTGCTGATTGCCTTCAATAAAATAGGAGCCACCCGCTTTTTCAAACGCTGATTCAGACAGCTGAATTGCAGCGAGCAAAGCAGTGGTTGCGGTCACTGCAATTAACGCACCGAGCAAAGCATCAATCATTATTCCAACCCATTAGCATTACTCAAACGAACAGCGTGAACCGCTGCAAGAATAAATCTCATACGGAGCTACGGTGTCAATATAATTTGGCCTTACAAGAACTCTGTGATCAGATGAAATACTGGTCAAAGCACACGCTGCAGCAAAAAAACTGCTCTCAGATGCAGCCCCTAAAATAGGCAAATCTTTATACCCGTCCAAAAATAAATATCCCTGAGCGATATCTTCATTGGCCTCACAATGAGGACTCGTCAAAACAGATCTTTCACAGAGATTAGTATCGGAGTTGTCTTGGCCCAATTGTTTCACACGGCATTTTAGACAATTGCACAAGCGCTGGGACGATTGCTCACCCATTGCCAGCAAAACATCAGGGGAATTGAGAAGCACCAGAAATTCACGATCAGCATTTCTCTGGGGCAAGCCTTCCACCTCAAAGTAAGAGTCGACCGGTGGCAGTAATTGACCTTCCTGACCAGTGATCGAGAGACCAAACTCAAAGATCGCCATGATGCCCGCCATCATGGCGATGCCCAATCCTGCGTAGATGTAAGCCAAGGCAAGGGCCCCATCACATCATTGAATGTTAACTCCGTTCTTCGCGATATCTGCCTGGCGGCCATAGGCGCCAAGTGTGAGTGCGAGTTCCAGTGAAAACTTAGGCAATTGACCATCCTCGCTAGAACTGGAAGTCTGGACGAGAGAAAGATCACTGATCTCAACAAACACCTGAAGTTGTTCTAAAGCACGCATGAAAGCGAGAAGCTGTTTGAATGAGCCTGAAACTCCAAGCTGTGCTGAACGGCGCTCAAGCCCCTCACGCAACAATGGATCCGATGATGCCGTTCCTTCTCCACCGGCCGCAGGAGGAGCAGCTGCCCCATCACTCACTGGCAGAGCTGGAGGTTGATAGAGCTCAATGTCGCCTGGCTCCGCCCTCGTGATTTGGACGCCAATCTGATCAGCCAGATCATTGAGCTCAGCAAGAAAGGTGTCCAACTCACTCACACCTGCCACAAGATTCAGCAGATCACGCTGCTGAGCACGTCGTTGCTTCAGCTGAAGGTTGGACGCATTGAACTGAGATTGCACAAGAGGCAGTGCATCACGAAGAAGACTCAGATCGTCGACTTGCTGCCGCTTTTCTTTAACGCTCAAGGACAGCGGCGTCAGCACCAGCGAGGCAAGTGCTACAGAGGCCACAAGGCCAGCAACAACAGGCAACACCAACACCGCTCGTTCAGGAGTCAGCCAGCGCAATCGGCTCGAATCAGGGTTGGCCTGAAAGTTGGTCAAGGCATCACCCCGAGTTCACGCATTGCATCTAAACGCAACGCCATACCCTGAGCCCCCAAACCGGCAAGTCGTGGTTCAGTGGCCTGCGCGGCATCATCGGCAAAACGCGCTGTGATCTCGTAGGTAACTGACGTGTTCTCATCGTTCTGATCGAGAAGGCCCTGCACCAACCTCACAGAACCTGCATCTAAGAAGGAAGATTCCTGAAGCTTGAGTAAAAAGGCATTCAGGGCCTTGAAACCAGACGCCGCCACTGCCTCTCCACGCAGAGTCAGGGAGGCACCATTCACAACTACCGAATCCAGTTTCAGCTGCCTGGGAATCACGCGGCGCAGCTCCGTCAGAACCGCAGAACTCGAGCGAACGTCAGCAAGCGCCTTAGCAACATCGGTGTTTTGTGTCGACACCTCTTGGATTTGAGCCTGAACAGCCTCGAGAGAACTGGTGAGCAAGCGATGCTGCTCTGCTACGGGTTGAAGTTCCTTGATATTGCTCGCGAGTAAACGATCTCGAATTAGCAACCAAGTAGCAATCAGCAACAGCAGCAAGGGCAAAACCGCGCCCAGCACAGCTCCACGTCGGAGAAGGCTGCCAGTGGGAACAACTTGCTGCCGAACCTGCCCATAATCCTTACGACGCTGACGCAGCAGATCGAGCTCTAGCCAAGCACCTGCCCCCTCTCTCACAGATTTAACTGGCAATCGCCACTATTTAAGCGCCATCTGACCATGGCGAACAGTAGGAGAAAAAGCCTTGAAAGTCCCAGTGCCGATCAAAGCAATCTTTAAAGCTCAATGGCTGCGACATTTGGGCTTAATTGCACCGGGATCAGCCCTGGGAGCAGGAATGACAATGACTGTCCGACAACATCCGCAGCAAGAGCCGCCGCCCCGGAATCGACTGAAAATACCAAAAGAGATTGCATTTGATCTTCTACTTAAACAAGAGCCCATTCTTGGATCGGAGACTGCTCCTCTCACGATCGTAGAATTCAGTGATTACCAATGCCCCTATTGCAGGATCTTCCAGAACACAATTTTCCTAATCTAAAAAAGTCTTTATCGACAAAGTTTTGATACGATTAGCTCATAAAGACCTCCCCTTACCCTTCCATAAGCAGGCGGAAATGAGCGCAATTGTCGCTCGCTGTGCGAAACGACAAAATACCTTCTGGGTGGTTCATCAGGCCCTGTATGACTACCAGAATTGCCTGAAATGCAAAGGCCCACGAGCAATCGCCATCTCTGCAGGCCTAAATGACCGAGAGCTTGACCGCTGCCTCCGTTACCCCAAAATTCCCGAACTGATTCGAACCAACAAATCAGAACCTGGCTTAGAGAACATCACAGCCACACCAACCGTTGTGATCGGACCAACCGTCGCAGTGAACCGACATCGAGGATTTCTTTTGGAAGGCGGTTTACCTTGGCCACAATTCTGTCGCATCATTGATTCTGAGTTGCTCAACATCCAGACAAACAAACACAATGAGCAAAGACATCCTGCTGAATGACCGTCTCTAGTTTGAGAAGCATCCATCAGCAGTCGTGCGGTTTCGCCGACAGCGCGATGACGAATTCTCAGCAGTGAGAAACCATGGCGGGGAGCCCCACATGTTCCGGCCAAGCTTCATCGCGCAACTGATGAGACATTGACCTGGGTTGTAGTTGTGGATGTCTTTCAACTACAACAAGATTGAAAAGCTGGTCTGACATGGAAGGGCTTGAGACTACGAATGCGCACCATTCCACTGCGCATCACCTAGCAACGGGCACAGGCCCGCAAGGAGCTGATGCATTCAGTGGCCGAAGAACTACTAGAGCAGACTCTGATGACAGACGCTCTGCATAGTGAATGAGATGTCGCCTGATCTGGTTAGACAGGCATCGACAGCAACCCGGAAGATCGATACAAATCAGACACCATGGGCTTGGACATGACTAAAAGCAAATTGGCCATCTTGCTGCTGCTGATCAGCGGCAATCTCATCGCCACGCCTCTACAAGCGAACGAAGCACTCTTTCGCTTACTTCAGGAGCGCAGTTGCAACGGCTGCAAACTTGCAGACACAGATCTTGTTCATGCCGATCTTCGTGATGCAGACCTGAACAAGGCTCAGCTGCAGAGAGCAAACCTCAGTCGGGCCAACATGGACGGAGCAAATCTAAGTGGAGCGGATCTGAGCTTCACCAGCCTTAAAGGAGCATCTCTGCGTGGCGCCAATCTAAAGGGAGCGAAACTTTACGGAACAGATTTTCGCGAAAGTGATCTCACAGGTGCACAACTTGATATCAATGCCCTGGAGGAAGCTCACTGGAGAGGTGCTAAGGGCATTACTTCCCAAGTGCAAAGCCATGCGGCATTACACAACGCAGGAGTCAGCGCAGCAAAAGGAGAAAGCTGGAGACAAGCGGAAGATTTGTTCAGCAAAGCGATTAAAAAAAAGCCAGACATTGCTGAGAGCTGGGTTGCTAGGGCAATCACCAGAGAAAAGTTGGGGAAACGGAAACTAGCCATCAAAGATTTCAACTATGCCAGCGAACTTTTTGAAGCTCAAGGAATGATTTTACCCGCCCAACAGCTAGAGGCAGCAGCGATCGCCCTACAAGACAAAGAAAATAAGAATGAAACTGGTAATGGTGCAGGATCAGCTTTACTTAGCGGACTAATTTCAACATCAAAAGCACTTATCCCAATAGCGATGAAATTGTTTATGCCAGCCTTAGGCCTGAGTTTTTAAATTAACTTCCACGCATTAACTGACGCGTTTCTCGAGTAGATGGCCTGTAACCATATCCGTAAGAACCGCCATCTTCATCATCAATGATCATAGGTGTCACCAATATCACAAGTTCATTTTTTGTTCGACTCGACCCGCTGCGACGGAATAACTGACCAATAAAAGGCAAATCACCAAGAATTGGCCACTTTGTCACCTGCTCTTTATCTTGATCCTGAATAACACCCGTCAGCACAAGCGTTTGCCGATCACGCAACCGTATTGAACCTGAAGAAAGAGAGCGACCAGAAATATTATAAATATCGACACCGTTGCTTTGTCCAGCAGGAATTGGAACAGAAATCTCAGGATCAAGATTCAATGAAACGAATCCATTATCATCGATTTTATTGACTTTAATCTTCAAATTAAGCCCTGCATTTTGACGCGTGTATTCAAACTGCGTCGAACCGTTACTGGTATCAGTCGTCGACACCGAAGTAATCACACTTGTACCAGTTTCAACTTTTGCCTCTTGACCCTCCTGAACCAAAAGTGTGGGCTGAGCCAAGGTCTTTGTACTCGAGCTTTGGATAACAGCTTCTAAATAACCAAAGAATGAATTATTTGGATAAGAGAATTGCTTCGGATCTTTACCAGGTACATACACAACCTGCCCATTCTTGTCATATCGAGGAACTAATGTTTGAGAGGCAGCCGGATCGGTAGAGGGAACGTAAATAGGCTGACCATTACTGTCATAACGTGGCACCAATTTTGAGGCCACAGTTGGATCAGTTGTAGGTATATAAACAGGCTGACCATTGCTATCGTAGGACGGAACTAAAGCAGGGGCTGCAGCTGGATCAGTGGAAGCCACATAAACGGGTCGCCCTTCTGAGTCAACTTTTGGAATTAATTGCTGCGAACCATCTATACCTGCCACCTGTTCTTGAGCTTCCACAAATGGCGGACTAAAGACTTTATTTTTTGCCACAACAGCGCCTACAACATCATTCCCTGCTACGACAGGATCCACAACTCGCTGTGATGCAAATGCGGGGACACCAGCATTATAATTACCTGGCTCGGCGTAAGGGGTTCCATTCCCCAACGTCCCAGTTCCTTGACTATTTCCAGGCCGATACTGACCAAAATTAATAAATGCTTTTCCACTTTCACTGACAAGGAAAGTATTACCAATTTTCGCAGAAAAGCTCGAATCGATTGTCTTATCGTTGAGCAGATCAATATTCAGAATCTGCACCTTCACGGCGACCTGCCTTTGACGCAGATCAATTTGCTTCAGATAACCTTCTGCAACATTGACCAGTCGAGAGTCACCCACAAGAGTGATGGTCTGAAGGCGAGAATCCGTGGTTCCGTTAAGCCCTCGAAGCGGGCCAGAAGAAGCTCCATAGGATTCCACTTGCGTAAGAGATGATTGTTCTTGAGTCAATTTATTATTAATAGCGGTTCCTCCTGACTGCGTGGGCTCGCCACTAGTAATACTAATCAGGTTAATCTTACTTATTCTGGCGCCAAGGCTTGCCAAATAGTCTGCTGCAGAAGCAGCACTGGCCTGATTTAAGCGATAAACCTTTGACATCTGAGGTCCAAAAGTTTTATCTGAAACTGATAAGCCAACCATCAGGGTACGGCCTTCAAGTTTAGCTTGAAGGCCTGAAGCCATTAACAAAGAATTCAGGGCTCGTTGATAAGTTTCCTCACTAAACGTCATCGTCACCAATCGTGGATCATCGCCTGATTCACCCCCATTACTATTGGAATCATTCAGATAAACAAACCCATAGCCACCTAGTTTTGCAATGGAAAGAATCGCGTCCTTTGCCGAAGCGTTTTTGAGGGAAAGCGTGACCGCAGGGCCGCTCACATTTACGTAACTGCGGTTCTGCAACACCATCGTGCCCACAGCCATATCACCGAGCGGTGGCGCCACAGCCCTGGGGCGCAGAGGAGGCGCATAACGGGTCTGAGAAACTGCTCCAGGCATCGTGAGGTCCAACTCGCCCGTCTGAACACTTGGTGCTGAAACCAGACCAGAGAACCTCAAGATCAGACTTCGTCCATCTGCACTCACTAAAGGCTCTTGGAGAATCTGACCTTCTTCAGGGATTACTCGAAGGACGAAATCATTACCAGACCCGCTAATAGCAACACGCCGCAAACCTGCGGTGGAATCGGACAATTGCTGAAGGCCATCATGCAGACCTCGAACTCCCTGGGTCTGCAACCGCCCTTCCCATACCTGCCCATTGAGCCGTTGCTGCAACACCGGTTGCTCGCCCACACCATCAACCACCACCTCCACACCGTTCTGGCTGCGCCGGATACGAAGAGATATATCGCCCTGAGCATGAGCCGCTCGAGAGACTGATCTGACGGCGAAATCGAGCAATCCCGCCTCCGCAGTGGTGAGTCCAGCGACGAGTAACAGTGCTGTAAGTCGGGAAGGGGTGAACGGCATACCCGGGCCAGAACCCCATGAACATGGGCGGATGGTATCGACAGGATTCAGCGAGGGCCAGCCCTCAGCAACTGCAGCAATGACCCGGTCCAGAAGAAAACTTAGGCAGGCGGTGGCTCTCCCTTTTTTCCCAATTCAGAGGCCTCCGAATCACTTCCGAAACCTTTGCCGTCCTTTGAATCCTGATCAAAGAAGGTAATCCTCAACTTCAATCGTGTGAGGATCGGCCCGATGACCTCAGGCTGATTCGATGCATTGGAGGGGGCCTCTATGGAAGTGAGCTCGAAATCACTCGGTTGCACCAACAGCTCGAGCTGTTCCATGCCTTTAAAGAACTGCAAAATCCCTGACAAGGCCCAGTCATCCTGCGACCAGCAGGCCAGATTGAGCGCTTCATCCTCCGGTGCCAGCAGCACCCTCGTGGATCCAGCAGACCCTGCACCTGAATCACCCAGCTGTCCAGAGCCGGAAAGCGATCACGCAGTTCTGCAAGCACCACGATGCAACTCCAAGCCGTTGGGTGCTGCGACCCTGCTGGAAGGCTATCGGCTAGTGCCAGGGGGCGCCGCTACCCACCGCTTCACTGATGTGACGAATGCCGTGACGATCCAGCTGCTCCATAAGCCCCTCCAGCACGCGAGGCACCAGGTCCGGACCTTCAAAGATCCAACCGGTGTACAGCTGAACCAGAGACGCTCCAGCAGCGATCCGCTCCCAGGCGGCCTCGGGCGTGCTGATCCCGCCGACCCCCACCAGCGGTAGTGCCGGACCTGCGGTGGCACGCAGCCGCCGCAGCACCTCCAAAGCCCTCTGGCGCAACGGATCACCGCTGAGGCCACCCGCCTCCTCAGCCAGGCTGCGGCCGGTTTGACTGAGCACCCGCTGCCCCAACCCAAGCCGATCGAGACTCGTGTTTACGGCAATCACACCGGCGAGCCCCTCCTCATAGGCCAGGCGGGCGATGCCATCGATGGCGTCATCTTCGAGATCTGGTGCGATCTTCACCAACAGTGGCGGACAACCCGGCAGCCTGCGCAAACGTTCCACCAGTCGTCGCAACTGAGTGGCATCCTGCAGGTCGCGAAGACCAGGGGTATTAGGCGAACTGACATTAATCACTGCATAGTCGGCCAGTGGCGCCAACATTTCCAGCGACGATGCATAGTCATCAGCCGCCAGCTCCAGCGGCGTAACCTTCGATTTACCGAAATTGATCCCGAGCACGGCAGGTCTCTGACCGCGCGGTGGGAGAGCCTGTCGCTCGAGGGTGCGACGCAGCTCCTCTGCACCTTTGTTGTTGAAACCCATGCGGTTCAATGCCGCGCGCTCCTGGGCCAAACGAAACAGCCGAGGCCTCGGATTACCGGGCTGGCCATGCCAGGTGACGGTGCCGACTTCGGCAAACCCAAACCCAAAACGATCCCAGACCCCAGCAGCAACACCGTTTTTATCAAAACCAGCCGCCAGCCCCACGGGATTGCTGAAACGGCATCCAAATAACACCTGCTCCAAGCGCAGGTCACGGCGTGTCAGTTCAGTCGCCACACCATCAAGAACACCAGAAAAACCCGGCCACTGGCGGCGAAGACTGCACTGACCCAACGCCTGAAGGGCAGCACGGCTGAGCTGTTCAGCATCCACGCCTTCGTCTTTGGCCAGCACAGGTCCCAACCAGCGCCGATAGAAACCTGCGGTAGACATCACCCCGGACGATGACGGCTGGGTCATCTGGGTTCCTCGATCTATCTCGATCCTGCCTCGGCGCGGCGCAGCCGCCAGCAATCGCCCTCGGCCGGTTCCACCAACCAATCACGCCAGCTCCAGGTCTGTTGTCGTTCTGCCAGGCGCGTCAGCGGTTGCTCCACCAGCTGGGCCAGTTCCACCAGGGACAGGGCATATCCGCCAGCAGCCAAACGATCGGCCAATTCCAGCCTGGTGAGCAGCTGTTGCAGGGATTCAGGTGCCAAGTCATCTTCCCGCGTTTGTGGCCCATCCGCTGTTCTGTCGAGTTTGGAGGGGGCCGATTGAGACGCACGACCAAGCCTTGGCGATGTCCCCTTGGAGAAAGCCACAGCGATCTGATCAACCCGATCGTTATCCGGGTCACCGCTGTGACCTTTCACATAGGTCAGCGGCACATCGGAGAGGCGGGCAGCGTCGAGGGACTGCCAGAGGTCCTGATTGAGCACGGGTTTGCCCGCTGCGGTTTTCCAGCCCTTGCGTTTCCAACCCGCCATCCACGAGCCAAGGCCATCGATCAGGTACTTGCTGTCGGTCCGCAGGGTGAGATCGGGATGACGAGGCAGCTCGGCCAGCCTCTCCAACATGGACAGAGCTGCCTGCAGCTCCATGCGGTTGTTAGTGGTGGCCGGGTCGGCACCCCCGAACTCCTCCACACTGCCGTCCTCAAAGCGGATCAAAGCCCCCCAGCCTCCAGGGCCAGGATTACCACTGCAGGCTCCGTCGGTGGCAGCGGCCACAACTCGACCTCTGTGATCAGCCTCAGCCATTGGTCACCCCACGCCTTCTTCGGTACAACACGGTTCTTGAACACCCAGGAGGACTGGGCCATGGGCCGAACCTACTTCCGCAAAGCTGCGCTGAGTGCTGCTGCCGTGGGACTGGCGGCGATGGCCGGGAGCCTGCCTGGATGGGCCCGGGCCCTTTTCGACAGCAATCCACTGCAAGAAGAACGTTTCGCAATCCTGGCCCAGGCAGTGGGACGAGATCGCTGGAAGCTTCTGGTGCTGGAACAGATCAAAGCCAGACCGCTCTGCTGGGAGGAACGTCAGGACGGACTGATGAACCCTTCTCTGAACAACTTCGATTTCACGGGAATCTGCAGCCGCTACCTGGACAGCAACGGCTACTCGCTGCGCACGTCCGGCAACGATGCCGACAAGCGCTATCGCCTGCGTCTAAAACAGAACAGAAACGGTCTTGCATTGCAGGCGATGGACTCTCTGCGCGGTGGAGGCATCACAGTGGCCAGAGCCAGCAAAGTACGCAGGGATAAAAACGCCTTTGTGAAACTGACGCTGGAGCCAGGCTGGTCGCTCGAACGCCGCAGCTACAAGGGGCGCACGCTGAGCCACGTGTATTTCGCCAATACGAAGCCGATGAACACGCTGATGGCCGTTAGCAAAGCGAGAACGTTTGATCGAAGCCTGACCTTCACCGCCGGCCTGCCCAAGCCGCCTTCACAGCCAAGTGGACCGGTCCGTCTGACAGTGATTCCCTTTCGACCCTGAGCCGCGGCGTCACGGAAGGACAGTTGACAGAGCGCCCCAGCACAACGCGCAATGTCCAAAGCAATTTTTTACTTTGTCACAGTGTGAGGAGTGGAAAACGCTTCTTCCGGGTCGAAACAAGGACAGACTCCGGTCATGCGTTTCACTTCTGAGCTCTGCTTAAGGCAGAGCTTTTTTTTTGCACAGCCAAACCCAGTTGGCTGCAATCGTCTAGACAAGAAAAAACCGACCCGAAGGTCGGTATCGATTGAAGGGAAAGGATCGTCAACCGGAAGCCGCCGATCCAACAAAATCACTTGAGAGTGACCTTGCCGCCCACCTCTTCAATGGCTTTCTTGAGGGCTTCGGCGTCGTCCTTAGAGACACCCTCTTTGATGGTCTTCGGAGCAGCCTCGACCATGGCCTTGGCATCGCCCAGGCCAAGGCCTGTGGCTTCGCGCACAGCCTTGAGGACCTTGATCTTGGCGGAAGCATCGAAGCTTTCCAGCACAACATCAAATTCGGTCTTTTCTTCAGCGGCCTCGCCACCACCACCAGCGGAAGCGCCGGGGGCAGCCATCACCACACCCGCGGATGCGGCTGCGGAGACACCGAAGGCCTCTTCGATCTGCTTAACAAGCTCGGAAGCTTCAAGCAGCGAAAGGGACTTCAACGATTCGAGGATTTCGTCGGTTTTTGCAGACATGGTTGGGATTCAGCAACAGATCAAAAAAACAGTCGGGTCGAAGACGTTCAGCTTTCGCCGGAATCGGCGTGCTGCTTGAGCGCCCGAGCAAGACCGGAGGGAACCTCGTTGATGCCCACAGCCACCTTGGTGGCAACGGCATTGATGGAACCAGCGATCTGAGCCATGAGCACTTCCTTGGTGGGAAGGTCACCGATGGCCTTGATCTCGTCCTGAGACAGGAGCTTGCCTTCGAAAAGGCCGCCCTTGGTTTCGGACTTCTTGGTGTCCTTCTGAAAAGCCTGAAGGGCCTTGACTGCACCGCCGACATCGCCCTTAACCAGGACGAAAGCGTTGGTACCGCTCAGAAGGGGATCGAGGTTGGACCAGGCACTATCACCATCAATGGCGAGACGCATCAAGGTGTTTTTGGTCACCTTGCAAACGCCGTTGCTGGCCCGAAGACGAGTCCTCAGATCAGACATTTCCTTGATGGAGAGACCCTGGTAATCCAGGACCAATGCCATTTCGGCCTCACCGAGGAGCTGCTTGAGCTCTTCGACGATCTGTTGCTTGCTCTCCAGAGTGCGGCCCATAGGATTTGGATCGGATCGGGGGAACAAGCTGGACACACGGCCGTTCAGTGCTCCCGAAGGAGACGAGGCCGCGTATCGATCCAATCCCATGAGGGAGAAAAATCGTCGCGTCTGCCTCGGCAGGACTTAATGCATCTTGAACGGTTAATAACAACCGCTTGAAGCAACCTGCTGTCTTTGGCCGGGCGCGTGCCCGTTGTCTGGCTTTCGCCAGCAGTCAAACTTACAGCAAAGCCCCCACCGAAGTGGAGGCTGGCTGGCATCAGGCTTGGATGAGCTGGATCAACCCTCTTTGTTGATGTCCTGAAGGGCTGAGATATCCACTTCCACTGAAGGACCCATGGTGGAGGTCACATACAGGCTCTTCCAATAACGACCCTTGGCGCCGCTGGGCTTATTGCGATCAATGGTCTCCTGAAGCATTTTCAGGTTGTCGAGCAGGTTGGCAGCATCAAAACTGGCCTTACCAAAACGCACGTGCACAATGCCGGTGCGGTCAGCACGGAATTCGAGCTTGCCAGCCTTGAACTCCTTGATGGCAGCCGCCAAATCGGTCGTGACGGTACCGGCTTTGGGGTTGGGCATCAGACCACGTGGGCCGAGCACACGACCCAGCTTGGCCACTTTGGGCATCATGTCCGGGGTGGCGATCAGCAGGTCGAAGTTCATTTCCCCCTTGCTGATGGTGTTGACCAGATCCTCATCGCCTGCGAGCTCGGCGCCGGCTGCTTTGGCGGCTGCAACCTTCTCACCACTGGTGACCACAGCAATACGGACGGTCTGACCGGTGCCGTGAGGCAGTGCCACGGTGGTGCGCAGCTGCTGATCGGTGTATTTGGGATCGATCCCGAGACGCACATGCGCCTCCATGGTCTCGTCGAACTTGGCGTTGGCGTTGTCCTTGACCAGCTGAATGGCTTCAAGCGGCTCGTAAGCACGCTCTTCAACCTTGGTGACGAGGCTGGCCAGGCGTTTTGAAAGTTTTGGCATGGCTTAGATGGGGTTCAGACGACCGCAAGGTCTCCCCCTGAAGAAATTGGAAATGAGCAATGACTGGCGCTGGAGCGTCAGTCGCTGATGGCGACGCCCATGTTGCGGGCAGTGCCTTCGATGATGCGCATGGCCGACTCAACGCTGGTGCAGTTGAGGTCGGGCAGCTTGGTCTTGGCGATTTCCTCAAGCTGGGATCGCTTGATGGAGCCAACGCTTCCCTTGGCGGACTCTCCGGAACCTTTAGCGATTCCAGCAGCCTTTGTGATCAACACGGACGCTGGGGGCGTCTTGGTGATGAAGGTGAAACTGCGGTCTTCAAAGACCGAAATTTCCACCGGAATCACGAACCCGGCTTTGTCCTGGGTTCGGGCGTTGTACTCCTTGCAGAACGCCATGATATTGACCCCGTGCTGACCGAGGGCAGGACCCACGGGCGGTGCAGGGTTGGCTTTGCCGGCCTGAAGGGCCAGCTTGATCACAGCTACGACTTTCTTGGCCATCGGCGGACGGAGTTGAACATCTGCGGATCACCTGGCCCTCGGGGCAGGTGCGGCGGGGTGAAGAACCACCCCTCAGGCCGCCCTCCGCAGGGAGACGGCCGCCGCCAATATCAGTTCTGCTTGCTCACCTGGGAAAACTCAAGTTCGACTGGTGTCTCACGGCCAAAGATGGAGAGGAGTGCCTTGAGCTTGCTGCGCTCACCCGACACCTCAATGACCTCACCCTGGAAATCCTTAAACGGACCGGCAGTGACCAAAATCTGATCACCTTCAATGAGATCGACTTTGACAACCGTCTTCTTCTCGGCAGCACGCTTGAAGATACGGTCGACTTCCTGACGACTTAAGGGGCGTGGCTTGATATGACCACGTGCTTTACCGGTGGCACGACGATCTTCCGCCCCGACAAAGTTGATGACGTTTGGGGTGCTGCGAACGGCCATCATCGTGTCTTCATCCAGCACCATGCGCACAAGCACATAACCGGGGAACACTTTCTCCTCAGTGGACTGGCGGCTGCCGTCTTTTTTGATTTTGACCGCAGGCGTTTCGGGAATTTCGATCTCAAGAATGCGATTACTCACACCGAGCGTCACAGCCCGCTGCTCGAGCGTAGCCTTCACCTTTTTCTCGCAACTTGATGCCACCTGAACCGCATACCAGCGGGCAACGCCCGTGCGGATTGTGGGGGTTTCAAGGGTTCCCTCTTCTCCGTCATTCGGCGCAGGAAGATCAAGCATCTCACTGGGGTCCGACTGGCTTTGATCGAGATCAGACACGAGGCAGGGCAGGAGCGAAGGATGAACTGGAAAAATGCACCGGATCAGACCGGATAAGGACTCAACGGAACACCTGGGACGCAGCCCAGCCGTAGAAGCGACTCAGAGCTGCAATGGCCGCAGCGGAGAGGCTCACCATCAGGATCACAGCGATGGATTCGCTGAACAGCTGTTGTCGGCTGGGCCAGACCACAAGCTTCAACTCTTCAAAGGTGGCTTGCAGAAATCCGCCCTTTTTCTCAGGCCGTTCAGGGCCTGATGAGGGGGGCGTCGTCGCTGCTGTGGTGTCCTCGGAAGTGGGGCTGGTCACGGATGACGGATAAAAAGTCGTCTGGGCCGGTGCTGACGCCGGCTTTGAAGGCACGTGACAGCAATTGAATATCGTACCGGACGCCTCAATAAGAGGTTATTCAGGTTCGAACAAGAAGGGATCGTTCGGAGTCGCTCCAGCCTGCACACGAACCGCCTGAGCACCGCTGAAACGCTCCTCCAGCAACTCAGTTGCCAGGGGATTCTCCAGACGACGACGCAGCACCCTGCGCAAGGGCCTCGCTCCATACTCCGGCTCATAACCGAGGCTAACGATCGCCTCAATCACACCTTCCTCAACGCGCAGCTCCAGCCCCTGCTCTCTCAGCAGCATGGCCAGATCAGCCAACTGCAGGCGCACAATCTTGTTGAGATCGGCAAGTCCTAGAGGCTGAAACCGGATCACTTCATCGATGCGGTTCAGGAATTCAGGCCGAAAATGTCGCCCCAGAGCTTCATCGACAGCCCCATCTAGAGCGGATGGATCACTCGGAGCTCCCGCTTCCCTGTCCTGGCGGGATGATTCAAGAATGGCCCGGCTGGCCAGATTGCTAGTCATCACGACCACAGTGTGGCGAAAATCGACCGTGCGCCCCTGCGAATCGCTGAGACGTCCGTCATCCAACACCTGCAACAGCACATTAAACACATCAGGGTGAGCCTTCTCCACCTCATCGAGAAGCAACAGGGCGTACGGACGACGACGCACCGCTTCGGTGAGCTGCCCTCCTTCCTCGTAACCGACATAACCGGGGGGGGCCCCGAGCAAGCGCGCGACCGCGTTGCGCTCCATGAACTCGCTCATGTCGAGGCGAACCATGGACTCCTCCTCATCGAACAGTTGGCCAGCGAGAGCCTTAGCCAGTTCGGTCTTGCCCACACCTGTCGGTCCCAGAAACAGGAATGAACCCACGGGGCGTCGAGGATCCTTCATGCCAGCTCTGGCCCTGCGAATCGCCGCAGCCACAGCCCCCACGGCATCGAACTGGCCGATGACACGCTCCCCTAGGCGCTGATCAAGCTCCAGCAGCTTCTGACGTTCGCCTGCCAGCAGGCGCTGGATGGGAATCCCTGTCCAGCGCGCCACCACATCGGCGATGTCCTCGGCTTCCACCTGCTCCCGCAACAGCGCCGTGCCGTCTTGCTGCGCCTTCTTGAGCGACTCCTCCAGGTCACTGCGACGCTGCTGGAGACGATGCAGCTGGTCGTACTGAAGCCGCGCAGCTTCTTCAAGATCGCCCTGGCGCTCTGCTTCAGCAACGGCATGGCGTAGATCCTCATCTTCCTGCAGTAGATGGCGCAGTTCCTGCAGCTGTTCCCGCTCTGCCTGCCAGCGCTCACGCAGCTGAGTGAGTTGAGACGAAGCCTCAAGTCGCTGGCGCTGAAGCTGCACACGCTCCGATTCAGGAGCCTGCTCTGCCGCGAGCACAGCCAGTTCAACGCGACGCAGATCCATCTCAGCGTCCTCCACCACCTGGGGCTTAGACGTCACATCCATCTTGAGTTGTGCCGCCGCTTCGTCGATCAGATCGATGGCCTTGTCTGGCAGGCAACGATCACTGATGTATCGATCGGCAAGGCGTGCAGCAGCCTTCACTGCGGCGTCGGTGATCGTCACGCCATGATGCAGCTCGTAGCGCTCCTTCACGCCCCGCAGAATCTCTACGCTGTGGTCGATCGAAGGCTCGGAGATCTGCACCTGCTGAAAGCGACGGTTCAGGGCTGGATCCTTCTCCACTGTCCGGCGGTAATCCTCTGGCGTGGTTGCAGCAATACAACGCAGATCGCCTCTGGCCAGAGCAGGCTTGAGCAGGCTGCCAGCGTCGGCACTGGAGCGGTCGCTGTTGACCACGGTGTGCAATTCATCGATGAACAGCACCACTCCAGCCTCTGGATCACTCACCTCCTGCAGCACCTCTCGCAGGCGCTCCTCGAACTGCCCGCGAAATTTGGCGCCAGCGATCAGAGCACCCACATCCAAGGCCACAAGCCGCAATCCCTGAAGCGATTCCGGGACTTCGCCGGCAACGATGCGTTGGGCCAGCAGCTCGGCGATGGCCGTCTTGCCCACACCGGGCGCTCCGATCAGAACCGGATTGTTCTTACCCCGACGCGAGAGCACCTTGATCAAGCTGCGGATCTCGCTATCACGGCCCACCACAGGATCCAGGAGGCCCTGCGACGCAGCGGCAGTGAGGTCACGGGCATAACGATCCAGCGCCATGGGCTCTGGCTCATTGGCAAGTTCAATCGCCGAATCTTCAAGGGGGTCCGAAGGCCCCTGCCCGATCTGAACAGGCTCAGGCAACGACTGAACAGGTGGAAAAACAGGAGTTGGCGCTGCTGAACGCATGCCAGGAGCAGGAGGATGGAGCGGTGGAGAGGCAGCGGATGGGGTGGGTATGCGCAGCTCGGCCTCCAGGCGATCGGCCGGCAAGCCGAAACGAGATAGCAGATCAGCTCCGATCCGTGAATCACGGCCGATGGCGATCAAGAGATGCGACACATCGATCAGCCTTGACCCCCAGAGCCCACGCACGCTGTCGGCCGCCTCGAGCAAGATTTCAAGATCTTCACCGACAAACAGCTCATCACCTCGGGCCATGGGCTGGTCTTCCAGAAAGCCCTCGAGCTGATCGAGCAACTGGTCTTGAGGCAGTGGCAATGCGGCCACGTCCGCCTCAAAGCGTGAATCACTGAACAGAGCCTGGAGCAAATGCTCCACATCCAGATCACCGTGACGCCAGCGACGGGCTGAATCCTGGGCAGAGAGCAACAGCTCCCAGGCGTCATCGCTGAAACGGTCTGGCTCCACCGTGAGACTGGCTGGAGGTTGAGGGGTCACGCCGAAATCGGATGTCATCGCGGGCGACTCCACTCAAGCGACCGTCGATCGGGACGCAAGCTCAATCAGCTCCACCTTGTATCCATCGGGATCCTCCAGAAAAGCGATCACCGTGCTGCCGTGCTTCATCGGGCCCGGTGCGCGCACGAGCCTTCCACCTCGCTCAGCGATGCCCGAACAGGTGGCATGGATGTCCTGCACCCCGAGAGCGATGTGGCCATACCCATCACCCAGGTCGTAATGCTCGGTGTCCCAGTTATGCGTGAGCTCCAGCACGGTGTGATCCTTTTCGTCGCCGTATCCCAGAAAGGCCAGTGTGAAACGACCGGAGGCATAGTCCTTGCGGCGAAGCAACTGCATGCCCAGGACATCGGTATAAAAAGAGAGCGATCGCTCAAGATCGCCAACCCGAAGCATGGTGTGCAGCATGCGCATGATCGGGGTCAATCGCTGTCACCAGCATGGTGCATCCCCAAGATCAGCGGTAGAGGAGCAGCAGGGGTCGCGGCCTGTTGGCAGGGATGAGGAATCAGGGTTGCAGGGGGACCCATAGGATCGCCAAGTCTTTGATCCGCATCACGTGTTCGATTCCCTCGACCTCGTCATCGACACCATCGTGGCCCGTGAGGTGCTCGACTCCCGCGGAAATCCAACGGTGGAAGCCGAGGTCTTGCTGGAAGGTGGAGCCAGTGGTCGGGCCATCGTGCCTAGTGGTGCCAGCACCGGTGCCCACGAAGCCCACGAACTGCGCGATGGCGGCAATCGCTACATGGGCAAGGGCGTAATCCAGGCCGTCAATCACATCGAGGAGCGCATTGCCCCCGCCCTCTGTGGACTCTCGGCCCTGGATCAGGCAGCCGTAGACGCAGCGATGTTGGAACTCGACGGCAGCGACAACAAGTCCAGCCTCGGCGCCAACGCAATCCTGGCGGTGAGTATGGCCAATGCCCGTGCAGCGGCCAATGGTCTTGGACTGCCGCTCTACCGCTATTTGGGCGGACCAATGGCCACGCTGTTGCCGGTACCACTGATGAATGTGATCAATGGTGGCGCGCACGCCGCCAACAGCCTGGATTTCCAGGAATTCATGCTGGTTCCCCATGGCGCCCCAAGCTTCCGAGAGGCGCTGCGCATGGGCACCGAGGTGTTCCACACCCTGAAGGGACTGCTTAAGGACAAAGGCATGAGCACCTCCGTGGGTGATGAAGGAGGCTTCGCTCCTGACCTGGGCAACGTGGAAGCGGGCGAGATTCTGGTGGAAGCGATTCAAAAGGCCGGCTACAAGCCTGGCGAACAGATCGCTCTAGCTCTGGATGTTGCCAGTACCGAATTCTTCGAGAATGGTCGTTATGCCTTTGATGGCGGCAGCTATGACAGCGCTCAAATGGTCGGCCAACTTGAACAGTTGGTTGAGAGGTTCCCCATCGTTTCAATCGAGGACGGCCTTGCCGAAGATGACTGGGAGGGATGGAAATTGCTGACCGAGCGCCTCGGCGGCAAGGTGCAACTGGTGGGTGACGACCTGTTCGTGACCAACACCAAGCGCTTGCAACAGGGCATCGACAGCGGCACCGCCAACTCGATCCTGATCAAAGTGAACCAGATCGGTTCTCTCACTGAAACGCTTCAGGCCATCGACCTCGCCGGTCGCTCGGGATACACCAGCGTGATCAGCCACCGCAGCGGTGAAACCGAAGACACAACCATCGCCGATCTCTCTGTCGCCACACGGGCTGGCCAGATCAAAACGGGTTCTCTGAGCCGAAGTGAGCGCGTTGCCAAGTACAACCAGCTGCTGCGCATTGAGGATGAACTGGGCAGCCAGGCTGTGTATGCCGGTGCAGTGGGCCAGGGCCCCCGCGGCAACGCCTGAATAAGTTGATCAGAACGCATGAAAGCCGCCATTCACTCTTTCATTCCAAGAGTAAATGGCATGTTTATGGTGCTTAAAGCAAGATTCCAGATCAATCAGGCAAGGGCAAGAGGAAATTTAAATTTGAACCCATCAGGAAAAATTATTGCATCAACGAATCACGACTTCCGCGAGTAAGTAACAACAAACATTTAGAGCTGTTCGCCAATATGATCGAAGAAAGCTACTGTTTTATCAATAATTGCGATCAAATAATTAATCGACCTACTTGAATCATTCACCTCAAACCAACCAGGACTTGGCAATCAACCCGATTTAACGTTGTGAAGAAGACAAGGATTCCATGCGGGCATCCTTGCGAAGTTTGACCTGAAGCTTGAGCCAGCCCATCCCGACCGGGACAGCCGCACCCAGTGGGAGCAGAGCCCAGAGCGGACGAACGCTGGCACCAATGACAGCCGCCGCCAGAGCCAGTCCTCCGAGCAGTACTGACTGACCAATGGATTGCTGAGCGGTAACCATGCGGCGGAACTGACGATCCGATTCACCCATACGGATCTGGAGCTGCAGATCTCCCTGTTCGAGTCGCTCGAGACTTTCATCCAAGCGACGGGGAATCCCTACGGCCCGAGAACTCAGGGCGCCTACCTGACGGCCAAGTTCATTGAATAGATCATTGGAACCGGATCCACTGGAAGTCATGAGAGGCAGCAGATAAGGCTTAGCAATCCCCGCCAGGCTAAAGCCGGGATCGAGGCTGCGTCCCACGCCCTCAAAAGTCGACAACGCTCGCATCACAAAGATCAGCTCCACCGGCAGACGAAACGGTTGGCCATAAACCAGCTCGTAGAGATCACCCGACAATTTGTCGATCACCGAAGCGCTGAAGGGAGGAGTGAGTGCATCCCGCAGCATCAGACGAACCAAACGTCGCACAGGCCCGAGATCCACATCTGTGGCGATCACACCAGCCACCTGCATCTCCTCGACCAGAGCCGATGCATCGCGAGACGCCGCTGCCCGAACCATGGAACCCAGCCGTCGTCTCAACCGCTCGGACAGCTGCCCCATCATTCCGAAGTCGTAGTAGATCAGAGCACCATCGCTGGCAACCGCCAGATTTCCGGGATGGGGATCGGCGTGGAAAAAGCCGAAACGCACCAACTGCTGCAGGTAGCTGGCGGCACCGATCTCAGCGACCTCACACGGATCAATGCCAGCCGCGAGGAGTTCAGGACGATTGTTGATCTTGATACCCGGCAAGTAATCGAGACACAGGACCTGACGTGTACTCAGCTCCCAAATCACACCGGGAACACGAATGCGGGGGTCATCCAGAAACTGCTGACGAAAGCGAGCAGCGTGCTGTGCTTCCAGACGAAAATCCAGCTCACGCAACAGCACACGCCGGCATTCCTGAGCGATAGCCACCCAGTCACGACCTCGGCCCCACTGAGGATGACGCTGCAGCACGGATGCCACCTGTTGCATCACTTCCAGGTCAAGCCGGAAGAGCGACTCCAGACCGGGGCGTTGAATCTTGAGCACTACCTGACGACCACTGCGCAGGCTGGCTCGATGCACCTGGGCCAACGATGCAGCCGCAAGCGGGTTCTCATCGAGATCAATGATCTCCGCACAGCGCGCACCCAGCTCTGCTTCCAACAGAGCCTGGGCCTGATCAAACGGGAAAGCCGGAACCTTGTCCTGCAGATCGGCCAGTTCAGCTACCCAGCCCGCCGGCAACACATCAGGACGTGCCGAAAGCAATTGACCGAGCTTGATGAACGCCGAACCGAGATGGAGCAATTCCCTGGTCAGCCAGCGGGCACGCTGCTGCTGACGGGTCTGACGCCGCTCCGCAGAAACACCGCCTGGATACGTCCAGCCACAGCTGTCCAACCAAAGCAAAGACAGCAGCACCAACACCGTGCGCCAAATGCGCAGAGCTCTCAGCCCCCTGCGCAAAGGGAGAGCCCTCCCCCTCCAACGACTCAAGACCGTTCCTCCAAGCGCATGCTCAAGTCAGCAACCTGGGCACGCAGCCGATCGATGCGCTGCTGCAGCGACTCAGGCTCTGTGCCAGAGCGATCAGATGCGGATGCGGTGTGGGGCTGGTCTTCGTATTGCAAACGTTCGGCTTCTGCCTTCACCTCTTCCTGAAACAGATCCCATTCCTGCCGAATGCGCTGAGGGGCATCTTGAACAGCGACAGCAACACCCGCAGCTGCATCGGCCACGCCTTCACCCACCCGGGCGATTAGTCGGTTCATCGCCGCTCTCAACAGGGCGTCCGGGGGAGTCATGGCCTGACTAGCGATGCAGAAACTGTGGCAGATACGCCGACAGGGTTGTGACCAAGCTCAGGGAGTTGCTGGTGGAATGGCCGCTGGTGCTTTGAAGATGAGCGACTCATCAATGGCTGGTTGGGCTGGAGTGACCACAGGCTCAGGAGTGGCTACAGCGGCAGGTTTCGGTTCCGGAGCAACTTGAATAAAAGGCTCGATGACAGGGTCTATGGCAGCCGCAGGCTCAGGCGCAACCGGTTCGGAGTTGGGAGTCAAGACCGCAGCAGGCTGAGCCCCATCGGAACTCTCAGGCTGGTCAAGATCCAGAGCAGGTACCGCCAATGGTGCAGTTGACACTGGCTCCTCTCGATCCGTCCCAGGCTCTGGCAGAGCAGTCCGCTGCGCTTGCTTGGCGATGGCCTCGACCTGTTCATTGGCCTGGCGCTGCTCAACATCAAGAGCCTCCTGCGCAGCAACATCACCCATCAACGGTTGATCAGCGCCATACCGTCGTCTCAACCCATCCAAGCTCTCTCCAGGAAAGCTGTTCTGGCGAAACGTGGCCTGCTGGGGCTTTTCCGAGGCCTGCCGCATCAGCACCACCCGCTGAGTGATGCCATAACCGAAAGCAAAACAAGCACCCGCCACAAGAGGACCAACCCAATAACGAGGTCGGCGGGACCGCTGCTGATCAGAGGTGGTCGTGGTCATCGCTGTAACGAACATGAACAACACCGGAGATCCGGCACACCCCATCATTGCGTCATATAGCCGATGCTGATTATTGGATTTCGCTCAGATCGAATCAAACAACTGCTGTGTTTCAAATATTGCAAACTCCCTACACCATCAGTAGAGTGATTTTGACAGTACATACCACATCTGGTGCTACGTGCTCTTTTGGCTGCTACTGCCTGCGCCGCTTTATGGCTGACAAATAATGTTCAGAATAGCAAATACTCCCACCTATTCACAAACGAAGACAAGACTAATTCAACCGCAAATGTTGGCTCTGGCTGGTAAGGAGCCCTTGCTTAAATCTCTCCAATACCGGTATATTTTACGGCTAACCCTTTTTTATTCTCACGATTAGAAGTCCTGGGTTAAGACTATTTGCGATTGTGCGACATTCAAGTCGTGTAATCGGCGTTGATGCGCACGTATTGATCGGACAGATCACACCCCCAGGCACGACCTTTGCCAGGACCGGAGCCGATCAGCAGACGAATCAACACAGCATCGTCGTCGAGGTAGCGCCCGGAAGCACGCTCTCGCAGGTAGGTGGACGCCGCCGCCCGATCAAAGCCAAGCGGCTGACCGTTCTCCATTAATTGATGCCCTCCGATCCAGAGAGAAACTGCCTGCGCGTCAAAGGCCACTCCCGAGCGTCCAGCCGCCGCCACAATGCGGCCCCAGTTGGGATCACGGCCGTGCACAGCTGTTTTCACCAGCGATGATCCACACACGGTGCGGGCCATCTGCAAAGCATCTGCTTCTGATACAGCTCCCTCCACCCGCACTTCGATCAGGCAGGTCGCACCCTCTCCATCTCGAGCGATCGAACGCGCGAGGTGTTGAGCGACCAGAGTCACGCCCTGTTCAAGCCGATCGAGCTGATGGACCGGAAGAGGTTCACCCGCGGCAAAAGCCAAAAACGTGTCATTGGTGCTGGTATCGCCGTCCACGGTGATGGCATTGAACGACCGCTGAGCGGCGCGGCGAACCATCGCCTGCCAGACCTCTACTGGCACTCCGACATCACAAGTGAGATAGCCGAGCATCGTGGCCATATCCGGGTGAATCATTCCCGAACCTTTGGCCATCCCGCCAATGCGCACGATGCGGCCTTCAATCTCGGCCTCAACAGCAATCTGCTTGTCAACCAGATCCGTTGTGAGGATTGCGTTCGCAGCCGCCGAACCGCCATCGACTGCCAGAGCCTCCACGAGCGGATCCAGACCAGCCAGCAACAGCTGCATCGGGATTGAAACGCCGATGACGCCCGTCGAGCAGATCAAAACCTGATCACTCGCCAGGCCCAGTCGGTCTGCCAGAGCCTGAGTGGCGCGCTGGCTATCGATCAGGCCACGATCACCCGTACAGGCATTGGCCTGTCCGGAATTGATCAGTACAGCTCTGCAACATCCCTCGCTGGCTTGCAGGCGCTCAGCACAGAGATCCACACAGGCCGCACGCACCATCGAGGTGGTGAAAGTACCGGCACAGACGGCACCCTGCGGCGCCAGCACCAGAGCCAGATCCGGCTTTCCGGAGTCCTTGAGACCAGCTGTCATGCCGGCGGCCTGAAAGCCACTGGGGGCAGTGACACCGCCTTCAATGAGAGTCCAGCTGGAAGATTGCGCCATCGAAGGACTGAACAAGCGATCCACACGGCTTATTCAAAACGCCCATGCACCGCTATGAACAACGGGCAAGTTACAGACTGGAATCAGTCATCGAGCACTGGCACTTGAGTGCAACATCCCGCTGGCACGGTGCTCAGCACCGCATCGGTCTCACCGGTGGCATCGCCAGCGGCAAAAGCAGCGTTGCACGCTATTTGCAAGACCTTGGGATTGTGGTGCTGGATGCAGACCGCTACGCCCATGAAGCGCTGAAGGCTGGAAGTCAGACCTCAGAGGCCGTGCTGAAGCGTTATGGACGACAGGTTGAAGCTGTACCGGATTGCGACATTGAGCAGAGCTCAGGTCAACGCAACATCAATCGTCGCGAGCTGGGCAGAATCGTCTTCAACAACCAAGACGAAAGACGATGGCTCGAGCAGACCATCCACCCACTGGTCCGTGCGCGCTTCGAGCTTGAACTGGCGAAGCATCCAGAGACTTCAACCGTTGTGTTGATGATTCCGCTTCTGTTTGAAGCCGATCTCACAGAACTAGTCTCCGAAATCTGGGTGGTTCACTGCCTACCGGCACAGCAGCTTGAGCGGTTGAAGCAACGTGACGCTCTCAGCACGGCCGAGGCCGAAGCAAGAATCAACGCTCAATGGCCCATGAACCGGAAATGCGAACAGGCCGACCTGCTGCTTGACAACTGCTCAGCACCAATCCTCTGGGAACGACAGATCCAGACCAGGCTTGCGCTGATCAATCCCAGTGAGGAATTGATCCCCTAAGAGCTGAACACTGACAACGATCAGTGCATCTAACAACATTTCAATCAGACGGTTGAAACGAACTCAGAGTCACACTCAGCGAACGATGGCAGGATTCGATTGATCAGATCGATCGAACCGATGAGCTTCTTCCGCCAGATGGTCGTCTTCAGTTCCTGCCTGACAATCTCATTGGCTGGAACTGCTCCGGTTTTTGCTGACTCCCAAAAAGCCACCATCCAAGAAATCCTGGACGGAGACGAGCTGTTCATCGACGATCAAAAAGCCAAAGTCAAAGAAAAGGCCCAGCCGCCACAAGTCATCAGTACAGGCCTGAGCCGCGGCCAAATTGCCTTCAGCGGTGGTGCTGTCGGTCGAATCAACCGCCAATCGCTGGTCAAGCTCGGCAGCAGCTGTTTCCTGCTGAATAAAGGCCAGATTCTGATCTCAGGGCGTCAGGACGGTTGCACAGCCTCAAGCCGATTGAGCGTTCGAGGCACCAATTACGTTCTCAAAATCAGTGATGACGGCAGTACAGATCTGGCTGTACTGGAAGGATCCGTTGAAGTGTCGGACAACAGCGGTGAACAGGAGGCCGTCACCGTTGAAGCAGGCCAACGCCTTCGACTCAGCCCTGCGGGTGTGGTGATCGGACTACTGCAATTGGCTGCCGGGGACTACCAGAGAATCCTTGATGGTCCCCTTTTCGTCGGTTACACAGCGACATTGCCGGGGTTGGCCGATCTCAGGCGTTATCTGAATCTGAATGTGCCTGGTTTACGCATCCCCAGCGTGCCGGGCAGCCAGATCCGAATGACACCCAGCCTGCCAAGCGTGCCAAGCCCAGTTCGTTTCTTCTGATGACCTGATCACCCCAACTCCATGCACCACGGCGGATGAGAACCACCACCGGCAGGACCAGAACAAGCATCTCGATCACGCTGTTCGGACTGCTCTGTGGTGGCCTCAGCGGCTGGCCACCTGCTCTTTGGCGCAGTTGGTCCAAAGACATCAGCGATCAGATCACACTCTGGGCTGGGCCCAGCAAACCGCCAGCAGAGGTGGTGGTCATCGCCGTGGATGATGCTTCCCTGCAACAGGCACGTTGGGTTCTGGAGGATCCGGAACCAGCTCCCTGGAGTGAAGGTCTCGACCGCTGGCCTTGGCCAAGAGCGGTCTACGGGAAGCTGATTGAACGCGTCATCGCAGCTGGCAGTCGTGGTGTAGCGATCAATGTGCTGTTTGCCGGGCAAAGCATCTATGGCCCGGAGGATGATGACCGCTTCGCGGAAACACTGAAGCGCCACAGTTCATCTGTGGCTCTGGCCGCCGAAATGATGGAACCGGTAGATCGCCAGGGGGCGGGCGGGCTCTCCCTCGAGCCCCCCGCATCAACCCTGCTGGATGCTCTGGGCGGCCTGCCCTATCTGGGCCTCACCAACATGCTCAACGCCGAAGACGGCAGTATCGGTCCACATCCAGAAGCCTATGGACAACGGGTGCTGCGGCCCTACGGCTTCGCGTTGCAGCAATCCCTACCCTCCGCCTTGCTGAAGATCGCCGGGCTCGAACCACCGCTCGATCAGGCTGATCGTTCGCTGCGGTTGTATGGACCTGAGGGAACCATCACCCGACTTTCAGCCTGGGAAGTGCTGGACCCGCGGCGCTGGCGAAATCACCCTTTGCGAGCCAGGCTCCGAGACAGTCTGGTGTTGATCGGTCCAACTCTGGAAGACAACCAGAGCGGCCAGTCCACACCCTTTGGGACCCTGTCGGGGGTGGAACTCCTGGCAACAGCAACAGCCAATGACCTCGACGGCAGCGGTCTGCGTCAATGGCCTCAGCATCCCTGGCAGAAAGCTCTGTTCAGCGCTGCTTGCAGCTGGCTGATTGCCACTGTGGCCACGCAGCGGCTCACTCTGCGCTGGCGGCTGGTCAGCTGCTCACTCGGCCTGAGCAGCCTCCTTCTGATCAGCATCATCACGCTTGTGCAACGCCAGACCGTGCTGCCTTTGCTGGCACCAAGCGCCGGGGTAGTTGGTCTGGCTTCCACACTTGCCGTCAGCAGTTTCTGGCGTGAAGAGCAAGAGCGTCGACGGCTCCGCCAGACCTTTGAGCGCTACGTCTCTCCCAGCGTGGTCCAGGAAATCCTCAGAGACCGCGACAGCGCCGAAGGCATTCTGAGGGGCAAGACACTTGCAGTGACAGTGCTGTTCAGTGACCTTGAGGGATTCACGGCCCTAGCCCGGGAACGGTCGCAACAAGGGCGCAGCGAAGAGCTCATCCATCAGCTAAATCGCTACCTGGGCCGAATGGTGGAGGTGATCACCGAGCATGGGGGCACGGTCGACAAGTTCATCGGCGATTGCGTCATGGCCGTTTTTGGATCACCGGTCAGCCGAGGGATTGAGCTGGAAGCCATGCAGGCAGTTCGTTGTGCCACAGCCATGCATAAGGCCCTGGAAGAACTGAATCAGGATTGGACAGATAGGGGCCTTGATCCACTCAGCTGTGGCATCGGCCTGGCCAGCGGGGAAGCGGTGGTTGGCCAGATCGGCAGTCCACAACGGATGGATTTCACCGTGATCGGCGACACAGTCAATCTGTCCAGCCGCCTGGAATCACTAACCAGAAAGCTCGGCACACCGATCCTGATGGATGAGCAAACCGCACTCCTTGCTGGGGGTGAGATCGCCACGGACAATCTCGGTAAGCAGGCGATCAAGGGAATGGATCGCTGCCAGGTCTATCGACCCAGGCTCACCCCTTGAGTTTTTGGCTAAGGATCTGGTTGGCGAGCTTGGGATCAGCCTTGCCACCGGTCTTTTTCATCAGCTGTCCGACAAAGAAGCCCTGAAGCTTGGTCTTACCGCCACGAAACGCCTCAACCTCGTCGGGATGAGCGGCGAGAAGCTCTTCAACAATGGCGGTGATCGCCGCAGGGTCGCTGATCATTCCCAGACCGCGTTCATCCACAATCGCCTTGGGTGAACCGCCCTTTTCGAGCAGTTCGGGCAGGATTTCCTTGGCAATCTTGCCGCTGATCTTGCCGCCGTCGATCAGCTTCACCATCTCCGCCAGCTGATCAGGACGGAAAGGGAGTTCTGAGTAACTCAGCCGGTTGCTGTTCACATAAGCAGCAATGTCGCCTGTGATCCAGTTGGCTGAGAGCTTGGCGTCAGCACCGTCACTCACCACAGCCTCGAAGTAATCGGCCATCGGTCGCTCATCGGTGAGCACGCGAGCGTCATACTGAGACAGACCCAGATCATCGGCGTAGCGATGCCGCTTGGCGGCTGGCAATTCAGGCAGTTCCGCCCTCCACGCCTCACGCTGTTCAACGCTCACTTCGATGGGCCCCAGATCAGGATCAGGGAAATAGCGGTAATCGCTGGCCCCTTCCTTGCTACGCATGCTCTTAGTGAGCTGCTTGCCCTCATCCCAGAGGCGAGTCTCCTGAACAATCGGCTCGCCGCTCTCATAGGCCTTGATCTGGCGCTGGATCTCGTATTCGCAGGCCTTCTGAATCGCGGAGAAGGAATTCATGTTCTTGATCTCCACCTTGGTGCCGAAGGGGGCATCGGGACCGCGGCGCACGGAGATGTTCACGTCGCAGCGCAGCGATCCCTCCTGCATGTTGCCGTCGCTCACTCCGATGTAACGCACAATCCGACGGACCTCCGACGCGTATTCAGCCGCTTCACGACCGGTGCGCAGATCGGGCTTGCTAACGATTTCTGCGAGCGCTACTCCAGCCCGGTTGTAATCCACCAACGAATGAGTGGATCCCGCCAGACGATCGCTGCCGGCGTGGACAAGCTTGCCCGCATCCTCTTCCATGTGCAGGCGCTCGATGCCGATCTTTTTGAGATAGGTGTCCTTGCCCTTTTCAGCCACCTCCACCTCGATCCAACCCTCTTCCGCAATCGGCTCGTCGTATTGGGTGATCTGGTAGTTCTTGGGTAGATCCGGATAGAAATACTGCTTGCGATCGAACTTGCAGTGCTCCGCAACGTTCAGATTCAGGCCCATCGAAGCCTTGACCGCATACTCGAGCACCTTCTGGTTCAACACCGGCAGCGTTCCCGGCAGACCACACACCACCGGATCAATGTGGGTGTTGGGATCATCCCCAAAAGTGGTGGAAGCTGCCGTGAAAATTTTGCTGTCGGTGCCCAGCTGCACATGGGTTTCCAGGCCGATCACAGCTTCCCAGGCCTGTTCAGTCGCTGCAGATGCCGACATCCGTTGAGAGGATCGATGAGGGCTTGATCCTATGGAAAGGCTAGAAATTCGGTCATGACCGTCTCAGACAGCTCAGGCCCTCAACCGGTGCTCATCCTTGGTGGAGGGCTGATGGGACTGGCCATCGCCCATCAACTGGCACGCCGTGGAATCCCAGTGACGGTGCTAAGCAGACGGCGCAGCGAAGCAGCTGGTTTCGTTGCGGCCGGGATGTTGGCGCCCCACGCCGAAGGCCTCGAAGGAGCGTTACTTCGCCTCGGACAACTCAGTCTGAGTCGCATTCCCAGCTGGGTCGCCCAGATCGAGGCCGATAGTGGTCTCCCATGCGGGCTTCGTTCCACTGGCATCGTGGTGCCCTTCCACAGCGCGAACGAACGGGACGCTTACCCCACAGCGGCTTTTGGCGAGCACCTGGACCGCGAGCAGCTGGTGCAGGAATTACCTGGCATCCACTCGAACTGGACCGCTGGACTGTTGTTCGCCCAGGACGGCCAGATCGATAACAGACGTCAGCTCATGCGAGCTCTGGAGAGCGCCTGCGTGGATCGCGGTGTGCAGTTTCAGGAGGGAGTTGAGGTCCTCGAGCTGATCCATGAGCAGGGAGTGCTCAGTGGTATCCGCGCACGTGACTCGGAAGGGGGTTTGATCTCTCTCCCCTGTCGCCAGACAGTGCTGTGCAGCGGAGCTTGGAGTGCCCGACTACTGCCTGAGTTACCGGTATTCCCTGTCAAAGGGCAGATGCTCTCTCTACAAACGCCACGCGGAGCTCTGCGTCGGGTGATCTTCGGGCCAGGGATTTACATGGTTCCAAGAGACGATGGCCTCGTAGTGGTGGGTGCCACATCGGAACCTGAAGCGGAATTCAGCGAAGGACTCACGCCTCAAGGCCAAACCAGGCTCAAAGAAGGAATTGCCGAACTGCTGCCAGAAGCAATCCACTGGCCGCCGATGGAACGATGGTGGGGATTCAGACCCTGCACTCCAGATGAGGGGCCACTGCTCGGCCCAAGCCCAATCGAAGGGTTGCTTCTTGCCTGTGGCCATCATCGCAACGGCGTACTGATGGCCAGTGCCACCTCTGAGCTGATCGCCGACATCGCCAGTGGGAACGAACCCCGAAACGACCTTGCCGAGCTGATGCCGAGCTTCCGCTGGCATCGCTTTTCAACGTAAAAAGCCTCCATAACGAAACGGCAAGGAGGCTGCGGTCAACCAGAAATAAGCAACGACCTGGAGAGCAGTTGCTCAGCTCTCGACACGCCACCCCTGATCGGAAGGAGTCCAGTCATTGAGCTCAGAAGCCTGGAACCAAAGACCGATCTCAATCTGAGCGGTTTCAGGGGCATCAGAGCCGTGGATCACATTACGGCCGATATTCACAGCCAAATCACCACGAATGGTGCCGGGCTCAGCCTCGAGGGGCTTGGTGGCACCGATCAGCTTGCGGGCACTGGCAATCACACCATCCCCTTCCCAGACCATGGCCACCACAGGGCCAGAGGTGATGAAATCGACCAGGCCAGCAAAGAAGGGGCGCTCCTTATGAACGCCGTAGTGCTGTTCAGCCAGATCGCGGCTGGGGGTGATCTGCTTCAACCCCACAAGTTTGAAACCCTTGCGCTCGAAGCGACCAAGAATTTCACCCACCAGCCCGCGCTGGACGCCATCGGGCTTGATGGCGATGAACGTGCGTTCGGTGGTCATGAAGAATCACAAGACAGAAGGCCGGCATCCTCTGTGCAAACCCACCCCCTTGGCAAGCAAACCGCGCACCGTGTGTTTCTGCTGCTCTGATGCAGGCTCCTTAGATTTGCTCCAAGAATCACAGTGCTTTCTCACGCATGGTGCTCGCCGACGCCAACCAACCAGGACGTGAGCAGAGCGACGGAACATCAGCGCCGACCCCTGCCTGGAATATTCAGGACAGCTCGGAGCTCTATGGACTCGAACGTTGGGGGGATCCTTACTTTTCCATCAATCTTCGCGGCCATGTGAGCGTGCAACCCCGTGGAGAGCGTGGCGGAAGTCTGGATCTGGTGGAACTCGTGAAAGGCCTGCAGGGCAGAAACCTCAACCTGCCGCTGCTGATCCGTTTCGACGACATCCTCGAAGACCGGCTCGAGAGCCTTCATGCCGCCTTCGAGCGAGCGATCACCCGATACGACTACAGCGGTCGCTACCAGGGGGTATTCCCTGTGAAATGCAACCAGCAATGCCACGTTGTGGAGGAGCTGGTGAGCTGCGGCAAGCGCTGGCACTTCGGACTGGAAGCCGGCAGCAAGGCAGAACTTCTCATTGCTCTCTCGCTCATTGACGATCCCGAAGCGCTGCTGATCTGCAATGGCTACAAAGATCAGCGCTATATCGAAACGGCGATCCTTGCCCGTCGCCTGGGCAGGCGCCCAGTGGTCGTGATCGAACAAGCCGATGAAGTTCAACGGATCATTGATGCGAGCAAGGAACTCGGCGCTGCACCTCTGATCGGGATCCGCGCTCGACTGTCGAGCAGGAGCATCGGCCGCTGGGGCAACTCGGTCGGTGACAAAGCCAAATTTGGTCTGCCAGTTCCCGAGATCCTGGCGACTGTCGAAGCTCTTCGCGAGGCAGATCTGCTCGAGGAGCTGCGCTTACTCCACTTCCATGTCGGAAGCCAGATCAACGACATCGGTGTCGTGAAGGACGCCTTACAAGAAGCGTCCCGTATCTATGTGGAGCTGCACAAACTCGGAGCCCCGATGGGGTATCTGGATGTGGGAGGAGGACTGGGCATCGATTACGACGGCAGTCGCACAGCCACAGCCGCCTCGACGAATTACTCGTTGCAGAACTATGCCAACGACGTGGTTGCCACCGTCAAGGAAGGCTGTGAACCCCATGGAGTTGCTGTCCCGACGCTGGTGAGCGAAAGCGGTCGGGCCATCGCCAGCCATTTCTCTGTGCTGGTGTTCAACGTTCTTGGCACCGGCGGACTGCCCCAGACCACACCTTCACCATCCGACGACGAATCACTGGTCGTGCACAACCTGCACGACACACTGCAAGGCATCAAGACGCTCGCCAGTGACGGCAGCGCGGATGTATCCCGACTGCAGGAAGCATGGAACGATGCCCTCAAATTCAAGGACGATGCCTTAGCTGCATTCAGGCTCGGCTATCTAAGCCTCACCGAACGCAGCCAGGCGGAGCAACTCACCTGGGCCTGTGCACGGGCTCTGGTGGAAAAACTCCCTGAGAACGCCGTGCTCCCCGAAGAACTTCAAGCATTACCGGCTGTTCTGGCGCTGACCTATTACGCGAACTTATCTATCTTCCGCTCTGCGCCCGACACCTGGGCCATTGAGCAGCTCTTCCCGCTGATGCCAATCCACCGGCTGGGAGAGAAACCGACTGAGCTGGGCCATTTCGCTGATCTCACCTGCGATTCCGATGGTCGCCTCAATCGCTTTATTGCCGATGGGCGCAGCAAGCAACTTCTGGAGCTGCATTCGCTGCGTTCAGAAGAGCCGTATCTGATCGGGATGTTTCTGGGAGGGGCCTATCAAGAAGTGATGGGAAATCTGCACAATTTGTTCGGCACTACGGATGCGGTGCACATTCGTTTGGCACCCGGAGGGGATTACCAAGTAGATCACGTCGTACGTGGCGACACCAACGCCGAGGTGCTGATGGCGATGGAACACAACCCGGAATCTCTGTTGGAACGTTTGCGTGTCGCCAGTGAGCGCTCCATCCGAGGAAATCAGCTCAAGATCGCCGAAGCACGACGACTGATGGACCATCTGGAAATCAGCCTTCGCCAGAGCACATATCTGCAGGACTGAGCTGCAATGACTCTGACTCTGAGCTTTCTGTTGATCGTGGCACTCCTGACGGTCCATCGGGTTTGCAAACGTCAACAGCTCAGCCCACCTCCCTTACGACTGCCTCTGATTGCAGCCTTCGGCATCCCTGTGCTGAACAAGTTGGCTGAAATCGTCAGCGACGGGGAGCTGCCGGTGCTGAAGAGCTCGATAGCAGCAGCCATCACGCTCCTCTGGGCTCTGAACCTGGTCCGAATCCTGACATGGGCCATCCTGCAAATTCCTGCTGAGCTCGGCTGGTGGAAACCCACTGCCAAGATCCTGCGCGACCTGCTCACCCTTGCAGTGATCACTGTCGTAACGATGGTGGTGATTCACCGAGATTTCCAGGTCAATCTTGTCGGACTGGCAGCCACCTCAGCCGTCGTGACCGCCGTCATCGGTCTTGCCGCACAGGAAACGCTGAAAAATCTGTTTGCAGGGATCTCACTGCAAGTTGATTCACCGTTCGAAGAAGGGGACTGGATTGATCTGGATTCAGCAACAGGCGTCGTGACATCGCTCCGTTTAATGACTACCCGAGTGCGCGGACTGGACGGCTCAATCACCGTGGTACCGAACAGCCGCATTGCCGTGGAAGGGCTGCGACGTTTCAAACCTGAAGAACCCGTCGGACAGATGATCGATGTGGGATTGGATTACAGCCTGCCTCCAAGCCAGGCGATCCAGCTGCTCCAACAAACTCTTCAACACAACCGCAAGGTGCTCCGTCAACCCACTCCAAAAGTCTGGGTATCGTCCTTTGAAGACAGCTCAATCACCTACCGATTGCTGACCTGGCAAAGATCACCACTGGAATTGCGCCAGCTGAAAAGCACAGTGCTTGAACAGATTTGGTATGCCCTGCATCGCATTGACCAGTCAATTCCCTACCCAATCCGAGACGTTCGTACCAAGCCAAGCGAAGCCAAGTTGCCATCCAGCGATATCACTCTGGAACAAAAGCAAAACCTCCTGGCCTCAACGGAAATCTTCGGGCATCTCAATGAGCAGCAGCTTGCAATGCTGGCGGGCAGGGCAAGCTGCGAGACCTTTGCACCCGGTGAATCGGTCGTTAGACAAGGAGAGCGCGGTGACAGTCTGTATCTCGTGGTCCGAGGAACACTGGAGGTCTTCCAGGCAAACGCCACCAGCTCTACTAGCCATCCAAGTCGGTACGTCTCAGATCTTGAGGTCAGTGACACCTTTGGTGAAATGGCGCTCTGCACCGGTGAAGCACGCTCAGCGAGTGTGATCTGCAAAAGCGAATGCGTCTTGATCGAGATCGAACGCAAACACCTTCTGCCACTGCTCGAAGAACAGCCTGAAATTCTCGAAACCATGGGCTCGATCATGGCCACACGTCGACAGCAACTCAAAGCGAACCAACAGCAACATGCTGAGTCCCGGCGGCTCGCGTTAATCGCACGCATGCAGAGGCTTTTCAGCCTCCCGAGAGGGGAGTGATCACTCAGACCAACAGAAGTATCAGGAAATCAGACCACGTTTGAGAAGCGGCTTGAGATCAGCCAGACGCAAGCGGCCGTTCTGCTCAGTGATCGTTTCGCGAGAACGCAGCTTGCTCAGGGTGCGTGAAGCCGTCTCCCTGGCCAGACCCGCCAAAAGTGCAATCTCCCTCTGAGCAAGAGGCGGGAGTTCTGTCTGCAGATCTTGCCCTCCTGAGCTTTTGCAAGCCAGATAGGCCAGCGCATCCAGCAATCGAGTAGTGGCATCGGCGCTCTGTAAAGCAAAACGCTGGTTGAGATCACGCAATCGACTGGCCTCCAACCTTGCCAACGCCAGCGCGAATGGAGCGAGCTGACCCAGCAGCGAAGTAAATGAAGACATCCGCATCTTGATCAAATGCAGAGGCGTCAAGGCAACCACATCTGCAGAGCGTAAAGCTCCATCCAGTGCAGCCATCTCACCAAATAAATCTCCGGGGCCCAGCAGAGACATGATCACTTCATCCCCATCAGCTGTGTACGTCCGCACCTTGGCCAAGCCGTCACGGATCAAGAACAGTGATTCCCCCCAGTCCTGCTCCATCACGATCACCTGGTCAAGCTGATGACTGATCACGCGATGACGATCAAGCAGCAGCGTCAGCTGTTCCACCGTCAGACAGGCGAACAACGGCATGGAGCCAAGTTCCTCAGGTGTGAGGGCAGACATCGTTGATAAGGAATGCGACCGGAAGAAAGGCAAGCCAAAAGATCACCATGACGATGGTGACATCAAGCCGTCACCCACTCTGCCAAGGCAGAACGTTCGGGTCTGAGGTACTTCGGAGAGATGGTGATGCAGCAGAACACACCGACTGAACGCGTGCCAGCCGTGCAGAGGAGTGACCTTCAGCAAGCGGCCTCTATGACAGCGTTCTATTAATGAAACTGCTGGCACTGATTCTGGAAGGTCTCGGGGCACTCGTCACAGAAGATGCTCCCTCGCTGGAGCGGTTCTGTAAGGAGCTGAACCAGTTGGCCGACGGGGCTGTCTCTGGTACTGCGAAGCAGCTGTGGCCTTTCGCGCAGAAACTGGACCAGTCATGAGCAGACCATCTCTTCCGCAATGGCTGCATCGCCACAGTGCCGTCCTGATCCTCAGTGGTTTGGTCGCTGTGAGCAGTGGACTGAACAGCACCTGGCTGAGCCGCCTGGAGTTACGTTTTGCCGGAGTCGTGCAGGAAACCCGCGGACTCCGACAAGTGCCAGATCGGTTGATGATCGTGGCCATTGACGACTTCAGCCTGCAACAGGCAGCAAATGTGGATCTCAGCGACGATCCGCTGCTGCAAAGCCTGAGCCAATGGCCCTGGCCTCGACAAATTCATGCCACGGTGCTGGATCGCTTAATCGAGGCAGGAGCGACTGTGGTGGGTTTCGACCTTCTCTTCGAATCGCCCAGCAGCCATGGAGACGCAGACGATGCGAAATTTGCCGAGGCACTGCAACGTCATCGTGAACAGGTGGTTCTTGGCGTTCAGGTTCTCAGCACCCGGGGACCCGTTGCAGGGATGTCCCTTCTGGATGTCACGCCAGGCCTGCGGCCTGGTGACAGCTCCCTCCATCGAGGACTGCTCAACGGCGAACCGGACAGCGATGGAGTGATCCGACGCCGTCCGGGGCAGGTCACTCAGTCGATGCGTGAACAGCTGAATGCTGCGATCCCGGATGGCCTTGCCATCGCGCTGCTCAAGAAACAGAACGAGTCTGCCGATCTCAGCATCCACAGCCGCGACCTGCTGGATCCTTACGGTCCGCCGAGGACGATTCCAACCCTCTCGATCTGGCAACTACTTGAACCGCAGGCCTATACATCGATCAAAAAGTCCGGGCGGCTGCGCAATGCCCTGATTCTCGTAGGACCGACGGCAGCAGTGTTGCAGGATCGCCACCCCGCCGTGTTCTCAGGCGCGGAGGGCATGCCGGGAGTGGAACTGCATGCGACGGAACTGGCCAACCGTCTTGACTCACGTTCACTGCGCTGGATCCCTGCACCTCCGGGATGGAACCTGGTGATGGCAATACTGGTGATTCTCACCGGGGTGTGCGCGGCCCGGTTTGAACGGCCATTGCCTCGCCTGGGATTGCTGCTGGGCGCAGCAGGGCTTTTGGTCACAGGCAGTGCAGGTCTGATCGTCTGGGGCGGCCTTCTGCTGCCGGTTCTAGGGGTAGCGGGCAGCGTGGCAGTCACGGGGATCGTGACGAGTGCCGATGCAACCATGCGACTGCAGTGGCAACGCCGGCGTTTGCGCCGCACGCTCGGGCGCTATCTCTCTCCTGCAGTGGCCGCTGAGATCGCTGATCAGCCTGAAGAAGCCGATGAACTGCTGGACGGGAAATTAACGGATGTGGTGATTTTAATGAGCGACATACGTGGATTCACCGCCTTCACACAGGAGATGACAGAGCAAGGGAACGTCAAAGAACTTGTTACTCGACTCAACCAGTACTTCAGCGAAGTGGTTGATGCAGTGCATTCCGAAGAAGGCACCGTCGACAAATTCATTGGCGATGCCGTGCTCGCGGTATTTGGGGCTCCAATACAGAAAACAAGCAGCACCAATGTGCTTTCTGCGGTCACAACGGCAATCGCCCTACAGCAACGACTCGCCATTCTCAATCGTGCCTGGATCGCCGAAGGACAATCACCATGGGATCAGGTGGTGGTGCTCAGTTACGGCTGGGTTGTGAGCGGCAACATCGGCTGCGCAAGCCGTATGGACTACACCGTGATCGGCGATGCCGTAAATACAGCCAGCCGCCTGGAGGCGATTGCCAAGCAATGCGGGCAGGCAATTGTGATGAGTGCTGCCGTGGCGGAACATCTTGCGGGCGACTGGCCTTTACAGGACCTGGGGACATTCCCCATCCGTGGGCAAGGCGAGCAACGGGTGTTCGCACTTAAAACTGACACGAAAGAGCACACCTGATCAGAAACAGATCAGTAACAACAGTCTGTGTTCAAGCGTTCATTCTCGTGTTCAAAAAGCTGTTGGGTATCGCTTGCGCAGCAACTCTGATGCCTGCGGCAGCTGAATCAGCTCCGTTCAACAGCGCCATGATCCGACGCATCATCGATGGCAGAGAAGTATTCATCGATCGGCGGGAAGCAACCGTTGAAGACACCGCAGACCGTGGCCAGGAACTCAGCACCGGCCGCAGCAGGGCTGAAGTGCTGTTTGATCGACGAGCGTTGGGCTTTCTGGGGAATAACAGTCTGATCCGCCTTGGAGAGGACTGCTTTCGCCTTGATCGCGGCCAGGTGCTGGTGAACGGTCCCCAAAATGCTTGCCTTGGCACCAAAGTGCTAGGCATCCGCGGCACCACATACGTACTGAATATTCAGGAAGATGGCAATTACGAGCTAGCGGTCCTAAGTGGCGAAGCCGTCGTAGGTGATGCAGTCGAGATTGAAGAAGAAGAGAGCTCTCGAGACATCCTCTCCATGTACCCCAAGCTGAATCCGGTCATTGGCTTCGGATCAAGCGCCTGGGGCAGCAACGCATCCGGAGAGGCTCTAGGGGAAGCAGCAGGACTAATTCTTGGTGACGCATCAGTTTTTGTGCCGCTCAAGCAAAGCCTGGGGAGCAATCTTCTGTACAGCTACACCACCGCAAGCAGCAACTTCGTTAGCACCTGGGGTGCCAGCACCGAACTTGGATACAAGTGGTTCAATCCTAAAAACCAGAGCATCCATTCACTCTTACTGGGGTACGACGGCTGGAATAGCGATGACTGTTTTCAATCTCAACTAGCCCTAGGAGGTCTTTGGCAACAAGGACGATGGCAATTCGGAGTCAATGGTGGAATTCCACTCGATCAATGCGCCAACAACCTGGGATATGCAGCTGGCCAAGTCGGCATCCCAATTGCTGACTTAGGAGACCAATCCATCACATTGTCACTCTCCCCCTATTTGCTCCATGGTGTTGGCGAATCGTTTGGAGGAGGCAGGATTGGAGTCAATGTCCCCATAGGCAACCAGCTAACACTTTCGGCTTACGGCCAATACGACAATCTTCTTGACACAGTGGTGGGAGGACAGGTCAGCTACCGGTTCGCCACCAAAGGAGGATTTGTCGAAGATCCCAACGTTCAGCCTCAGGTACTTGCATCACCGATGCCATGGCAAGCCAGGGAGTTCAAGACGGGCAACCCGACCCAAATCGCGATGGGACAGAGGAATAGCAACAGACTCCAAAAGCCTGATGCTGCACAGAAGATCCAACCAGCGAATATCAACAACATGATCAGCAACGCAGATGCAGAGATACAAACTATGCGCTTTAAATCAGGCGAAGCAGCCATCTTCAACCCAGATGGAGTATTACTAAGTCGGCAAATAATGAGCAAGGAGCGTTTCTCACAATTGATCATCGAGACGATGAGTGGGCAAAACCTTCTGCCAGAAAGCCAAGTTATCAATCTTGTTTATCAACAGCTCTATGGCCAGCCAAACAGAACACTTCTGGCGATTCTGGGCTCCGACTGGCTAATCGATGCCAGGACCCCCTACCCACGCCGAAGAGGCGCAAATAATCTTGTTGTTCCCAACAATAAACTTCCAAAGACAGAGGAGAAAATTGAGCAACCTGAAGAGAAAAATGAAAAAGAAACAGAACCAACACCTGATCCCGAACCAACGCCAGATCCCCAACCAACGCCAGACCCCCAACCAACGCCAGATCCAGTAACCAACGACTCAAACGATAATGACTCATCATCTAGTGACAGCTGGTGACTAGAACGCATCACAATCGAAGCAAACTAAACCCAAAGAAACAAGCAAAACTCATATTCAACAAGCTAGATCGATTAAAGTCCTTTTATTTTCTGTTAAATATCAGAAAACATTGACATCTCAGGCGATCCGCATTATCAGTTTTTTTGCGAAGACTGCTTAAACCAAAAAGCCAAAATCATTTAAATTTCTATTCACAACTTCTTTCTAAACAACGCCGGCTCAAAAAAGCTGCAAATCCATGAAAATCAATCTCCGAGAACGTCTACAGAGCCTGAAGCTGCTAGCCAGCCTGGCGGCCTTTCTGAAAAACCCTGGCTCTCTCGACAGCGTCCTCGCCGTGGGCGCCAGCTTGAAGGACAGCCCGCTTGCCGAACAGATGATTCGCCATCTGCTGGACAACCCCACCTTTGCCCAACTGGTGAACGCTGGTTGGCGTCCACAGCCAATTGACTTGTCGGCACTCCAAACACTTCCCGAGGGGACGCTCGGACGCTGCTACGCCGATCAGCTCATCAGCCAGGGAATCACTCCCGACACACTGATCGACCCTTCTCCGATCAACGATCAGCGCGATTACATCGTGCACCGTCTGAAGGAAACCCATGACATCACTCATGTACTGACCGGATTTGGAATCGATGGCGTGAGTGAACTGGGCCTGCAGGGATTCAACCTTGCCCAGAACCGATCACCACTGGCCGTGATGCTGATCTTCGGAGGCATGCTCACGGCACTTCAAAACGATGAGCCTCTGGCTCCAATGCTGCGCGCACTAGCGAAGGGCTTCCAGATGGGACTCGATGCTGAGCTTGTAATCGCACGCAAACTGGAAGAGGGCTGGGATCGCCCCCTGAACGAGTGGCGTAGTGAGCTAAGGCTTCCTGAAGCAACCCCTAGCTGATCCTTGCGTGCGCGCGAACGTTATTGAACGAATAGGGTTATTACGGAAAGAGCAGCCGTGAAGCCATGTGGGGAGATGAACCTCAGTTGCAGGCTTTCCGAGAACGACTGAAACTCCTGCTGGTCACACACCAGCAGGAGCTCAATCCTGAGCAGATCGTCGCAGCCGAAGGAGACATTCTGTTTCACCAGGGCGACTCGGTGGAGACTTTATTGTTGCTAACCCATGGTCGTATCGCAGTCGACATCCACAACGGCACTGAGATCCACACGCTGGCCGAAGTAGAGGCCGTGGAATTGCTTGGTGAAGTTGGCTTCTTCGCCAATGGCAAGCACTACGCCGACTTCCGAGTTGTGGGGGGAGCCGCAGAACTTCTGGCCATTCAAGGGCAGGATCTGCTCCAGGCCATGTTGTTTGACAGTGATCTTGTCGTAGAAATGCTGTCACTGGTGAGTGAGCGCTGCCGTCGCGGCAATCAGGTCATCGCCATGCTGCTAAGCGGAATCGAAGCCGTACATGACGATTCCCAGGAGAGAATCGAACAGGTCACAACAAAGCTGGGAGGGGTCCACTTCTGCATTGCCAAGGCCAGCAGACAGCTGCAGAGGCTGCAGCAGCTGCGCCGAAGCTGAACGACTCAACTCAGGGCGTCGCTGCGCAACCCCCAACCAGGTCCCAGCCCCCATCCAGAGCCGCCAACACCAGCAGGATCAGATCCTCCACAAAGGGGCTGGCCATTGAGCAACATCGAAACATGACGCTAAGGAGAGTAGAGATGCCTGACCTGGCAGGTACAGCCAGCATGCATGCAGCGGCTACCGGCCATGCATGAAGAGCGAGAACCAACAGCTCAGCCAGATTCGCAATCGTCTGCGGATGTTGCTGAGCACCCATCTCTCCACAATCAGCCATCAAACGCTCACAGCAGCTGTGGGTGACGTGCTGATCCAACAGGACACACCAGCCGTAAGGGTGCTGATTGTGCAAACAGGGGAATTGAAAGTTGAGCGCTGTGAACCAGGTGGCACGCCTCAAGTGATCGCCCAAATCAGACCGGATGAACTGGTAGGAGAAATGGCGTTGATCGGTGATCAACACCACAGCGCAAGCGTCATAGTGAGTCGTGGACCGGCCGAGATCCTTGTGGTTAAGGCGGATGATCTACTTAAAGCTTCCATCTACGACAGCGACCTGGTAATGGAACTGCTGGCTCTAAGCAGCAACCGCTGCCGCCAAACCAACCGCCATCTGGCTTTGATCCTTGAAGCCCTTGGGGCTTTGGATCAAGAGCATTCTTCCGCACTGAACCGGTGCTGCAGCGAACTGGAGCACTGCTCTGATCCAGCACTATCCAACGCAGCCCGGCGGTTGAGGCGACTGGCAGAAACACCGGAAAAACCTTGAGAGAGCGACCCCCTCTCCGCTGAATTCCGCGTCAGGCGCGAACTCCTTCTCAATGATTCACAGCCATCACAGAAATCAGCCGAGATCGAATGAGCCATGGACGTCCATCAAGGCCATATAAGCAGTGAGGTTCTTCGCCAATCGTGTTCTAAACGTCTAATTATGCGTAGTGGAGGACCCGTCGGACTGCTTACTATCACTTGTTGGAAGCTATTGCAGGCCTGGCAATTCAACACGATCTGGCAGTCGAAGCACTCAGAGGAAGGAATTCATGTTGATCAACATCCTGTGAAAAGAAACACAGGGCAAATTTATAGAACAACCACACAGCCCTTCGAGACCAACACCCTTAAGGTCAGTCAAAGAGCAGAGCCCTTATGGATCGCAACGTCCTGATCGAAACCCTGCAAAATGAGGGAAATCTGAAGCATTCGTTCAGCGCTGAAGACATTGAACTGATTGCCCAACACATGTCGATCGAAACGTTCGACAAGGACAGCATCTTGATGCACAAAGGAGAGCCTGCCGACTGCATGGCATTTCTTGTGAATGGCCGGGTTCAGATTCTTGAAGACGAGAGACAAATTGCACTCCTTACGACAGGTGATTTTCTAGGCGAAAGCCTCTTCTCGGATGAAGCAACACGCGTGGCAGATGTTCAAGCCATGGAGCAAACAACAGTGGGCCTGTTCACCATTCACAATTTCCAAAATTTTTTGAAGACCAATCAAAGGCTCGCGCTTCAATTCAGGGAACTTTTCAAGGCCGTTGAACGCGCTCGCGCTCAGCAGAACGCAGCAGAAACATACATCAACAAGCGCAAATACTTAGCGCTTATCGCTCACAACAATATGAAAGAAAGCCTAATGGAATTTTGCAGCATTCACACTGAGAAACTGGACAAGTTTTCCCTCATCGCAACAGGCACAACCGGCAGTATGTTGTACAAAAAAACAGGCATGTGCCTCAGCCGCAAAGTCGCATCAGGCCCCCTTGGCGGAGACCAAGCAGTGGGAACATTGATTTCCACGCAAAACATCAGCGGCGTAATTTTTTTCAGAGATCCACTCTCTTCTCACCCACACCACGCCGATATCGAAGCTCTTGGACGTCTCTGTGATGTCTACCAGATCCCTTTTGCGACCAACCCTCAAAGCGGCGAAGCCATTCTCGACTACCTTCTCTCCGCCAAAGAAAATCGCGAACTCCTTCCAAATCGTATTTTGGAAGCCTACCTCAAAGGACAAAAGAAAGTCATCGATGCAGGATGAAATCAAGCAAATCAATTAACCCGATCATGAGAAGAGCGAAGAGATACCAGACCAAAAACCTTGATCGGTTCTGGCCAACCCTTAACAAGATGTGCCCCCAAATCTTCAACAACCACATCGTCTAGGATTTGATCTCGAACATCACTACTCATTAAAATCGGGTAATCCGGAAACTGACGTGTCAGGGATTCAAGTCGACTGGCCAAGTTCACTGTCGCCCCAATCACGGTGTATTCCAGTCGATCGCTCGAGCCAAGATTGCCGGCAATTACTTCACCGCAATGGATGCCAATACCCTGATGCAAAGGTTCTAGCCCCTCCTTCTCCAGCTCTCTGTTCAACTCCTCCAGGTTCGCCTGCATCGCGAGAGCAGTGCGCACGGCCGCCAGCGCCTCGACCCGATCGCCACGGTGAACGGGAACACCAAATTCCGCCATGACAGCATCCCCAATGAATTTGTCCAACAGCCCCTGTTCGAGCAGTACAGGTGCTGCAATCGCCTGAAAATATCGATTCAACAAACCAAATAAACTCTCAGCATCCATCACATTGCTGCGGGCAGTGAATCCGACCAGATCAGTAAAAAGCACCACGCATCGCTCACGTCGACCCCCCAGGCACATCCAACTCTCCTGACCCGAACGCAGCATGTCGCGCATGAGATTCGGCGAGACCCTTCTAGACAAAACGGAGTGCAGAAATCGACGCTGTGCGCTCTCCTGCTGAAACAAATCCCCACTACGAAGACCTCCGGCGACGAAAGGCATCAACGTCAAGGCAGCTGCAGGCAACCAAATGCCGTAGCACCAGGAGACGACGGTCAGTCCGATCGTCAACGCCCCAAGAGCAGTGGAGACGATCGCCGTACCAAGCGCCGTCGATGGCCCAGCAATCCGCCAATTACACAACAGCAACCAGATGACGACAAGCGCAGCCAGCGGAATAGCTTCCGGACTGCGGAAGCCTCGTCCGCTGCGCAAGCCGGAGACAGCTGAAAGCAACACCTCAGAACCGCTCTGCTGTCCAAACGGTGTCTCGAGCTGATCACCAAGAGAGGGAGCCGTAGAACCAATGATGACGATCTTGTTCCGCCAGGTGTCCTCCGGAAGCGTGCCCACAGCCCAGGCGGGAATCACCGGAATCGATCCGCTCGGCCCCAGGAAATCAATCCCGTCATCACCGGATGATGGGGTTACTTCTGCTGCCAAATGTGCCAGTGGTAGGGGATGTGGCCTGGGGAACGGTTCCAACATGGACTGGAGTCTCCCTAGGCCAGGAACAGATTGCACAACACCAAAGTCATCCATGGAAAAAACAGACAGACCCGCCTGGTGGTTGATATCCCAGGGACGACGCAATTGAATCTGTTCGGAATCGTCCAGTTGCTGTCGAACAAGGGCTGAACTGAGCAGGACTTTGTCTTGCCATGGCTTTAGAACATCTTGAAAAGCAATGTCATCCTCAGGGCCATGACCACTTGGGCCCGCATGAACGATGTTGAACACAACACGACGGGCACCCTGCCGCAAAACCTGTCGTGCCAACGCAGCCTGCTTCTCTCGCGGCCAGGGCCAAGGACCGAACTCGGTCCACTGTGGATCCAGGGAGGCCTCATCAATCCCCAACAACACGACGTCATCAGAAACGGGAATCGAGCCACGCCACTGAAAGAGCAGCTGCCGACTTACAGCATCCAAGCGCGCCAGCCATGGCACAAGCACCAGAGGCATCAGCAAGGATGTGCGCCAAACGATAGGAATCAGGCGCTGACGCATCAATCCTGTCAAGGGGATGGAGCCATAACTCCCAGTTCTCGCTCAATTTCAGGGAGCGTGTCCAGAGGTATTGAGAACCCGTTAATCAAACGGCTCTTCTGGAGTCGACGTTCAACCTCCTGTTCCGCAATCACCACGGGTGTCGCCCACGAGACAGCAAGCGGATCATCTTGTTGAACACGATCATCAGGTTCAACGCGTTTCAGATCTAACAACAGCTGTTGACCACTGTTCAAAGTGAAACGCTGACCACTCCTGGTCGTCACCAAGACCTTGCCTTCCCAGCTGAAAATCTTGAACTGACTGTCGGTGAACTCAATAAACACCGTGGTGCCTTGGATGGAGGCCGTAGCCAGACGAGTCTTAATGGTGAACGGATGACGGGTCTGGGTGCCTGGATTGATCCAACCGATGATCGATCCCTTCAATAATTCGACACTGGAAGAACCAAGACGTAGCTGCGCATCACCTCCCATCCTGAATTGGCGGCCGGTGCCAAGCATCACTTGCATGCGCCCTGGCTTTGTGGTGCGCAGTAACGCATCAGTACGCAACAACTGACCAGAGCGTGCATCTACCTCTGTCTTACCGGAAAATTTGACAAAGGCAGGGCCATTGGGAACCTCGACGATGCGTGGCTGAGCCGCCTGTGCTGGCAGACACAACAAAGCTGTCCCCATCAAGAAACCTGTGGCGGCCTGCACACGAACCGATTGCCTCAACACATGTAACCCACATTTATCCAAGGCTGACAGAAAAGGTCTGGCAGCGCCACTAATCAATCAAAAGGCAAAAAAAGATCCTTTACGCGTTGCTGAGACGAGGAGCAATTGCCAGATTGGGAGCAAGCAGCATTTGAGAACTCATGGCATACGAAAACGTTCTGAATGACCCGTCTGCATTCGACTTTGGAATTGAACAGCTTGGCAAAAGTCAATACTCAAATCCTAGTAGAAATGCGGTTTTCGTAGAAGATATAGAGCGCATTATATTTTCGAGCCAACTCAAAAATCTGAAGCATCAACTGGAAATATGCGCAGAATTACCCTCTTTTGAAAAAGCAGGCGCCCGTCGAAAAATTTTTCACAATCCAGAATCAACCCAGGCCGCCATCATCACATGCGGAGGCCTTTGCCCAGGGCTGAATAATGTCATTAAAGGGTTGGTCAATATTCTCGAGCAGGATTACGGAGTTAAAAATATTCTTGGTATCCGCTATGGATATAAAGGACTGACGCAGGCATCAACTCATCCACCAATTCAACTCAATTCTCTGATCGTCGATCAGATCCATAAACAGGGCGGAACCATACTTGGATCGTCCAGAGGCAGTCAGGATCCAGAGGAGATGGTGGACATGCTCCAAGCAAGAGGAATCAACCTTCTCTTTTGCATTGGAGGCGATGGAACCTTAAAGGGTGCACAGGCGATCGCGGAAGCAGCAATCGGTCGCAAAGCAAACATCAGCATTGTCGGAGTCCCAAAGACCATTGACAATGATCTCGGCTTTGTCGAGAAAACCTTCGGCTTTGAGACCTCAGTACAAACAGCCTCGGAAATCATCACATCAGCCCAACACGAAGCAGAAGGGGCTGAAAACGGCATCGGCATCGTCAAGTTAATGGGACGAGACTCTGGCTTCATCACTGCCACGGCATCTCTCGCAAACTCTGTGGTTGATTTCTGCCTAATCCCAGAAACCCCTTTTCATATAGGCGGGCCGAACGGTATCTGCACTGCCATTCAACGGAGGATTGAACAAAAAAACCATGCCGTGATTGTCGTTGCAGAAGGAGCAGGACAAGAACTCTTTGCTAGCAACGAGAGCAAGATTGATGCTTCCGGAAACATCCTTAAAGAGGACATCGGAGAATTGCTCAAAGAAGAGCTGACAGCTCACTTCAAGCAAAACAATATGACTATCAACATCAAGTATCTTGACCCGAGTTACCACATCCGAAGCGTTGCAGCCAATGCTTCAGATGCTGTTTTTTGCCAGCTACTTGCCGAATATGCCGTCCATGCAGGAATGAGCGGGAAAACGAATCTTGTCATTGGTTACTGGAACAATTTCTTCACCCATGTCCCTATTAATCTGGCCACAAAAGAACGGCGAATGGTTGATCTTGATAGCGCGCTATGGCGCGGCGTCATGAGCGCAACCCATCAAGAGAAATAACCCAATCAAAATCACCCACTGACCATAAAGTCACAAGACAGATAAAAACTATTTGCGACATACTGTCCTAAGTCAGCAATCTCAACCCCGAACGTCTGATTGAAGAGTTGCCCCCAACTCCTGCCTTGCAGCGTCCAAGGCTCCATCGAGAGCAGCACCATCACGACCTCCGGCCTGAGCCAGATTCGGGCGGCCACCACCACCGCCACCACAGCGCTTGGCGATCCCGCCGATGAACTTGCCCGCTTGCTGTCCGTTGGCGATCACAGCTTTGCCGAAGGCTGCCACCAGAATCACCTTCCCCTGATCGGCAGGGTCCGGCAGGCCACCAATCACCACTGCTGCACCCTCACCCAGTTGATCGCTCAAGTTCTGAGCAGCACCTTGCAGACCGCTGCCATCCACACCATCAAGACGCTCAACCAGCAGCTGAAAGTCGCCAACAGCAATCGCCTTAGAGGCCAAGGCGGTTGATTTGGCAACCGCCAACTCCGCCTGCACAGCCTGCAGCGCCTTGCTCGTGGTCTTCAGCTCGTCCTGAAGAGCGCTCACCCTGTCCACGATCTCGCCAGGCTGGGCTTTAAATCGCTCTCCCAACTGCTTCACCACAACATCGCGTTCGTTGAGGTAGGCGAGCACAGCTGGCCCCGCCACAGCTTCGATGCGACGGATGCCCGCTGCCACACCACTTTCACTGACAATCTTGAACAGACCGATCTCAGCGGTGTTGGCCACGTGGGTGCCACCGCAGAGTTCCATCGACACGCCAGGCACATCGACAACGCGCACCACATCGGCGTATTTCTCACCGAACATGGCCACAGCGCCAGCAGCCTTGGCCTTGTCGATCGCCATCTCCTGCACCTGGAGCTCATGGGCATCGGCGATCCAGCTGTTGATCAGAACCTCGATGCGCTCCAGCTCTTCGGAGCTCACGGCCCGCGGGCAATGAAAGTCGAAACGCAAACGATCGAAGTTCACCAGCGATCCGGCCTGGCCAATGCCTGGATCCACCACCTGTTTCAAGGCCGACTGCAACAGATGCGTCGCGGTGTGATTCGCCTGGGCACGGCGACGGCAAGTCCGGTCGACACGACCCTGCACCACATCGCCGACGGCAAGTGTTCCGCGCTCAACCCGGCCGCTGTGCACAAACACGCTGCGGTTCCGGCTCACTGATTCCACGCTGACAATCAGGCCATCGCCGTCATGACCTTCGCCCGCCAGGGTGCCGCGATCACCCACCTGGCCGCCCCCCTCGCCATAGAAGGGAGTGGTGTCCAGTACCACCTGCACAACATCACCGGCAACAGCTTGTTGAGCGGGGTCACCATTCACTACAACAGCCTGCACACTGCTGCTCTGCTCGAGCTGCTCATAACCACGAAAATCGGTTCCATCAATCCCTGAAGCCACCTGATCAATGGCTTCCTGCAGCGTGAGGTCAATGCTCACGGCAGCGGCTTTGGCGCGCTGACGCTGTTGCTCCATCGCCAGTTCAAATCCCGCCAGATCAACGGCTAGACCGTGCTCTTCAGCAATTTCCTGCGTGAGCTCGAGCGGGAATCCATAGGTGTCATACAGCTCAAAAGCCTGCACACCGCTGATCTGTTTCGGCTGGGCCGCCAGCACATCCGCCAGCAGTTTCTCTCCCCGTTCCAGGGTCTCCAGGAACCTGGCTTCCTCGCGTTGCAGCTCCGCCAGGATCACCTGCTTGCGCTCCAACAACTGAGGATGCACCGCCTGCATCAGCGCAATAGCCGCCTCACCCATGGCCTTGAGAAAAGGCTTGTCGATGCCCAGAAGACGTCCATGCCGCACCACCCGACGCAGCAAGCGGCGCAGGATGTAGCCGCGGCCCAGATTACTGGCCGTGACGCCATCACTGATCAACTGCGTCACGGCGCGACTGTGATCACCAATCACCTTGAGCGAGGTTTTGCCCTTGTCGTCGAGCTGGTGGTAATCGACACCAGCAAGATCAGCTGCCGCTTCAATCAGCGGAAAAATCAGATCGGTTTCATAGTTATTGGGAACCTTCTGCAGGATCTGAGCCATGCGCTCCAGACCCATCCCCGTGTCGATGTTGCGATTCGCCAGCGGTGTGAGCGTGCCCTCCGCATCGCGATTCGACTGCATGAACACCAAGTTGTAAAACTCGATGAAACGATCGTCATCTTCGAGATCGATTCCTTCATCACCGAGTTCGGGCTTGAAGTCGTAATAAATCTCCGAGCAAGGACCACAGGGTCCTGTTGGGCCTGAAGCCCAGAAGTTATCGGCTTCATCCATGCGGATGATGCGCTTCGGATTGACGCCGACAACATCACGCCAGATCTGCTCAGCTTCATCGTCTTCCCGGAAGACGCTCACCACCAAATTTTTGGGATCCAAGCCGTAGACGACCGTGCTCAGCTCCCAGGCCCACTCAATCGCTTGCTGCTTGAAGTAATCCCCAAAAGAGAAGTTGCCCAGCATCTCGAAGAAGGTGTGGTGCCGGGCAGTACGACCCACGTTCTCGATGTCGTTGGTGCGAATGCACTTCTGGCTGCTGGTCGCACAGGGGGCAGGCCGTTGCTGCTGACCGAGAAAAATCGGCTTGAACGGCAACATTCCGGCGATCGTGAGCAGAACCGTGGGGTCCTCAGGCACGAGAGAGGCACTGGGCATCCGCCTGTGACCACGCTGCTCATAAAAAGCGAGGAACGCTTCCCGGATCTCCGCACCAGTGCGGGGACCAGCTGCCTCGTTTCGCGACGATCGTGCAACAGCCATGGCGGGTTCGGGCTTGAACAGCAGGTCCTCCAGCCATGATCGCCTTTGAGCTGCCACCGACGTTGGCCGATAGCACCGACGAGCAGAGTCGCGCAGCGTTGAGACTGCGCTCCCTGGGCTGGGCCCTGATCGCAGGACTAGCGGCAGGGCTGCTCAGCCTGCCCTTCGGTGTTGATAAGGCGGTGCGATCCACCGGTTGCGGACTGTTCTACGGACTGCTGGCCTTCCATCTTGTTCGTGTGGATCCGGAGGACTCTCACCTGCAGGCTGGGCTCGTCGGAGCCGTCTGCGGGATCCGCAGTTTGGGAATGTGCCTGCCCTCCCCTTGGGCAGATGCTGATTCCCTGGCATCATTAGTGAAGGATCTCGTGATGGGGTGGCTGCCGCTGATCGGCAGTTCGCTCCTGCTACACGGAACCCAACGCATGTTGTCTGCGTCGCGGCCATGAGCCTGCTGCACGCCACCTGGCTTCCGGCCATTCGTACTCCCAGCAGCTCCGGTCGAGCTGCTCTGCTCGTGTGGGCTGACACCTGGCGTGTGGCCGAGCCGATGGGACCGGGCGCCACCCCCGCCATTCATCCCTTCACCCTCAGCCCTGAGGAACTTCGGACCTTGCTCACGGATCGTGACCTACTCCCAGACGGAATCATTGACGCAACGGCCTGCCTGACCCTGCCCAGTCGCAGTGTCAAAGCGAAACGCAAGCGCTCAGCAGCCGCAGAGACAGCCTCCGAGGACGACCCACCGTGGTGCGGTCTGCCACTGCAGGCCGGTGAACCGATTCCAAAGACCACCGAATGGTGGCCCTGGCAGGTGCAGGGCCTGGCCATCGAACCGATGGCTGCCACCGAGTGGCTGGCCAAACTGCCGCTTTCCGGTCGTCATCCGGATCTGGCCGATGAGCTGCGCTGGTGGAGCCACATGCAGCGCTGGGCCCTGAGCCTGGTGGCACGGGGCCGCTGGCTGCCCCAGGTGGAGCTGAGCAAAGGCGAGGGCTACCCGCACAGAGCCCGCTGGGTGCCACTGCTCAATCGGGAGGAAGACCGACGCCGGCTGGAGGATCTGGCGGCAGGACTCCCCCTGGTTGCCACCTGTGCCCTGCCCTGGCGCGAACCGACCGGGCGACGCAGCAACCGCATGACCCGGTTGCGACCGGAGGCGATGCGAGCCGCCAATCCCGTGGCCTGTTGTCGACCCCGCAGCGGCCGGCTGCGCGTGGCCACCCTGCTGGAAGACCTGCTGGATGCGCAGCTGCGCAAAGGCTTCAGCCCTGATCAAGAAGGCCTGGACCCACTGCTCTGCGCCTGGGAAGAGGCTCTCAGCTCCGAGACCGGCGTGATCAACCTCAATGATGAGGAGGCCGAGCGTTTAGCCACCGCCAGCCACCACTGGCGAGAGGGCGTGGCCGGCAATGTTGCTGCGGCACGGGCCTGCCTCGAGCTGGCCACACCTTCTGAAGGTGAAGAACTCTGGCCCCTGCGCTTCTTCCTGCAGGCGGAATCGGACCCCACCCTGAAGCTGCCGGCCAGTGCCGCATGGGCTGCAGGCCCCAAAGGTCTTCAGCTGGGAGAGATTCCCGTGGAACATCCAAGCGAAGTGCTGCTGGAAGGCATGGGCCGAGCCTTGACGGTGTTCGCACCGATCGAGCGGGGCCTCGAAAGCGCCACACCGGAAGCGATGCAGCTGACCCCTGCCGAAGCCTTCGTGCTGGTGCGCACGGCCGCACGCCAATTGCGCGATGTGGGTGTGGGCGTCGATCTGCCGCCGAGCCTTTCCGGCGGGCTGGCCAGCCGCCTGGGACTGGCTATCAAAGCGGAACTGCCCGAGCGGTCCCGCGGCTTCACCCTGGGCGAGAGCCTCGACTGGAGCTGGGAGTTGATGATCGGCGGCGTCACACTCACCCTGCGCGAACTGGAACGCCTGAGTGGAAAACGCAGCCCACTCGTGCGTCACAAGGGAGCCTGGATCGAACTCCGGCCCAATGACCTCAAGAACGCTGAACGCTTCTGTGGCGCCAATCCTGAGCTCAGCCTGGACGATGCCCTGCGACTGACCGCCACCGAGGGCGACACGCTGATGCGGCTGCCCGTACATGCCTTCGATGCCGGCCCCCGGCTTCAGGGGGTCCTTGAGCAGTACCACCAGCAGAAATCACCGGATCCACTGCCCGCACCCGAAGGGTTCTGTGGACAATTGCGGCCGTATCAGGAGCGTGGGCTGGGCTGGCTCGCCTTCCTGCACCGTTTCGACCAGGGGGCCTGCCTTGCCGATGACATGGGCCTTGGCAAAACGATCCAACTGCTGGCTTTCCTGCAACACCTCAAGGTGGAACAGGAACTGAAGAAGCCCGTACTGCTGGTGGCCCCGACATCGGTGCTGACCAACTGGAAACGGGAGGCCGCAGCCTTCACGCCTGAGCTCAACGTGCATGAGCACTACGGCCCCAAACGGCCCACAACTCTGGCTGCTCTCAAAAAGACTCTCAAAGATGTCGACCTGGTTCTCACCAGTTACGGACTGGTGCAGCGGGACATTGAACTGCTGGAAAGCTTCGACTGGCAGGGAACGGTGATCGATGAGGCTCAGGCCATCAAGAACCCCTCGGCCAAACAGAGCCAGGCCACGCGCGATCTGGCCCGCACCCGCAAGGGCACGCGCTTTCGCATCGCCCTCACCGGTACGCCGGTGGAGAACAGAGTGAGTGAGTTGTGGGCCCTGATGGATTTCCTCAACCCCAGGGTTCTGGGTGAGGAGGAATTCTTCCGCCAGCGCTATCGCATGCCGATCGAGCGCTATGGCGACATGTCGTCACTGCGTGACCTCAAGTCGCGGGTGGGACCCTTCATCCTCAGGCGCTTGAAGACCGACAAGGCGATCATTTCTGATCTGCCGGAGAAGGTGGAACTGAGCGAATGGGTCGGACTGAGCAAGGAACAAAAATCGCTCTATGCCAAAACCGTCGAGGACACCCTCGATGCCATTGCCCGTGCTCCGCGGGGCAAACGCCACGGACAGGTGTTGGGACTGCTGACCCGCCTGAAACAGATCTGCAACCATCCCGCCCTTGCGCTGAAGGAGAAGGACGCAAGCGAGGATTTCCTGCAACGTTCCGCGAAGCTGCAACGTCTCGAAGAAATCCTCGAAGAAGTGGTCGAGGCCGGCGACCGCGCTCTGCTCTTCACCCAATTCGCGGAATGGGGAACGTTGCTGAGGGAGTATTTGCAACGCCGCTGGCGCAGCGAGGTGCCCTTCCTCAGCGGCAGCACCAGCAAGACAGAGCGGCAGGCCATGGTGGATCGTTTTCAGGAAGATCCCCGCGGACCACAACTGTTCCTGCTCTCACTCAAGGCCGGTGGCGTGGGCCTGAATCTCACCCGTGCCAGCCATGTGTTCCACATCGATCGATGGTGGAACCCAGCGGTGGAAAACCAAGCCACAGACAGGGCTTATCGCATCGGACAAACCAACCGCGTGATGGTGCACAAGTTCATCACCAGCGGCTCGGTGGAAGAAAAGATTGACCGGATGATCCGCGAGAAGTCCAGACTGGCGGAAGACATCGTGGGCTCCGGCGAGGAATGGCTCGGAGGACTCGAAATGGGCCAGCTCAAGGAGCTGGTGAGCCTGGAAGACAATCCCTCCTGACGCGATGACCATCACCCCCAACAGCAGCGGCATCAACACCTCACTGAGTGACGAGGGACTTGGGCAGCAACCCTGGTGGGTTGAACAGTGGATGGAGCTGATCAACTCCTACCGCTTCAAAAAACGCCTCGAACGGGCCTGGACCTACGCCCGTGAAGGACACGTGACATCGATTCGCTTTGAAGGGCGACGAGTGCATGCCCGTGTTCAGGGAACCGATGAAGACCCATACAAAGTGAAGCTCTGGCTGGATGTGCTGAGCGATGAGGACTGGGGCTTCGTGCTGGAAGCCTTAACGCAAAAGGCCCGCTGGTCGGCACAGCTCCTGGCCGGAATCATGCCTGCGGACATCGAACGAGCCTTTGCGGCCAGTGGCCGCCGGCTCTTCCCCTTCAAGCTCCAGGAGGTGCGCAGTGAATGCAGCTGTCCGGATAAAGCCAATCCCTGCAAGCACATCAGTGCGGTGTACTTCCTGATGGGAGAACGCTTCAGTGAAGACCCCTTCGTGCTGTTTCAGCTGAGGGGGCGCACGCGCACGAAGCTGCTGGAAAACCTGGCAGAACACCGACTCAAGGCCCTGCAGGCCAGGGCCGATCAGGCCAAAGCTGAAAGCAAATCAATGCCATCCGCGCATGGCGGCGAGTCCAACTCGGACGACACCATCACGCCGCCGCATCCAGCAGTGCTGGACCCCACGCTCTGGTGGCGTTATGAGGCCAACCTTGACGGTGATCTGGTGGTGATCACCCCCGCGATGGAAGGAGATACAGGCCTTGATGCGGCAGGCGATCTTCCCCTGGCTGAGGAGCCACGCTTCCCCGAATCCAGACCTCGCTTTCTGCAGCACCTACGTGATCAGGGTCAGGCCCTGGCACAGCGGGCCATGCTGGAAGCCATGGCCGCCGGTGGCTGAATCAGAGCCCTGGCAGACGCAGGAATCGCAGTCCCTGATCTCCAGACTGATCCTGTCTCACAAACGGGCATTCAAGCGACCGCTGCTTGACTTGGACTGTGGAGACCCGGCCAAGGACCTGTTCAGCAACGAGATGGCCGTTCTCGCCCACGACAACAGACATGATCCCCGCCTGATTTATGCCAATGCCACCGCTCTGCGCCTGTGGGAGCGGTCTTGGCAAGAGATGATCGGCATGCCCTCCCGCTACACGGCGGAGGTAGCAGCGCGTGCGCAACGCGCTTTCGCCCTGCAACGCGCGCAGAACCAAGATGCTTTCGAGGGCTATAGCGGCGTGCGGGTGTCACGAACCGGTCAACGATTCATGATCAACAACGCAAGAATCTGGACCCTCTGGGACGACAAAGGCCGCAATTGCGGGCAGGCGGCAGCGTTCTCAAGCTGGTCCTGGCTGTGAGCGACATGCGCCAATGTTCGGTTGTCGCGAAAGAGCAGTCGTAACAACCGAATCCAGTAGTCTAGACCGAACAGAATAGGGCGGTTGTCCCCCTGCTCAGAGTCAATCAGCCCGCACATATTGGCGTTGTGGGTGATGTCAACACCCCATCAACATCACTCTTCAGGAGTTACCCATGATCACCCTTCGTCAGTCACCGTTTGATCTGTTCGAGCGTCTCGACCAGCAGCTTTCACAGGTCGAACGTGTACCAGCCGCCGAAATTCACGAAACCGAAAATCACTACTCCATTCGCCTGGAACTCCCCGGCGTGGCTCACGACAGCATCGACGTCAAAGCCAGCGACCGCAGTCTCAGTGTCAGCGCTGAGCGTTTGAACCCTCAGGCCAATGCAGCCGATGAGGCCGAGGCATCGACCAACAACACCTTGCTCAGCGAGTTTCGCTACGGCAACTGGAGCCGCAGCTTTCGCTTCGCCCATTCCCTCGACCGCGATGGTCTTCGGGCCAGCTACCGCGACGGCATCCTCGTAGTTGAGGCGCCCAAAACCGACAACCGCACCACCGTGTCGGTGAAAGTGGACAGCTGATTACAGAGCATTGAGCCTCAACCAAAAGAGAACGGTTCAGCCCTCTGCCAACGCAGGGGGCTTTTTTTGATTGCGAAACCAGGGTCAAACGAAGACCGATCGATAATCTTGCCCAGACAGCGTCGTCTACTAAGCGACCAAACCAGGAGCACGTGATGCAACGTCGGCAGCTGCTCCGGACCAGTAGGCAAGCGCTCGCCGCTGCAGCCGGAGCCGGAGCACTGAGCGCCTGCACGATTCGTCGTGCTGAAAACGGTGGCAGCAGCGGCCTTCCCCAGGTGCGCTGGCGGATGGCGACAAGCTGGCCGGTCTCACTCGACACCATCTACGGAGGTGCCGAAACCATCTGCGAACAGGTGAAGGCGATGAGTGGCGGAGGGTTCACGATCGAACCGTTTGCCGCTGGTGAAATCGTCCCAGGGCTCGAAGTACTGGATGCCGTGCAAGCCGGCTCCGTGGAATGCGGCCATACGGCCAGCTACTACTACGTGGGCAAGAATCCAGCGTTCGCCTTCGGCACGGCCGTGCCATTCGGGCTCACGGCCCAGCAACAGAATGCCTGGCTCTATCAGGGAGGCGGCAATGAAGCGATGGACGCCTTGTTCGCCGATTTCGGAGCCAAAAGCTTCCCTGCAGGAAATACGGGCGGTCAACTGGGCGGCTGGTTCAAGCGACCTGTCGACAATCTGGCGTCTCTCAAGGGTCTGAAGATGCGCATCCCAGGACTGGGAGGCAAGGTGATGGCCAGCCTGGGGGTGAATGTTCAGGTCTTGCCAGGCGGCGAGATCTATCTGGCACTGGAGCGGGGAGCGATCGACGCTGCAGAGTTCACAGGCCCCTACGACGACGAAAAACTCGGCCTCCCAAAAGCAGCGAAGTACTACTACTACCCAGGCTGGTGGGAGCCCGGACCGAGCCTGACTGCGCTGGTCAACCGCAGTGCCTGGGACAAACTGCCGGTGGAGTATCAGGCCATGTTCAGCACAGCCTGTTACCAGGCGAATCTGGGCATGCTCAGCAAGTACGAACAACGCAACAGCGAGGCGTTGCTGAGACTGCGGCGGCAGGGAATCAAACTTGAGGCGTATAGCAACGACATTCTCAAAGCGGCGAAGGAAGCCACCAGCGTGTTGTTTGCAGATCTGGCCGCTGACGATGCCAGCTTCCGAGATTTACTGGAACGCTGGCGGCTGTTCCAGAAAGAAACGCTGAACTGGAATCGCATCAACGAGCTGCCGCTGGCGAAGTTCAACACCAGCGCCGAGGGAGGTGAAGGATGAGCGAACCTCTCTCCGGAATGGTGCGCCTATTCGATCGCCTCAACGCTGCAGCCGCCTGGCTGGCGCGCTGGTCCGTACTGCTGATGCTGGCCATCGGAATCTGGAACGTTGTGGGCCGCTATTTGGGCTCTGCCATTGGGATCAATCTCAGCTCCAACGGGCTGATCGAGGCCCAGTGGTATCTCTTCGATCTGATCTTTCTGCTCGGTCTCGGCTGGACCCTGCAGAAACAGGGCCACGTGCGTGTGGATGTGCTGCAGAGCCGCTGGTCACCACGCCGCCGCAATCGTCAGGAGCTCAACAGCATCCTGCTGCTGTTGCTGCCCTTCGCCTTCGGAGTAATGGTGATCTCCATTGCACCAGCGCTGCGCTCCTGGAGCATTGCCGAGATGTCGCCCGATCCAGGCGGGCTGCCACGCACCTGGGTGAAATCTCTGATCCCAATTGGGTTTCTGTTGTTAGGGCTGCAGGGAATCGCGGAAGCACTGCGGCTGCGGCTGGCCCTCAGCAACCCCGACGCCACACAAGCTGCCGATGAGCAGCAGCAGGGAGGCACCACGCTGTGATCGAAATCGAAGCCCTGGGCTGGGTGATCAGCTTTGACCCCTCGGCGGTGTTGGCTCCTGGAATGTTTTTGGCGCTGATCGTGGCGCTACTGAGCGGATTTCCCGTCGCCTTCTGCCTTGGTGGGATTGGGGTGATCTTTGCCCTGCTGGGGATGCTCAGCGGAGAAATCGAACCGCAGTTCGTTACCGCCCTGCCCCAAAGAATCCTGGGGATCATGGCCAACTTCACCCTGTTGGCGATCCCCGCTTTTGTGTTCATGGGTTCGATGCTGGAAAGCTCCGGCATCGCCGAACGGCTGCTGGAAACCATGGGCCGGCTGCTGGGACGCCTGCGCGGCGGCCTGGCATTGGCCGTCGTTCTTGTTGGTTCACTTCTGGCGGCGACAACCGGCGTGGTGGCAGCGACCGTGACCACCATGGGGCTGATCTCCTTGCCGGCCATGCTGCGGGCCGGATACGACAAAAGCCTTGCCACAGGTGTGATTGTGGCGTCGGGCACGCTCGGGCAGATCATCCCCCCCAGCATTGTTCTGGTGGTGCTGGGTGATCAGCTCGGCATTTCAGTGGGCGATCTCTTCATCGGAGCCCTTCTACCTGGCCTGCTGATGTCAGCCGTGTTCGCCATTTACGTGCTGGTGATCAGTGCGCTCAAGCCGGAGCTGGCACCCGAACTCAAGCCCGAGCTCACCGGCTCAGGTCATCCTCTGCAATTGGTGCAGTCGGTGTTGCCACCGATCGCTCTGATCGTGGCGGTGCTCGGAAGCATCTTCTTCGGCATTGCAACTCCCACTGAAGCGGGCGTGATCGGAGCAGTCGGCGCCATGGTGCTGGCAGGCCTCAATGGCGGTTTCAGCCGTCAACAACTCTCGAATGTCTGCGAGAGCACCATGCGCACCACCGCCATGGTGATGGCCATCCTGATGGGATCCACCGCCTTCAGCCTCGTGTTCCGCGGTGTGGGCGGCGATCAGCTGATTTCTGAACTGCTGCTCAACCTGCCGGGAGGGCGAGTGGGTTTCCTGGTGTTCAGCATGCTGATCATCTTCTTGCTGGGCTTCTTCATCGATTTCTTCGAAATCGCTTTCATCGCCGTGCCGCTATTGCTGCCTGCAGCACGCCAGCTGCTGGGGCCCGAAGCGATGGTGTGGTTTGGCGTGATCATTGGCGCCAACCTGCAGACCTCCTTCCTCACGCCGCCCTTCGGCTTTGCGCTGTTCTATCTGCGCGGCGTGGCTCCCGATGAAGTGAGCACGCGAGATATCTATCGAGGCGCCCTGCCGTTTGTCGGTCTGCAGGTTGCGGTTCTGGCCCTGATCATCGCTGTGCCAGGGCTGGTGGACTGGTTACCCCGCCTGGCTGGAGCCCTCAGCCCGGGTCCGATGACCTGAAGATCTCCGTAAAGTTGGTTACAACGCTCGATTCGGTCATGGTCACGGCAAGCCTGAACAGCACGAACTCCTCTGCTGTGACCCCCCGCCTCTCACTCCAGTGCCAGCCGATCGCGGCAGACAGCACCACCATCCGTTCCCTGGACTGGGAACGCAGCCGTTTCGACATTGAATTCGGCCTACGCAACGGCACCACCTACAACGCATTCCTGGTGCGGGGCGAACGCACCGCCCTTATCGACACCAGCCACGCCAAATTCCGCGACACCTGGGTGCCACTGCTGAAGGAGCAGATCGATCCAAAAGCGATCGACCATTTGATCGTGAGTCACACCGAACCAGATCACTCAGGACTGATCGGCGATCTGATCGATCTCAATCCAGACATCGAGATCGTGGGTTCGAAGGTGGCGATCCAGTTCCTCAAGGACCAGGTGCATCGGCCCTTCAACTCACGGGCGGTGAAAACCGGCGACGAGCTGGATCTGGGCACCAATCCTGACAGCGACGTGCAGCATCGCTTCGAGTTTCTGAGTGCCCCGAACCTGCACTGGCCCGACACGATCTTTTCGTTCGATCACGGCAGCGGCATCCTTTACACCTGTGATGCCTTCGGACTGCATTACTGCTCCGATGAGTTGTTCGACACGGATCCCGGGGCCATCGCACCGGACTTCCGCTTCTATTACGACTGCCTGATGGGCCCCAATGCCCGCAGTGTGTTGCAAGCGCTGAAGCGCATGGATGCCTTACCGGAGATCAACACCGTCGCCGTAGGTCATGGCCCCCTGCTGCGCCAACACCTCAGCCACTGGTTGAACGACTACAGGGAGTGGAGCAGCCAACGCAGCAAGGGCGACAGCTATGCGGCCGTCTGCTATCTCAGCCAGTACGGCTTCTCGGACCGTCTCAGCCAGGCCATCGCCCACGGCATCGGCAAAGCCGATGCACAGGTTCAGCTGGTGGATCTACGGGCTACCGACCCACAGGAACTGACCGCATTGGTTGGCGAAGCGAAGGCGGTGGTGGTGCCCACCTGGCCGGCGGAACCGGATGGTGAACTGCAGGCCTCGATCGGAACTCTTCTGGCTGCACTGCAGCCCAAGCAATTGGTGGGGGTCTACGACGCTTTCGGGGGCAACGATGAGCCGATCGATGCTGTCGCCGAGCAGCTGCGTAACCAAGGCCTGAAACCTGCCTTTGAACCGCTGCGCATCCGCCAGCTGCCACAAGGCGGTGATTACCAACGCTGCGAGGAATCAGGCACCGACCTTGGCCAGATTCTGACCCGAAAGAAATCGATCGAAGCGCTGCGCAGTATTGACGCCAACCTCGACAAGGCGCTGGGTCGCCTCACCGGTGGTTTGTACATCGTGACAGCGAGCCAGGGCGAAGGTGATGCGCGCCGCAGTGGCGCGATGGTGGCCAGCTGGGTCGCCCAGGCGAGTTTCCGCCCACCTGGCCTGAGTGTTGCCGTGGCCAAGGATCGAGCGATTGAAGCGCTGATGCAGGTTGGCGATCGCTTTGTGATCAACGTGCTGCGGCAAGACCGCTATAAGCCTCTGATGCAGCATTTCCTCAAGCGCTTCCCCCCCGGCGCCGATCGGTTCGAAGGGGTAAACATTCTGCACGGCGCTGCTGAAGGTGGCCCGGTGCTCACGGATGCGCTGGCCTACCTGAGCTGCCAAGTGGAACAGCGGATGGAAGGTCCAGATCATTGGATCATCTACGCGCTGGTGGAGCAAGGCAATGTGGCCGACATCGACGGGCGAACCGCCGTGCATCACCGCAAAACAGGCAACCACTACTGATGGTCACCACCGTCGCGGCCAGCTCGGCATCCGCTGACCGGCAGGTGATCAGCCTGCCAATTGACCAGAGTCTGATCTGCCTGCGCGGACTGAGCCCTCAGCGTCTGCGGTTCGAGCTGGAATACGCATTGGAGCGCGGCAGCACGGCCAACAGTTTCCTGTTTGAAGCCGGGCTGGATGCAGCAGGAGTCCAGCAACCCGGCGTTCTGGTGCATCCCCCGGGGATGGCCTACAGCAGCGTTTTCCTCCCTGCCCTGCTGGAAGCTTTGCCGACCACGGATCAGCCCCTGCTGATTGTGGTGGGGCACGTGAATCCCAACCGTGTGGCGTTGCTGAAGGAACTGGCCGGGATCTATCCAGGCCTCGAGCTGATCGCATCCAATCCCGGGGCCAAGCTGCTGGAGGAGCTCTGGAACCAACGCAAGCCCTCGCCCCCCGGTGTGGAAGAAGAGCAACCACCACTTCCCCAGTTCCCGCCGCTGCGAGTGATTCGCAGGGAGCAGACGCTGGAGTTGAGCCATGGGCGCAGCCTGCTGCTGCTGCCAGCACCAACACCCCGTTGGCCGGGCGGACTGATGGCCTTCGAAGAGAGCCTGGGACTGTTGATGAGCGACAAGTTCTTCAGCGCCCACCTCTGCACCAACACCTGGGCTGAAGCCAACCGAAGCAGCACCGAAGAAGAGCGTCGCCATTTCTACGACTGCCTGATGGCACCGATGGCCCGCAAGGTTGACCTGCTGGTAGAGCGGCTGGAGGAACTGAGCATCCGCACAATTGCGCCAGCCCATGGGCCCGCCATCGATGCCAGCTGGCGCAGCCTGCTCAATGACTATCGCCGCTGGGGTGAAAGTCACCAGCAATCCAGCCTGAATGTGGTTCTGCTGTTCGCCAGCGCTTATGGCAACACATCAGCGATTGCCGATGCCCTGGCGCGGGGCATCAATCGCACCGACATCCGAGTCACCAGCCTCAACTGCGAGTTCACACCATCGGAAGAACTGGTTGCTGCGATCCAGTCTGCGGATGGGATCCTGATCGGCTCACCCACCCTCGGTGGTCACGCTCCCACCCCGGTGGTCTCCGCTTTAGGAACCCTGTTGGCAGAAGGTGACCGCAGCAAGCCAGTGGGCGTATTCGGCAGCTTTGGCTGGAGCGGTGAAGCCGTGGACCTGCTGGAAACGAAGCTGCGAGATGGCGGCTTCAGTTTCGGCTTCGAGCCGATCCGGGTCAAATTCAGCCCTGATCGAGCCAAGGTGAAGGAGCTGGAGGAAACCGGCACCCGTTTCGCTCGCAAACTGCTGCAAGCGGAGAAGCGCGCCCAACGCCGTAACGCCGGAAGCATGAGCGAAAGCCGCAGCGATCCGGCTGTACTGGCCCTCGGACGCGTGGTGGGATCCCTGTGCATTCTCACCACGCGTAAGGGAGAACTCAGTGGTGCAATGGTGGCGAGCTGGGTCAGCCAGGCCAGCTTCACGCCTCCTGGACTGACGGTGGCCGTGGCCAAAGACCGCGCCGTGGAAGCTCTGCTGCACAAAGGCGATCGCTTTGCACTGAACGTTCTGGCTGAGGGGCGAGAAAGCGGACCAATGAAACAGTTCCTGCAACCGTTTCAACCTGGCGCCGACCGGTTCAGTGGGCTGGAACTCGAGACCAGTCCGAATGAACAACCGCTGATCCCCGAGGCGCTGGCCTGGCTGGAAGGTCGCGTGAGCCAGCGGATGGAATGCGGAGATCACTGGCTGATCTACGCCGAGCTGGATCACGGCGGGGTGTTGGATCAGGAAGCCTCCACAGCAGTCCACCACCGGCGCAGCGGCGCTAACTACTAAAGAGCGACCCCAACACGACGACGACCATTCGGCAGTCGCTCTTTTGAAAAAGTCGTCACAATTCAAACCTGCGACGTGAACGCTGATCATGAGCAAGGAGAACAGTGCTGATGTGCTGGTGATTGCTGCCAGCAACGGCGAAAACCTCAAACTGGCCCAACGCTTCGTGAACCAAGCAAAGGCGCAGGGCAGCAGCGCTGATCTGCTCGACCTGACCACCCTCGAGCTGCCCCTATTCACCCCGCGCGCGAAGGACCAAGGCATGCCGAACGGCGTGCAGCCCTTACAGAAACAATTGATGGCAGCTCCGCGATGGGTGATCTGCGCGCCGGAATACAACGGTTCGATTCCGCCGGTTCTGACCAACGCCATCGCATGGCTGTCTGTTCAGGGAGATGACTTCCGGTCGCTCTTCAACGGTCGGCCGATCGCCATGGCCAGCTTCTCAGGTGGCGGCGGAATGGAGCTGCTGGTGTCGCTGCGGATCCAGCTCACCCATCTCGGCGCACAGGTGGTGGGGCGCCAACTGCTCAGCAACTACTCGAAAGCAGCGAAAGACGACAGCATTGCCGACCTCATCGATCGCCTCATGCAAATGAAACCACTGCAACTGTGAATGCATTCACCGGCGAATGATTCAGAAACAAGCAGTGAATCAAGATTGGCCACTGAACTCAAACAGAAATCAATTCAAAAGAGAATCGGGATTTCATACACACACCACATCTAGCGCACTGAAATAGCGAGGTCACTAACAATTTCCATTCCACGAATGGACCTGACCCGGGATCCTCAGTACGCAGTTCGCTACCGCGGCTTTGTTCTGTTGCAACAACGCAACAACAGTTGGCTGGTTAGACCCGAACGTAGCCCGATGAGACTATTGCCCTTTCGCACCCCGACCTGCTCGCTGACGGATGTGAAAGCAATGTTGGACTGGCGACTGGAGCAGGACAAAAGCCTGATCTCAGTCGCCTGAAAACTCAGGCCGCCTGAGGTGGTGGCGTGGGAGATCCCTGAGACTGAATAGGGATCACCAGAGTTGCCCAGCGGTCAGGACGCTCGGGACGCTGACGTCGTGCTTGACGAATTCCAAAGGGAACTCTCAGCACATTGGTGCCTTCGATCGGCAAGGTATGGCCTCGGCCGAGGGCAGCCTGAAGGCAATCAGGAATGTCGGGAAGCTGCAGCGAGTCTGAGGTCTGCTCCGTCGATTCAATTGATTTTTTGGTGTCGCGACTCATTGATTCCCCATTTGCGACGGTGAATGTTGTGCAGTGTGATCAAAGTTCTCATTGCACGATCAAAAATCGAAGATTAATTTCCGATTTCGGTAAAAATTTAACCCATCGCCTCAGAGGTGGCGGCAGCCATGTCTTCAACACTGGGGCAGGTGCAGATCAGATTGCGATCGCCATAGGCGTTATCAATCCGGGCCACGGCCGGCCAGAACTTGTTTTGCCGCTGATCCGGCAACGGGAAGGCAGCCTGTTCCCGGGAATAGGGACGACCCCAGTGGTCGGCGGTCACAGCACTCAAGGTGTGGGGAGCGCGGCGTAGGGGATTGTTCTCACGATCGCTATCACCGTTTTCGATCGCCGCGACTTCTGCGCGGATCGCGATCATGGCATCGCAGAAGCGATCCAGCTCTTCGAGGCTCTCGCTCTCAGTGGGTTCAACCATCACGGTGCCCGCCACTGGCCAGCTCACCGTCGGAGCGTGGAAGCCGTAATCCATCAGACGCTTCGCCAGATCATCCACCTCGAGGCCGGCACTGCGCCTCAGATCGCGCAGATCAAGAATGCATTCGTGGGCCACAAGCCCGCCTTCTCCCCGGAACAGCACCGGGTAATGGGAATCCAGCCGATGTGCCAGATAATTGGCCGACAGCAAGGCCACAGCGGTGGACTGCCGCAGGCCAGCAGGGCCCATCAAACGCAGATACATCCAGCTGATCGGCAGGATGCCTGCGCTGCCCAGGGGGGCAGCCGATACCGCAGAAATGGACTGGTCACCGCCGCAGGGCATCAAGGGATGACCGGGAAGAAATGGCAACAGATGCTCACCCACACCGATGGGGCCAACCCCTGGTCCACCACCGCCATGGGGAATACAGAACGTTTTGTGCAGGTTGAGGTGGCAGACATCGGCCCCAAATGCTCCTGGCCTGCACACACCGACTTGAGCATTAAGGTTGGCGCCATCCAGATACACCTGACCGCCATGGTCATGAACCAGGCTGCAGATCTCACGGATTCGGGTCTCGAAGACCCCATGGGTTGAGGGATACGTCACCATCAGTGCCGCCAGGACATCGGCGTGCTTAGACAGCTTGCTGCGCAGATCGTCGACATCGACATTCCCCTGCTCATCACAGGCCACCGGCACCACTCGCATGCCAGCCATCACGGCACTGGCTGGGTTCGTGCCATGGGCACTCGTGGGAATCAGGCACACATCGCGATGGCCCTCGCCTCTTGCCTGATGCCAGGCGCGAATCACCAGCAGACCCGCGAACTCCCCCTGGGAACCTGCATTCGGCTGCAAAGACACACCGGCGAAACCGGTGAGCTCAGCCAACCAGCTCTCGAGGTCCTGCGCCATGCGCTGATTGCCTTTCAGCTGGTCAGCGGGGGCAAAGGGATGAATGCTCCCGAACTCTCTCCAGCTCACAGGCGCCAGCTCCGCTGCCGCATTGAGCTTCATGGTGCAGCTACCAAGAGGAATCATCCCGTGCACCAGCGAAAGGTCTTTGCTGACCAGACGCTGGATGTAGCGAAGCAGCTCGGTCTCACTGCGATAGCGGTGAAACACCGTCTGCTGCAACCAGGGGGTAGAACGCAGCGGCAAGCCAGCCAGAGCTTGCTCTTGCTTTGCGGTATCCGACAGGTCTGAAAGATGGCCTCCGGTGGCCTCAGCCACCAGCGACAGCAGCCGAAACACCTCCTTGTTGTCGCTGAGCTCATCCAGGCTGATGCCGAAGCCTTCCGCCTGTTCGATCGCCGCACCATCGGGCAGGACACGCAGGTTGAAACCAGCTCGGGCTGCCAGCTGATGCACGTGCGGCGCTTGAGCACAGACCACATCAACACTGTCGAAGCGAGATCCCTTCGGCAGAGCAAGTCCAAGCGAGCTCAGTCCTTCTTCGAGCTGACAGCGCAGCTGCAGCACGCGTCGAGCAATCGCCTCGAGACCTTCCGGCCCGTGATGAACGGCATAAAACGAAGCCATCACCGCCAGCAGCACCTGGGCGGTGCAGATATTGCTGGTGGCTTTATCTCGGCGGATGTGCTGCTCACGGGTCTGCAGGGCCAGACGGAGGGCGACATTGCCTTCGCCATCTTTTGACTGGCCAACGATGCGCCCGGGCACCTGCCGGCGGTAGGCATCGCGGGTGGCAAAGAACGCCGCGTGGGGGCCGCCTCCACCCATCGGCACGCCAAAACGCTGGGCACTGCCTACGGCGATATCTGCACCGAGAGCACCCACCGGCTCAAGGAGGACCTGCGCCAATGGATCAATGGCCACCGTGACCAAAGCGCCATGCTCATGGGCCCTGGACATACAGGAACGGGGGTCCCAGAGCCGGCCGCAGCGTCCAGGCAGCTGCAACAGCACTCCGAACACATCGTCACCCCAAGCGAACTGATCCGGCTCAGCCACCTCGAGCTGAATCCCGATTGGCTGGGCCCTGGTGCGCAGAACCGCCAGAGTCTGTGGCAACACTGCGGCATCCACCAGAAAACGGCTGGCTTCAGCTCGCTTGCAAACCCCAAAGCTCATCGACATTGCCTCTGCTGCCGCAGTGGCCTCATCCAGAAGCGAGGCATTGGCAATCGGCAGACCGGTCAGCTCACTGACCAAGGTCTGGAAATTGAGCAGTGCCTCCAGGCGTCCCTGAGCAATTTCGGCCTGATAAGGGGTGTAAGCCGTGTACCAGGAGGGGTTTTCCAACACCTGCCGCTGGATCAACGCGGGCGTGACAGTGCCGTAATAGCCAAGGCCGATCAACGACCGCGTCACGCGGTTCAAACCGGCCAGCTGACGCAGTTCAGAGAGCGCTTGGGCTTCTCCAACTCCGTCCGGAAGCTGCCCATGCGGCGGACTGGAATCAAGAATGTCCTGCGGGACGACAGCCTGCAGAAAGCGCTCAAGATCGCTGAAGCCGAGCCGATCGAGCATGAGCTGATTGGCTGCAGATCCAGGGCCGATATGGCGCTGGGCGAAGGGCGGGAGAATCTTTGCTGAAGCCGTCTCCACCATGCGCTGGTCCAGCAGGGTCATGGTGCAGCGTCAGAAGGCGCAGACTTTAGGCAACTTGCGCTGAACGACGATGTGATATCAGGTCGCGGCAACTTTTGCGGAGTAAGTGGCGGCATCCATCAACTGCTCGAGCTGCGTGACATCGCTAGGACGAATCACCAGCAACCAGCCCTCGCCATGGGGGTCCTTCTGCAGTTCTTCGGGATTGGCCAGCAGAGCTTCATTTCGCTGCACAACCGCGCCACTGAGGGGGGCATACATCTCTTCCACAGCCTTCACCGACTCCACAGTGCCGAAACTGGATCCACGACTGAGATCAGCACCCACCTCGGGGAGATCCACAAACACAATGTCGCCGAGTTGATCCACGGCATAGGCGCTCAAGCCGATGCGAATCGAATCAGCGTCCTGCCAGGCGTATTCATGGCTGTCCGCATAGCGGTAGGAGGCAGGGAAGTCGAAGGCCATCGGGCCGCACCAGCGTCTCTCAATCAGTGTGCGCCAGATTCAGATGTCCTGCCGCAGCCAGTGCTTCCAGCGCCTTGATCAGCGCCAGCTCGACATGGGCGTGATGGGTCCCGCCCTGAACGTAGAGATTGAAGGGCTCGCGCAACGGCGCGTCAGCGGAGAACTCACTGGTGCTGCCATCAATAAAGGTGCCACCGGCCATCACCAGATCACTGGCATAACCGGGCATCGCCGCCGGCACAGGGTCCAGGTAAGAGCCCACCGGGGAACAGGCCTGAAAGGCACGGCAGATCAGCTTGAGCGCCTCAGGCTCCCCCAGCTGAACGGCCTGGATCAGATCACTGCGGGCCGCACCGGCAACGGGCTGCACCGGGAATCCGAGATCAGCGAACACACCAGCCACGAGATCAGCTCCGATCAAGGCTTCAGCCACCATCTGCGGCGCCAGAAACAGTCCCTGCAGCAACAGCCGGTGCAAGTCAAAACCAGTCCCCCCTTCGCTGCCGATCCCTGGTGCCGTGAGACGACAGCAGGCTTGTTCCACCAGATCGGCGCGTCCGGCGATGTAGCCACCGGCGGGCGCGATGGTTCCTCCCAGGTTTTTGATCAATGAACCAGCCACCAGATCCGCACCCACCTCAGGCGGCTCTTGGGCCTCAACCAGTTCGCCATAGCAGTTATCCACGAAGCAGACGCAGTCAGGCTGCCGTGCATGAATGCGGGAGCAAAGGCGACCGATCGCTTGCACGCTTAGCGCGGGGCGCCAGCTGTAACCACAGCTGCGCTGAATCAGGATCAGTCGACGCGGTTGAGCCAAGGCCTGCTCAAGGGCCTGCTCGTCCACAGTCCCGGCATCGCTGAGCTGCAACTCGTCGTAGTCGATGCCGAAGTCCTTGAGGGATCCTTGCCCCTCTCCACGCAGACCAATGACCTCTTCAAGCGTGTCGTAGGGACGCCCGGTGATGGACAACATGCGATCGCCTGGACGGAGCACACCGAACAAAGCAGCAGCGATGGCATGGGTGCCGCTCACAAACTGAAGTCGCACAGCGGCTGCTTCCGCGCCCAGAACGCGTGCGAACACCCGGTCGATCACCTCCCGGCCCTGATCACCGTGCCCGTAACCGCTGACGGAGGCGAAATGTTGAGTCCCTACCCGCTCCGCCTCAAACGCGGCCAGAACCTTTTGCAGGCGATCGGCCACAGCCGCGGTGCGTTGACGGGCAAAAGGCTGCTGACGCTCGCGTACAGAAGCGACCTTGCTGCAAGCAAATTCCCTGGCTTCACTGAGATTCATCCCCTCTGCACCACAGCTCTCTCCGTAGCGATTTGAAGCCTGTGGCATGGGAGAACCGCAAAAAGCCTGCTGTTTTCTTTTACATTCACACTCCCAACCAACTGTTTTGGTTTCGGCTGTAGCCGTTCCAACCTCGACAGATCTGGTTCAAGGAGAAACTTCTTGGTTACAACCACTCCGGCAGCTACCACCTCAAACCGCGAATTGCGCATGCGCGCGGCAGTGATGGCGCCCCGTGAACGACTGCCGCGTAAACAGCGCAAGCTCAAAGGCGGCACCACGTCCTTCATGGTGGCGATGCACGTGCTGGCCACCATTGCTCTGCTGCCACGGTTCTGGAGCATTCAAGGAGCCATTGCCTTCGGAATTCTCTACTGGGCAACGGTGCTCGGGGTGACACTCGGCCTGCACCGTCTGGTGGCACACAGGAGCTTTGAGGTGCCCCGCTGGCTCGAGCGGGTGCTGGTGATCATGGGCACCCTGGCCGCACAAAGCGGACCGATCGACTGGGTAGCCCTGCATCGTCACCACCACAAGTTCTCCGATCAACCCAATGATCATCACGATGCAGGCAGGGGCCTGTGGTGGAGCCACAGCGAGTGGATGCTGCACGAAATTCCCGCTCTTGAGCACAAGGAACGATTTGGCGGCGACCTGCTGAAAGATCCCTTCTATGTCTGGCTGGACCGCTGGTTCCTTGTGCTGCAGATTCCGATCGGACTGGCTCTTTATTACTACGGCAATGCTGCCCAGATTCATGGAGGCGGCGTTGGCCTGGTGCTGTGGGCCATCCCTCTGCGTCTGGTGGTCGTGTATCACGTCACCTGGTTGGTGAACTCGGCGACACACGCCTTCGGTTACCGCAATTTCGACTGCCCTGATCTCTCACGTAATTGCTGGTGGGTGGCCGTGTTGTCGTTCGGAGAGGGTTGGCACAACAACCATCACGCCCATCCAGGCAGCGCACGCCACGGCCTGCGCTGGTTCGAGTTCGACATCACGTGGATGCACATCCGGATGCTGCAGAAGCTTGGCCTGACCAGGCGGGTGCGCCAAGCCCGTTATCCCGGCTGAGCAGCAGCTCGTAATTCGGCCAGAAACGCTTCAGCACTCTGGCCCTTGCTGCCTTCTAAGGCCATATGTGTGGCATGAAGGTCGAGGAACTCTCCATCGAGTTCCTCGGCGCTGTATTCGCGTAGGCCAGCCATCACTTCGGCAAAACGATCACGGCGTTGATTTTTGGTGACCGGATAGGCCTCCATCACCTGATCACGACACTGACGCCAGGCCTGACCGCGGCAAAGGCTGTCTGCAATCGCCGCACTCAGGGCAGCCGCTTCCGCTTGATCAATCCGCCAATCGAAACCTGGCGGCAATGGCCCGAGGCCGACAAAGATCTCCAGCAGCTCGCCAGCACCGAGCGGCTCTCCATGGGCCGCGAGCAGAGGAACTGCACTGTCGCTCAGCACTCGCAACAGATCGGGGTGAACTTCCGCCAGCTGATCGCGGATCGGATCCAAGCCCTGATGCAGCACGGCATTCGCCTGGCCAAGCGCAAGAAACACTTCCGGCCCTGGAGACGAGAGCTTGCCGTTGCGGAGATTGGAGATCTGTGAATTGTGCACGCGACCGAGGTCCAACGCTTCAGCCAGGGCAGGCAACACCTTGTGCGACCAGCCATTGCGCTCATGCCACACATGAATCAGATGGGCCATCGCCTGGCGCCCTTCCTCGAGACGCTGGCGGTAACCCTTGGTCACATGATCAGAACCGCTTGTCTTATCCATTGATTGATACGTATCCGTATCACGTGTAGTGTGCTGAGATCAACCGGGACTAAGTCATGGCACCAAGCGCTATTAGAACGCCGTCGCCACCCAGTCGGAAATCAGTTTCGCATCGTGGCCCCAAGCTGGCAATCAAGCCCTACCAGCGCTCCAAGAGCAAGGCGCCTATGGCTGCCAAGACCGAAAAAAGCTGGGTAACGATCGGATTCATGATCGTGATCCATGCCCTGGCACTACTGGCACTCGCTCCTGGCTTCTGGAGTTGGCCGGCCGTCACCAGCCTGCTGGTGCTGTATTGGGTCACCGCCTGCTTAGGTGTCACCGTCGGTTACCACCGACTGCTCTCACACCGCTCCTTCCGAGTGCCTCGCTGGCTTGAGCGATTCTTTGCCACCTGCGGCGCACTGAGCTGTCAGCACGGACCCATCGACTGGGTGGGACTGCATCGGCATCATCACAAGTATTCCGATACGGATGCGGATCACCACAACAGCCATCGAGGCTTCTGGTGGAGCCACATGGGCTGGATGTTCAATGCGATCCCGGCCATGAAAGAAGTTCCCCGCATGGCCGGCGATCTTGCCAAGGACCCCTACTACCGCTGGCTAAACAACTGGTTCCTGGTCTTGCAGCTGCCCCTGGCTGGTCTGCTGTTCTGGATCGGCAGCGCCACAGGTGCCGGCGGCTGGGCCTTAGTGCTCTGGGGCATTCCTTTACGCCTGGTGCTCGTGTATCACGTCACATGGCTTGTGAATTCCGCCACCCACACCTGGGGCACCGTGGCCTTTGAAAGTGGCGACGCGTCCCGCAACAACAAGTGGGTCGCAGCACTGACCTTCGGAGAGGGCTGGCATAACAACCACCACGCCTTTCCCCACTCGGCTCGTCACGGCCTGCAAGCGGGTCAGATCGACCTCACCTGGGAGCACATCCGCCTAATGCGCGCCCTGGGCTTGGCCACCAAAGTGCGCCTGCCCGTGAAGTCGTAAAGTTATCGATCGCTAAACAGATGTCGTCAGGATCGTTCTCCCATGGCCAAGCGCGTACAAGTCGTACTGAATGAGGACGTTCTCAGCCTCGGCCGGGATGGAGATCTGGTGGAAGTTGCGCCTGGTTACGCCCGCAACTTCCTTCTGCCATTCGGCAAAGCCGTGCCTGTCACCCCTGCGGTGATGAAGCAGGTGGAGCACCGCAGGGCCAAGGAGGTTGAGCGGCAGGCCGCACTCAAAGAAGAAGCAGTCGCCTTCCGCACCGCCCTCGACACCATTGGTCGCTTCACCGTGAAGAAGCAAACCGGAGAAGACGACGTGCTCTTCGGCACCGTCACCAATGGTGATGTGGCTGAAGTGATCGAAGAAGCCACCAAGAAAGAAGTGGATCGCCGTGACATCACAGTTCCCGACATCCATCGGACCGGAAACTACAAGGTTCAGGTGAAGCTTCACAGCGAAGTGATCGCTGAGATCAACCTGGAAGTGGTCAGCTACTGAGCACAGAGCAAAAATGACTCTGATGTCATCGACAAGGTGCGTCAGAGTGAATCTTCTTTCTGAGCTGCTGCCGCCATGGTGAGCGTTCCCTTGTCAGAGTCCGGTGGCGAGTTCACCGAGGGGGAACGCCGCGGTTTCGGCAAAGGTCGACGGCGTGAAGAACCCAGCTTCGAGGCACTGCCCGATTCAATCCCGCCGCAAAACCTGGAAGCGGAAGAAGCGGTGCTGGGCGGCATCCTTCTCGACCCGGATGCCATCGGTCGCGTAGCCGACGTGCTGCAACCGGAAGCGTTTTATCTCAATGCCCATCGGGAGATCTTCCGCACGGCGGTGATGCTCCATAGCCAGGGCAAACCGACTGACCTCACAGCAATGACCGCCTGGTTAGCGGACACCGGTGCTCTCGAAAAGGTCGGTGGCAGCAGCAGGCTGGTGGAGCTGGTGGAACGCGTGGCCTCCACCGCTTCGATCGAACAGGTGGCACGATTGGTGATGGATAAATATCTGCGCCGGCAGCTGATCCGCTCGGGCAACGAAGTGATCCAGCTGGGCTTTGATCAGGGCCTGCCGATGGAGCAGGTGCTCGACAAGGCCGAGCAAACCATCTTCGCGATCAGTCAGGAAAAACCATCGCAGGGTCTGACGCCCACCGCCGAAATTCTCACCAGCACCTTCAACGAGATCGAGAGCCGCTCGTTGGGCACCTCCGTGGCGGGCATCCCGGTGAATTTCTACGACCTGGACGCCATGACCCAGGGCCTGCAGCGCAGTGACCTGATCATCGTGGCCGGACGCCCTGCCATGGGCAAAACATCGATCGTGCTCAACCTGGCCAAGAACGTGGCCCAGTTGCACGACCTGCCGGTGTGCGTGTTCTCTCTGGAGATGAGTAAGGAGCAGCTCACCTACAGATTGCTGTCGATGGAAGTAGGCATCGAAGCGGGCCGGCTGCGCACAGGTCGCCTGCAACAAGAGGAATGGCCCCTGCTCGGCCAGGGCATCAACACCCTCGGCCAGCTGCCGATCTACATCGACGACAAACCCAACTCCGGCGTGCTGGAGATGCGTTCCCTCTGCAGGCGACTGATGGCCGAACAGGGCAAGGAGCTGGGGCTGATCGTGATCGACTACTTGCAGCTGATGGAAGGATCGAGTCCCGATAACCGCGTGCAGGAGATTTCACGGATCACCAGAGCTCTCAAAGGCATGGCAAGGGAACTGAACGTGCCGGTGATTGCCCTGTCTCAGCTCAGCCGTGGCGTGGAATCGCGCACCAACAAACGCCCGATGCTCAGCGACCTGCGCGAATCGGGCTCGATTGAGCAGGACGCCGATCTGGTGCTGATGATCTACCGCGACGAGTACTACAACCCTGAAACTCCCGACCGCGGCATTACGGAAGTGATCGTGACCAAGCACCGCAACGGACCGGTGGGCACCGTGAAACTGCTGTTCGAGCCACAGTTCACGCGCTTCCGCAACCTCGCCGCCTGATCAGCTCACACTCCTGCTGGTCTTTAACTCATTGTCGAATTGCCGTCAGTTGATTGCCAGAAAGCACAGAAAACTGCTGCATCAGAGAATGAAGTGATGACTGCCCCCACAGCTCCTACCGAAGTCTTCGACGTGATCGTCGTGGGAGGAGGCCATGCCGGCTGTGAAGCCGCCATCACGGCTGCCCGCCTGGGGCTGAACACAGCACTCTTTACCCTCAACCTCGACCGCATCGCCTGGCAGCCCTGCAATCCGGCCGTGGGTGGACCAGCCAAAAGCCAGCTGGTGCACGAAGTGGATGCTCTCGGCGGCGTGATTGGGCGCCTCGCTGATGCCACAGCCATCCAAAAGCGAATCCTCAACGCCAGCCGCGGCCCGGCCGTGTGGGCCCTCCGTGCCCAGACCGACAAACGACAATATTCGCGGCAGATGCTGCAACTGCTGCAACACACCCCCAACCTGGCTCTGCGCGAAGCGATGGTCACAGGTTTGGAGATCGAAGGCGATCCCAGCGGTTGCGGACCAGCATGGAATCCCAGCCAGGGACCAGCCACACGCATCACGGGTGTGAGCACCTACTTCGGCAGCGTCTACGGCGCCAAAGCGGTTGTGCTCACGGCAGGCACTTTCCTGGGAGGCCGTATCTGGGTCGGGCACCAGTCGATGGCCGCTGGCCGTGCCGGTGAGCAGGCTGCAGAAGGACTCACCGAAGCCCTGCAGCAGCTTGGCTTCCACACCGACCGTCTTAAAACCGGCACCCCAGCTCGTGTCGATCGGCGCAGCATCGCGCTCGATCAACTGGAGGAACAACCCAGCGACGCTGCAGACCGCTTTTTCTCTTTTGACCCAGGCTCATGGAGCAGTGGCGAACAGATGAGCTGTCACATCACCCGCACCACAGCGGCAACCCATCAACTGATCAAAGACAACCTGCACCTCACCGCGATCTACGGCGGCGTGATCGACAGCAAGGGGCCCCGCTACTGCCCATCGATCGAAGACAAGATCGTTCGCTTTGCCGACAAGGACAGCCACCAGATCTTTCTGGAGCCCGAAGGTCGCGACACTCCTGAGATTTATGTGCAGGGGTTCTCCACTGGGCTGCCTGAGCCCATCCAGCTGCAATTGCTGCGCAGCCTGCCTGGACTGGAACAGTGCGTGATGCTGAGACCGGCTTACTCAGTCGATTACGACTACCTGCCAGCCACCCAGTTGCTGCCGTCGCTGGAAACCAAGCGAGTGGAGGGGCTGTTCAGCGCAGGCCAGCTCAACGGCACAACCGGCTACGAAGAGGCCGCTGCTCAGGGCCTGGTCGCCGGACTCAACGCCGTGCGACGCATCCGCGGCCAGGAGGCCGTGCACTTCTCTCGGGAAAGCAGCTACATCGGCACGATGATCGATGATCTGGTGAGCAAGGATCTGCGCGAGCCCTACAGGGTACTGACCAGCCGCAGTGAATACCGCCTCGTGCTTCGCGGTGACAACGCCGACAGGCGCCTGACACCTCTCGGCCGAGACCTGGGCCTGATCGATGACCGCCGCTGGCAGTTGTTCGAGCAAAAACTCGCTGCCATGGAAACCGAAAAGCTGCGGCTGCAGAGCCAGCGGCTCAAAGTGAGTGACCCGGTGGCAGCGGCTGTGGAAGCGGAGACCGGCGCCCCGATCAAAGGATCGATCACGCTGGCAGACCTGCTGCGCCGACCAGGAATGCACGCAGCAGACCTGATACGCCATGGCTTGGCTGATGCCGATTTGCCCCTACCGGTGCGGGAAGGAGCAGAGATCGACATCAAATACAGCGGCTATCTCCAGAGGCAACAGCAGCAGATCGATCAGGTGAGACGTCAGGGCAAACGCAAGCTGCCCGCAGGGATCAATTACGCCCTCATCAACACGCTGTCGCGCGAAGCCCGTGAAAAACTGGCCGACGTGCGTCCGCTCACCCTGGGCCAGGCCAGCCAGATTCCCGGTGTCAGCCAGGCAGATCTCAGCGCCCTGCTCGTCTGGCTGGAACTGCAGCAGCGTCGCAACCATAACAAGGCATCACTCGCCTCCAACGCAAACGCTCGATAGCGTTAGCGCACTCACCAGTCTGCGGTGCCCACACGTCTCCCCACCTCCAGGGATTATTGGAATCTGCGCGCCGAGCAGGTCATGGACCGCGTATTCAATGACAGAGACAACATCCTGGAGACCGTGCAGGTCCAGGTTTATCCGCAGACAGCTCAGTCAGCGCAGGGAGCTCAGACAGAAGCAAGTACTCTCAATCTTCCTGCACTCACCTGGCCGCAAGTGAGCCTGGCTGCCCTGGGTCTGATTGCCGTGCTGGGCAGCAGCGGCCTGGCACTGCACTGGGGGCTGAGCCAGCAGGCGCTGGAGCGGGAAGGAAATCTCGCCTTGATCGAACGACTGCGCAACAACCAACTCGCTCAACGCACGAACAACCAAAACAAACCTGCTCCAACAACCACATCACAGACAGCCACGGAGCCATCGAGCGAAGCGACTTCAACATCAAACGAACTGGAGATCAGCGCACTACCGAACGCATCAGCGACACAACTTGATCCGATCACAGTTCCACTGCCGACAGCCAAAGTCACCAGCACCACTTCAATCGCTGGTCAAGCACCAGCGGTCGCACCGCAACCTCTGCTGGTTGGTGTCGTTCACGCCGGCAACGGCGACGGCTCAGCCATCTTTCAACTCGGTGACCTTTCCCTCTCCACGGTCCCCGGTGAAGCAATCGGCAACAGCGGCTGGACTCTGCAAAGCGTCAGCACCAATGGCGCGGTGATTGAGCGATCGGGTGCAAGGCAAACCCTGAGTGTCGGAGGTGCCTTCTGAACACGGTGAGCGCCCTGATCCCCTCCCCTTCTGTGCTGTGGGAAGCCCCGACATCCTCAGTTCTGGCAGGCGACGAACCTGGCTGGCTACCAGGCCCATGGAGACTGATGTTGCTCGGAGATGGCAGTCCCACCAGGCACCTGCGCTTGCTCACAGGTCACAGCGTGCAAGTGCGTCTGATCGCGATGGACGCGGACGCCAGCCTCAACAACGCAACAGGCGGACCACGACCAGCGGAGGTTCAGGAACTGCAACCACCCCTGCTGCGCCGCCAGGTGTGGCTGAACTGTGGCGACACCACACTGGCCTGGGCCGAAAGCTGGTGGAACCAGGATGAAGCAGAGCGCAATCTGAGCAACCGTGAACAGCCGATCTGGCTCAGCCTCACCCAAGGACGGTCGGAACTGTTCCGTGAAGTTGATGGACTGGCACTAGTCACAGAACCATGGCTGGAAGAGGGGTTTGGCGAACAAGGGCCCTTCTGGAGCCGCCATTACCGCTTCTTCCGGCAGGGCAAAGAACTCACCGTGATCCGTGAAGTGTTCAGCCCGGCACTTGAGCGCTGGCTCGGAGAAGCGCCGAGGCGACCGCTTCATGCAACGTCATGAAGAAAATCAGCGTTTGATGCGGATTTTCACTTGACAACTTGCCGGCTGTTGTGCTGGAGCAATCATGACCTCATCGGCAATGGTTCCATGGCCACCTCCACCTGGATAACCCTCAACGATCTGGGCCGGAATTTCGGCATCTCCTCAATCCACTGCGGACGTGCCCTCGAACATGAGGGATGGCGTGACCGACACGGACGTCCCACAGACGCAGCACTCGCGGCAGGTGCCGTTGATCAACTCACACCACATCGGAGTGGACGTTCAGTGCTCTGGAACGCTGATCTTTGCGCCAACATCCTTGAGCGATGTGGTTACAGGCCAGTGACGCGATCTGAGCGCATCAGCCAATGGACAGATCTATTGGAGGCCATGACCGCCGGCTCGCCATCGATCACCACCACAGCGGATCAGATGGCTGAGGAGTTACCCACCGATCTGGTGGAAGACGTCAACCATCAACTGAACAGGCGGGGCTGCAGCTATCAGGTGCGCCGGCCACTTAGTAACCGGCACTGAGCTAATTGGGCCAGGCCATCCGTAAGGCTTCGGCCTGCTTGCGCGCCTGCTCAAACTGTTCCTTGAGCTTCAAGAGACGAATTAAGTAGTATTACTCATCGTGTTGATGAAACAGCATCAATCGCAAATCGAAATGCTGTCACTCAATCGCGACGGCGACTCGAACGTGGCAAGGGACGTCGGGATGACGACCGAGAGGTTGGCGATGAGGCTGTCGGAGAACTAGCTGTTGGCGAAGAACCAGACTCTGTCAAGCCATCACGATTGGCGGATCGCTTCCAGCGTTCCACCCGGAAACTGTCGTCTTCTGGCCAGACATCGTCTTCTTCGGACGGACTCACAGACGACGTCGCAGTCACTGGCGGAGGCAACACCGGCTGGCGGCGGGAGAGCGCCTGCAGTGGCCGTTTGCGCCTTGAAGGCGTTGATCGTTCAAGCGATGGTGAAACGTCTGCAGGCTTAGGACGTGCGGACTGCCAACTCTGGGGCCGCTCAGACACCTCACGCCAGTCATCCTCTTCATCCAACAGCCAGTCGATTCGGTCACCAACCCAACGACCCATCGCATCCAAGCGGGAGGCGCCATCCAGGCGATCCAAACTGCGTCGCCCCGGTCTGGCTCCGGAGACACCATCCACGAGCTGACGTCCGGTATCCAACCAGCGGTCCAGCCGCCGGTCCAAGGGATCAGGACTGCGCTGCGAGCGTTGTCGACGTGAATCCATGCACCGACGTTACCGACGTCTGTGCTGCAACCAACGCTCCCGTTGCAGGCCAATCAGCACGATCGAAACGCCGCCTGCCTCCAACACCCAGAGAAATACCTCCATTTCGCTCAGCTCAGTTCCGCTGCTGGTTCGTAGCGAAGCAGACAACTGGCATTCCAGCGACCCCCATGAAGCCGATCGCAGCACAATCGACAGGCCGCCTGACGCATCCTGCGGCGATACGGAGTCTGGCGGCCGCATTGAGGACAGATCGCAATCCAGCGCGGAGAGCTCTGCGGCACAGGGAAGCGGTGGCGCACGCTGACCTCAAATCGTGTCTGAGCGGCGTTGATGGTCTCCATACGATGCCGAAAGCAGGGTCCATGCCCCTCCTCGCGCTTCAGCACCAGGTCCACCCAGGCATGGATCATCTCGTGACAGAGGGTGCTTTCAGTGGCCTCTCTCGGTAGAGGATCCAGCAAGGGTTTGGACAAGACAATTTCACGTCCGAAGGGGGGCGCGACAGCAGGCCCTCGCCGGTAGAGACCGGCCGTACGACGCAAGCGACCATCACTCCAACGCAACGCCAGCAAGGGTTGATGTCCTTGGCAGAGAGCTCCCTCGAAATGCTCCCGATTCAGGCGATGAAACAGAGGGAGCAGCGGCTCGAGCGGCATGAGTGGCGGTGGCCTTGAACAAGATGGTCGGCCCAGTCTGCCTCCATCTAGCGGTCCGTCAGTCAGACTCTGCACTCACTTGGAATCAGCTGATGGATCTGGGTCTGGTGCGGGAGATCGGGAGCAAGGCCCTCCTGGCCGGGGGTGGTGCCCTGCTTCTTTATTGGACGATCACCGCCGTAAAGCTGGTGCTCAGCGCCCGCGGCATCAACCCGCTGATCAAGCAATTTTTCACGCAGGTGGCGGCAGGGCGTGTGGATGCGGCCTATCTACTCACCACCAAGTCGTACCGACAGCACGTCAACCGACAGCAATTCATTCGCTTCCTCGCAGGCCTCAAGCTCAACCGCTTTCGCAACCTCAAATCCGGTCGGCCACGCCTGCAGGAGGGCAGCATGATCCTCACCGTGAAGCTGATCGCGGAAAACAAGGAAGAGATGCCCCTCGACTTCACCTTTACCAAGGTGGAAGACACCTGGAAAATCGAGCGGATCGCCACCGTCAAAAGCTGAGTCGGCCTGCCCGTGACAGCTCCAGCTCCAGACAACGCGCCGAATCAGATCAGCGAGCGCGCCGCTGAACTGAGGCAGCTGCTCACCCGGGCCGCCCACGCGTACTACGTGCTGGATGCTCCCGAACTGGAGGATGCTGTCTACGACAGGCTTTACCGCGAACTGCTGGATCTGGAGACAGCTCACGCCGAACTGGTGATCAGCGACAGTCCGACCCAGCGCGTAGGGGGAACGCCCTCGGAGGGCTTTACCAGCGTGACCCACCGCATCCCGCTGTTCAGCCTCGACAACGCATTCAGCCCCGAAGAGTTGCGCAGCTGGTATGCACGCCTGCTGAAGGTGCTCGACAGAGAGCCACAAGCGGGTGCACCCGTCCCTGCACTAGCCATGATCGGTGAACTCAAGATCGACGGCAATGCCCTCGCTCTGAGTTACGAGAACGGAGTGCTGATCCGAGGCACCACCCGCGGCGATGGGGAACAGGGAGAAGAGATCACCACCAATGTGCGCACCATCACGTCGATCCCCCTGAGGCTGCATCTCGATCCCCCACCCGACTGGGTGGAAGTTCGTGGCGAGGCTCTGATTCCCGACCGCACCTTCGGTGCCATCAATGCCGAGCGTGCAGCGCGGGATGAACCGCTCTTTGCCAATCCCCGCAATGCCTGTGCCGGCACCCTGCGCCAACTCGATCCAAAAGTCGTAGCGGCACGACGACTGGATTTCTTCGCGTACACACTGCACTTACCGGAAGACTGGGATGGGCCACGCCCGACCAGCCAGTGGGAATGCCTCAGCTGGCTGAGAAACGCAGGCTTCCGGGTTAATCCCAATGCAGCCCTGCTGCCGGATCTCGCTGCGGTGGAGAGCTTCTTCAACAAATGGGACAGCCGCCGTCACGACCTTGACTACGCCACAGACGGAGTGGTGGTGAAGCTCGACGACCTGCGCCTCCAGGACACCGCGGGTTTCACGCAGAAAGCACCACGGTGGGCCATCGCTCTGAAATACCCCGCCGAGGAAGCTCCAAGCCGGCTGGTACGCCTCACCTGCCAAGTCGGTCGCACCGGCGTGGTCACCCCAGTGGCCGAATTCGAACCGGTTACTCTGGCTGGTACCAGCGTCAGTCGGGCCACACTGCACAACGCCGACCGGCTGGTGGAACTGGATCTCCACAGCGGCGACACGATCGTGGTGCGCAAGGCCGGCGAGATTATCCCCGAAGTGCTTCGCGTACTTCCCGAACTCAGGCCTGAAGGCGCACAGCCCCTTGACCTTCCCCATCAATGCCCCAGCTGCAACTCCGAGCTGGTTCGCGAAAGCGGCGAAGCCGCAACCCGCTGCGTGAACAGCAGCTGCCCGGCAATCCTGCGCGGCGCTCTGCGTCACTGGGTGAGCAAGGGAGCTCTCGATGTGGAGGGAATGGGCGGCAAATTGATCGAACAGCTTGTGGAAAGGGGTCTGGTACATGCGATCTCCGACCTATACCGCCTCGATGCCGCACTGCTGAGCAGCCTGGAACGGATGGGGGAGAAAAGCGCCGAGAACCTTGTGTCAGCCATGGAGGTATCCCGTGCCCAGCCCTGGGCACGCCAACTCTATGGGCTCGGCATTCACCACGTGGGCGAGGTCAACGCCAAAGCCCTCGCAGCAACATTTCCGGACGTTGCCACACTGTCCGAGACAGCCATTGATCACCCTGAAGCGATCAGCGAGCTGCATGGGATTGGTCCTGAGATCACTCAAAGCCTGCAGCAATGGTTCAACACAGGAGCCAATCAGACGCTGATTCAGCAACTTCAAAACGTGGGCCTCTCGCTGGCCACCACTGAGCAAGAGCGTCAAGACTTGGCAAGCCGCAGCAGCTCGGATGGAGTGCTCTCCGGGCAGACCGTGGTCCTCACTGGCACACTTCCCTCGATGAGCCGCAGCCAGGCGAAAGACCTGATTGAAGCCGCAGGTGGCAAAGTCAGCGGCTCCGTCAGCAAAAAGACCTCCTTCGTGCTCGCTGGAGAAGAGGCCGGCAGCAAGCTGGAGAAGGCCAACAAACTGGGCATCAAGGTGATTGATGAAGCGGGACTGGTCACCTTGCTGCAATCCATCGAAACCTGAACATCGCTGCCCGTGATCGATGCGTCCGATCACGGGTTGTGATGACGGAGACTGAACAGACCGTCATGTTCAGCGTCAAGCGCCAGTGGACTCCTCATCTCCCTTTGGAAGCTTTCTGAACAATCTGTCCGGTGAATGGCAGATCAACCTGGAAAGCAGGATCCCACGCAAGGAGCTCTACCAGGCCCGCATCGCGTCATCGAAGCCTTCTCTTGGTTTTTTCGTACTGCTGCTCTGCGCAGCGGTGATCGCCACGCTGGGACTGATCGCCAACAGCACTGCAGTGGTGATCGGAGCCATGATCGTGGCGCCGCTGATGGATCCAATCCTCAGCCTCGCGTTTGCACTCTCCATAAGCAACAACAAGCTGGCGAAGCGTTCGCTGCTGACGGTGGTGATCGGAGTGATCACCGTAGTCGCCACATCAGCACTGCTCGCATCCCTGCTGGATGTGAGTGAAGTGAACCGGGAGATGACCTCCCGCACAGCTCCCAACCTGATCGACCTTGGCGTCGCCGTAGCGGCTGCTGTGGCCGGATCCTTCAGCATGACCCGCGAGAGGCTGTCGAATTCGCTGGCCGGTGTTGCCATCGCCGTAGCGCTGGTTCCACCACTGTGCGTTTGCGGCATCGGCCTGAGCATGGGCAATGAGGTGGTGGCAGTGTTTGGTCGCGGCACCGTGGCCGGCATCACCAATCAGATCTCCGAGGGCTCGTTCCTGCTGTTCCTTGCGAACCTGATCGGAATCACAGTGGCAAGCCTGTTCGTGTTCCTCGTGCAGCGCTACGGAAGCGTCCTTCAGTGCTGGCGCAATCTGGCGCTCTGGCTGGGTTTTCTAGGACTGTTATGCATTCCACTGTCCTCAGCTCTGCACGACTTCAGCATCAAGCAGGAGATTGAAAGCAAGTTCGATACCTTCAAAGCTGGGCAGGTCCGTCAGCTCAAGCTCACCAGCGACAACCCTTATCTCTGGCAAAGGGTGCGATTGCTGTTCAGCAATGTCGGCGTGATCAACAACAACGCCACTGTGGATCTGGTGTTCAGCGCACCAAAGGGAGTACTCACAGAAGACTTGGCCAACAATTTCTCTGCAGCCTTAGTGAAGAAAGGGAAAGAGGAGTTAGGCCTCGATGACATCAAGGTCACGATCAGCGTGATTCCGAATCAGATCAACAAATTCAGCGATGCCATGACCTTGCCAACAAGCCGATGAACCAAGCCAATCATCATCCAGCCGTTTTCCGCTGGATCAAAACGGAGTGCGGTCGGACCAAATATGCCGACCTCAGCAGCCGCAGCGGATTTACCGCAAAAGCCAGGCTGGGTTGGTTTGTCGTCATCGCAGCTCTGCGTGACTGGCGATTGCCTGATCCTGATCAGAGCTCAGGATCCTGAGCCTCCGCGCCTGCTTCCTGGAGAACTTTGCGAGCGGAGCGTCCCACTAGCCACACCACACCCACCGTGGACAGCACCCCCACGACACGAAGCACCCAGGCCTGCGCGGAGGTCTCTCCGGCCAGCACCTCACCAAAACTTGCTGCGCTGCCGGCCAGGGCGCCGAGAGCGCAGAACAAAATCGTGCCGGGAATGATCCCTATCAAACCGAGGTTGTAGTCCCGCAGACTCACCTCACTCAATCCGTAAGCCAGGTTCAGCAAAGAGAACGGGAAAGCGGGTGAGAGGCGCGTCAGCAACACCAAGCGAAACCCCTCCCGACTGACGGCCTTCTCAATCGCCAACAACTTCGGGAAACGACTCAAGCGCTGCTGCGCCCAGCCCCTGAGCCAGTGCCGACCAAGCAGGAATGCAGCCTCCGCTCCAAGGGTTGCCCCAGCGAACACAATCAGGCTTCCCAACCAGGGGCCATACAACGCGCCCGCCAACATCGATGCCCAGATCCCTGGCAGCAGCAGGGTCACCCAGGTGGCGTAAAGCGGAATGAACAGCAGGGCACCTGCAGGCGACTCCAGCCATGCCAAAAGAGCGTCGGTATCGATCAGCTGTGCGATGACGTCCATCCTTCATCCATTTGTGCCATCACTGTTCCTAGGACCGCAGCAACAACACAACCGCACCACACTGACCAAGGCAACAGTGAGATCAGAACACTGACCCAACCCTTGTCAGGCTTAGCGTCGAGGCCTTGAAAGGAAGACTTGCAGGCTGCTGTGCAACATCATTGTCTCCGGGCACCACTGATCCGCCAGCGCTTGCTGTTGCTGGGGGTTCTCTGCGCAGCTGGGCTACTGAGCTCCTGCAGCAGTAGCGGTCGAACCTCGATCAAATTGCTGCGGGTCGCCCGCATCATGCCGACCAATGAAAAGGTCACCACGGTTGACAGTTCCCGGGATCGGAAGCGTCTGAGCAGCTTTCAGAACAATCTTTGGGATGTGGTTCCAGGCCTACGCATTCAACCCGCTCTCTATCGGCAGCGGCTGTTGTGACTGAATTTGCGGAATCCTCAATCAACTACAAGATGTCGTTCTGGGTCACAGATCCTCTCGATGCCTTCAATGTGGGCAGTGATCTACGTCGTGCAATCTGGGAACGCTTCGAGAAAGAGAAGATCACCATTCCCTTCCCTCAGCGTCAGATTTACCCGATGGAGTGGCCGCCCAAAACGCAACAAAGCCTCAGGCCCCAGCTGCAAGCTGAGCAGGTGATTGATCAGGAAGCCACAGAAGACATGAGCTAGGTTCGCGACAGCGAAGCACGAGTCGCGTGACTCAGTCTCATTTGGCAGAGAAGTTACACCTCCAGTTCCTGCAAACCAACCTCGGATTACTAGTCGGAACCTTGGCTCTTTTAGGGGCCTGGCTGCTACTGCAGATTCTTAGCCGCCATGGACGCAACATGGGCAGCCATCTCGCCGCAGCGCTGCGGCGACCTGTGCTGTTCGGGCTCGGCACCTCGCTCTACGCCAGCTGGATCATCCATCAACTGAACAAAGAGCTTGGACTCGGGCTAGTCGCTCAGTCTCAAGTGAACAAAATCTCCACAACTCTGGTGATTGCAAGCATCACCTGGGCCGTGATGAATATCGGCCAGACCGTGGTGCGATCTGCCTCGATGAGGCGATGGATTCGAATCGAAGACCAGCAGGATGAAGCCATGCTGATCAATGTGATGAGCAGGCTATACACCATTTTTGTGCTGCTTGTTGCGACCGCGGTTCTGATGGTGAACTTCGGAGTTCCGTCGGGAGCCATTGCCACCATGCTTGGCGGAGCAGGAATCGGCTTATCCTTCGCGACCCAACAAATCAGTCAGAACTTTCTCTCTGGCTTCATGCTGTTTTTCAACCGCCCATTCCGCGAAGGCGACTGGATCAACGCAAACAACCTGGAAGGGACGGTTGAAAGCATTGGCTGGTACTACACCAGAATTCGCACTTTTGACCGCCGGCCTTTATATATTCCGAATTCAGTGTTTGCAACAAACCCGATTGAAAATCCAGGCGAAATGTATAACCGCAGAATTCGAGCTAATGTCAGCTTGCGCTATGAAGATTTAGACAAGATTGATGGCATTTCCAAGGAAGTTCGCAAGCACCTTCAGCTACATCCAGACATTGATCAGAGTCAAACCATTCTTGTAAACTTCAACGAATGGGATGCATCGTCGATCAACATGATGGTTTATTGCTTCACCAAAACAACAGTATGGAAAGACTGGCTTGATATTCAACAATCCATTTTTCTTGATATTGCTGGAATTGTTCAACGCAGCGGCGCTGATTTTGCCTTTGACTGCACCACGCTGTATCCAGCACCAGGCTCCGATTCGAACACCCTCATCAATTCACTGAATCGAAGCAACCCAACGTCATGAGAGCCAAATCAGCTCAGTTAGCTGGACGCCGAGGTGTAGTGACGCAGTGCAAACAACCAAAAGCTCCGGGCAGCGGCAAAAAACACTGCTGACAAGACAAAACCCAAAGCCAACAACGGAAGTGATGCCCTCCCCAAGAGCACCTCAGCAGGCACTGTGGTGAGAAACGCGACAGGGATCACCAGGGTGAACAGCAGCCGCAAGGGGGCGGGGTAAGCCTCAAGCGGATAGCGCCCAGACGCCAACACGGCCCGCAGCACTTCCGTGGCGTTCCAAGTCTTCACGAACCAGATGCTGGTGGCAGCGATCAGAAACCACAGCGAATAAAGAATCAGCGCAGCAACCAACAGCATCAGCAACACAGTGACCAGCACAGCCGGAGTCAGCACGACACCGGATTGGTACGCGCCCCAAGCGGCCAGGCCTAGGCCCAGAACGACTTCAGACAGTCCCGCTGGAGCGAAGGTGCGCAGTGACACCCAGAACTGACTGTCGATCGGTTTGAGCAGCACAAAATCAAGGGTGCCCTCACGCACATAGGTGACGATCGCTCCGAGGTTGGGCCTCAGCCAGGCGGTCGTCATACCGTCGAACACGGTATAGAACCCCTGAACGATCAAAGCCTGGTTCCAGTTCCAACCCCCAAGCTCCCGGCCGGGACCAAAGAAAAGAGACAACAGCAGCAGGCTGCCGCCGAGGCTGAGGACCACGGCCAGCAGCTCCACAACCACATTCAGCTGATATTCCAGCTGGGTGGCCAGAGCGGTTCCCCAAAAACGGCGCAAGGTTCGCCAGTAGCGCCCCATCTCAAGCCCCCATGGCGCTGTAGCGCCGAACACCGGCTCGCCAAAGCAACAACACCAGCGGCAGAAGCAAGCCCACCCATGCCAACTGTGCAGCGAAACCTGCTGCCAGATCCACCGGATCACCCGACAAGACCCGAGCTGGAAAATCGATCAGATAGGGGAAAGGTGTCCAGCGCACCCAGGCCTGCACCGCAGGTGGGAAGGCCGTTAAGGGAGCCAGCAGTCCGGAGAGGAACAGAAAAGGCAGAAACAGCAACCGCTCCAGCGCCGTGGCCTTCTCACTCCAGAAACACAGCGATGCAATCAGGCTCTGGAGCAAAAAGGCAATGGCAAAGGCCATCCAGGTGGCGAGCCAGGCCAACAGAAACCCACCCAGCGATGGAATCCAGAAGGCCTGCGGCTGAATCAGAAAAAACACACCGGCGATGCCGGCAGCGAAGGGCAGCCGGGTGAGCTGCTCACCCAGGTGCGAGGCCACATAGCGCCAGAGGGGATGCAACGGTTGAAGCAAATAGGGCGAGAGCCTGCCCAGCAGCGCATCTTCCTCGAATGCATAAACCATCCAAACCACCGAAAACTGACGCACCAGAAAGGCGCTGAGGAAATAACGGTCCAGAGCCACTCCGTCTAAACCCAGTTGAGACCGGGCGTCACTGCCGCTCCAGAGGCTGAGCATGATGAATGGCAGCACTCCAGACAAAGCCCAGAGTGCGATCTCAGCGCGGTACTCGAGCATGTGCGCGTACTGACTACCCAACAGAGCGTGCACGATTCGACGATTGAGCCCGAAGAGACGCATCAGAGGCTTCCCTGGCGAAACAACTCGCCGATCAACTGATCAATCGGAGGGTCATTCACCTCCAGATCACGCACCTCAAAACGTTCCAAGATCTGTGCCAGAACCCTGGTGAGTGATGCCGGGTCCACCCGCAGGTTGACCTCGCAGTTTTCAAGGCTGTCGAGATGACCCAATCCAGAAAAGGCTTCGGCAGGAGCGGGCTCTTCCAGTTCAAGCCTCACATGGCGCTCTGGAGCCAGACGACTGGTGAGGCGATCCAGGGGACCGTCATGGAACAACTGACCCTGGTGAATCAGCAACACGCGGGGACAAAGAGCCGTGATGTCGGCCATGTAGTGACTGGTCAGTAAAACAGTGGCACCGGTGCGGCGGTTGTACTCGGCCAGAAACTGGCGCACCCGCAACTGGGCGTTCACATCCAACCCAAGGGTCGGCTCATCCAAAAACAACAGCTCCGGTTCATGCAGCAAGGCAGCGAGCAGCTCAGCCTTCATGCGCTGACCCAACGACAACTTGCGCACCGGACGGGTGAGTTCTTCGCCGAGCTCAAGCAGGTCTGACAAATCGGCAATCCGTCTGCTGGCAACACGATCCGGAATGCCGTAGACCGCCGCGTTGACGCGCAACGAATCCATCGGCGGCAAATCCCAGATGAGCTGTTGCTTCTGGCCCATCACCAAGGTGATACGCCGCAGAAAATCGGGGTGCCGTCGCTGGGGGTGATGACCAGCCACCAGCACCTGTCCAGAACTGGGATAGATCAAGCCACACAGCATTTTTAGCGTGGTCGTCTTGCCGGCGCCGTTGGCTCCGAGAAAACCGACCATCTCCCCGGGAGCGATCGCGAACGACACATCCCGAACCGCCGACACATCTCGCTGGCGCCGACGCAGAAAATGGCGCAGGGTACCGGCCAGGCCAGGCTGCTTGTCAGCGACGCGATACGTCTTACTCAGCCTTTCGACCTTGATCAACGGAGAGTCCAGCGGTCACAACCAGAGCTTGGTGAAGGCTAAAGATCTGAGCGGCGCAAGCGACTCAGCTGAGATCCTCCAGACGCCTGCGGGCCAGATCAGCCTGTGACTCAGCCTCAGCCAAGTTGGCCTTGCATTCCGCCACCACCGCAGCCGGTGCCTTATCAGCGAAATTGGGATTAGCCAGTCGACCGGAGAGACCTTTGATCTCCTTCTCGGCCTTGGCGATGTCCTTCTCCAGACGAGCCTTCAAGGCATCGAGATCCACCAAGCCTTCAATCGGAAGCAGCACCTGAAGCTCACCGCTGACACCAGCCAAAGCCTTGGTCACCGGTGCTGCATCCGCCTCAGACGGCGACATCACCTGAACCGTTTCAGCTCTGGTGAGCGCCGTGATGTCGGCCATCCCCTGCTGCAGCACCTCAACAAGATCGCCGCGGCCACTCACGAAACGCACCGGAACGGTCTGGGATGGCTTCAAGCCCGCCACCGCGCGCAGATTGCGCACCACGCGGATGGCGGCGATCAACTCGGCAAATGAGGCCTCGAGATCGTCATCCAGAGCTGCCTGATCGACGGCCGGCCAGGCCTGAAGTGCCAAAAACGTGGTCTCAGGCTCTGCGGTAACGCTGTGCCACAACTCCTCGGTGAGATGCGGCATCAGCGGATTCAGCATCAGGTGCATCTGACTGATCACCTTGGCCAGCACCTGCCGGGCAGTGCGCTGGTCAGCGAGTGCCTCAGCGCTGGCGTTGTCCCCTGGATTCAGCCTGCGCTTGCTCAGCTCCAGATACCAGTCGCAAACGTCGTTCCAAGCAAACTCATACAGCCCCTTGGCCGCTTCCCCCAGGCCATAACGGCTGTAGCGGTCTGCTGTTTCGCGATTCACCCGGGCCAGGCGCGACAGGATCCAACGATCCGCCAACCGCAGAGCAGCAGGATCAGCATCTCCCAGTTGAGCCGGAGTCGCGCCATCGAGATTCATCAACGCGAAACGGGTGGCGTTCCAAAGCTTGTTGGCGAAATTACGTGAGGCTTCAACAGTGGCGGAGGTGTCTGTTTTGCGGTCGTAATCCAGGCGGATGTCCTGACCGGCGCCAGCCACTTCCCTCACCAAGGCGAAACGCAGAGCATCGGTGCCATAGCGCTCGATCAACAGCAGCGGATCGATGCCGTTACCAGCGCTCTTGCTCATCTTGCGGTTCTGCTCGTCCCTCACCAGGCCGTGGATATAGACGTCCTTGAACGGCATCTCGCCCGTGAAGGCGCCAGCCATCATCGTCATCCGGGCTACCCAGAAGAAGATGATGTCGAAGCCTGTCACCAGGGTGCTGGTGGGGTACCAGCGCTGCAGATCGGCACTGTTGGCGTCAGGCCAACCCAACGTGGAAAAGGGCCAGAGGCCGCTGGAGAACCAGGTGTCGAGAACATCCTCGTCCTGCTCAATCACGGCGGCTGAACCGAACGTTTCCTTGGCCTTCTCCAGAGCTTCCGCTTCGTTGCGTGCCACCACATAAGGCGTGGTGTCGGTGTACTTGCCACCGGTCTCGCTGATCACGAACCAGGCCGGAATGCGATGTCCCCACCACAACTGACGGCTGATGCACCAGTCACGGATGTCGGTGAGCCAGTCGCGATAGACCTTTTCCCAGCGCTCGGGAATGAAGCGTGGATCCTGCTTCTCCAGCGCTTCACGACAACGAGCTGCCAACGGCTCGGTCTTGACGAACCACTGCGTGGACAAGAGAGGCTCCACAGGGACCTTGCCACGATCGGAGTGGGGAACACTGTGGCGATAGTCCTCCACCTTCACCAGCAGACCAAGGTCTTCGAGACCAGCCACCACCGCTTTGCGCGCCTCAAAGCGATCCAGACCCTCAAACTCACCGGCCTCTTTGTTCATGGTGCCGTTCTTGCGCATCACCGTGATCTGGGGCAGACCGTGGCGCTGGCCGATGGCGAAATCATTGGGGTCATGGGCAGGCGTCACCTTGACGCAACCAGTACCGAACTCCTTATCCACGTGGTCGTCAGCCACGATCGGAATCTCACGACCCACAAAGGGGAGCGTGAGGGTCTGGCCCACGAGATGGGCGTAGCGCTCGTCGCTGGGATTCACCGCCACCGCCGTGTCGCCAAGCATCGTTTCGGGTCGGGTGGTGGCCACCTCCAGATGGCCCTCGCCACTGCTGAGCGGATAACGGAAATGCCAGAGGTGACCATCCACCTCCTTCATCTCCACCTCCAGATCACTCACCGCCGAACCGGAGGCAGGGCACCAATTCACCAGATACTCGCCCCGATAGATCAGACCCTGCTCATGCAGACGAACAAAGGCTTCTTTGACGGCTTCGCTGAGGCCTTCATCCAGGGTGAAACGCTGCCGACCCCAATCCACCGAATAGCCGAGCCTGCGCAGCTGATCGACGATGCGGCCACCGCTTTCGGCCTTCCACTTCCAGGCCCGCTCCAGAAAGGCATCACGGCCGAGACCATGACGGGTCTTGCCCTCCTCCTTGAGCTGCTTCTCCAAGATCGTCTGAACCGCGATCGAAGCATGATCCGTGCCGGGAAGGCAGAGCACGTTTTTTCCCGCCAAGCGCTGGTAGCGCACGATCGTGTCGATCAATGCCGTGTTGAAGGCGTGGCCCATGTGCAGGCTGCCGGTGACGTTCGGAGGGGGGATCACCACCGAAAACGGATCCCCAGGCGCCTTTGGGTCGGGATGAAAAGCACCTTGCTCCTCCCAGGCCTGCTGCCAGCGGGCCTCGGTACCCACCGGGTCATAGGTCTTGGCCAACTCGGACACAGGACGCGCTCAACAACAGCGATCCATGCTCGCAAAACAGCTGTCTGAACAAACCAAGTCCGCAATATCAACAAGCTGGACAATCGGGCGAGCTGGATGGCCCTTGAGAGAGCAGTGGCGAGACAGCCACGAATTTGAAGATCAGAATGGCTCTGTCAATCACTTCTCGATCGTGCGGGCTCGGCTTGCAGCCAGCGTCTTGCTCTCCACACTGCTGCTCAGCGTCAGCGGTTGCAGCCGCCTCGTCAATGAGCTGCCGGTGATGCTTTACCTGGCCATGGTGATCGACCAGGACAGCACGATCGACACCACCACACAGACCGACTTCCGCCAGCGCATTGAGCTGATCATCAGCGATTTCCGCAAGATCAAGCCCAACGTGGAAGTGCAGGTCGCGCTTTACAAGCGCGCCAATCTCAACCAGGAACTGCAGCGCCGCAATGCCTCAGATCTAGGCCCTGACCTTGTGGTCACGGATGCCCCTCAAGCCAATCAATTGCTGAGTGACGGGCTGACGGACGAGCTTCCTTTGCAGGACTTCAAACGCCAACAAACTGAGACAACGTTGTGGGAGCGGGTGAAGCTCAACGACGGCCGAATCACGGCCCAGCCGATCGTGATCTATCCGCAGATCGCCTGCTTCAACCGCGAGATCGTTCAGAGCCCTCCCACCACATTGCAGGAGCTTCTCCAACAGGGCGCATCCGGGACCCGCATTGGATTGGCGGTGAGCTTCTCGGAAGTGCTGTGGACCGCTGGGAGTCTGGGAGCCATGCAAAGCCTGTCGCGCGCCAACGATGACCAGAACCTGAGTGCACAAGACACCGAGTCGCTGGTGGCGTGGCTGACCTGGTTGCAACGAGCCAGTGCTCAGCAAAACATCTCCTTTTTCCAGGACCAGGGGCAACTGGAAAACCTGCTCAACGAGGGTGAGCTCGACTGGGTGAGCTGTAACTCCAACAGCCTGCTGCGACTCAAAGAGCTGATGGGCGACAACCTCGGGGTTTCGCCACTTCCCAGAGGCCCTGCCGGCACCGCAAGCCCCATGAATGCCGTGAGGGTGCTGGCACTCGGAGCGAACTCAAGTCCACGCCAACGTGAAGTAGCCGTGAGCCTGGCCCAGTTCCTCACCAACCCGATGGTGCAGAGGAATCTGTCGCTGCGCTCCCTTGCTTTCCTGCCAGTGAACCCTGCCGTGTCTGTGCCGGTGCGGAGTTCCCAAACGCTGGCCACGTTGGTGCAGTCTCGAGAAGATTCGATGCTGCATGAATCAGCCCTGGCACGGCTGGCTCACCATCGCAACCTGGCTCGCGATGGGTCACAAGTGCTGGTTCCACTGGTGTTTGGAACCTCAAACCCACGGTCCAGCCTGGATTCCCTGCTCAAAGCCCTGGGGAGTGGATCATGAACCAACTGTTCTGGGAAATCGTCGGCTGGCTGGGTTATCTGCAGCGAAGCGCTGTCGTCGCCCAAGTGCTGCTGATCCTTGGACTGAGTGTGGGCTGGCACCTGAGCAACCCGCAACGGCGGTTTGAGAGCCTCCATCCGGCAATGAGATTGCTGGTGGCGCCGATCGCGATGTTGTTCATCGCCTGGCTGATCGAGCTTCCAGGAGGAAAGACTGGGCTGGTGAGCTACGCCGGCCTCTGCTGGCTGGGCTGGAATCTGCTCAACCTCTTGAACCAACTGCTGCAGCTGCTACTGCCTACCTCCAGCGTTCATCAACTGGAAAGTCGTCTGCTCAGACCGCTGTTCCTGCTTCTCGTGGGCTTGAACCTAATCAGCAAGTTCGACAATCCCGCTGATCTGGGCGTGATCAAGCTGGGCAGCTTCTTCGGTGAGATCCTCACCGTGAACAACCTGGTCGTCGCCCTGCTGGTGACCTATCTGCTGCTGGTGGGCACCAAACTTCCAGCCGCTGGCCTGGCCTGGATGCTGCAGAAACTGCTCAGCTGCAGCGACAGCAGCCGCAAGGCTCTTGAGTTGATCGTCCGCTATTTGGTCGTTGGCATTGGCATCACGGCTGTGGGGTTTCACATCGGGCTGAACTCCACGGCTCTGGTCGCGATCGCCGGTGGACTGTCCGTGGGCCTTGGCTTCGGCATCAAGGAGGTGTTCTCCAACTTCATCAGCGGCATCTGGCTGCTGTTTGAAGGGTCAGTGCGTCCAGGCGAAATTTTGATGGTGGATGGAGATCCTTGCGAAGTGCGCAAGCTGGGCCTGCGCGCCACCCTGCTCTGGCGAGATCGAGACAACGCGGAACTGCTGATTCCCAACCAGATGTTTTTCACCGCGCAAGCCACCAGTTACACCGCTACCGACCGGATGCGGCGCAGTGAGATCCGTGTTGGTGCCGCCTATCGCCATGACCCCCAGCTGGTGCTAAAGCTCCTGGAGCAAACAGCTCTGAGCGTGCCAAGAGTGCTGAATCATCCAGCGCCGAGGGCGCTGCAGGTGCACTACGGCGACTCCGCCATCGAATATTCACTGCGCTATTGGATCTCCGACCCCATGGACAACATCGGCATTGTGAGTGAGGTGAATCAGGCGATTTGGACAGCGTTCAAACGGGACGGGATTGAAATTCCTTTCCCACAGCAGGTCAACACCGTGCGTGAGATCCCAGCGTTCAGGAACGAGCCAAGCGCTGGAGATAACCCTCCTGTGTCCCTGCGTTGATCCAACCTGTGGCAATGGTTTTGCTGTGCTTCTGCGTCACCCTGCCGCGGTGAATGTGACTGGGGCCAGCAGGAAAGATCACCAGTTTTCCGCGCACTGCCTCCTCGTGATGCTGCTGCCAGTGAAACTCCGTACCGGCCTCAGCCACGGTGTCGCAGTAGAGGATCCAAGCCAGAACGCGATGAACAGGTTCCGTCGCCTCATCGCTGATGGTCCAGTCGCAGTGCCACTGACGAAATCCCTCACCGGGCGCGTAGCGCTGCAGATTGAAAATCGGCAACACGAACAGAGCCTGGTCAGGGCAGACTTCACGGAACAGGGGGCGTTCTTGCACATAGCGATCCAACCCCGCACGAACTCCCCGGACAATCACCTCTGAGAGGGCACAGGACTCCGGATCCTCTCGATCGATGGCCACCAGGCTGATATCGGTGCTCAGCTTCGACGGCTGCTGATCTGCGGCAGGACCGAAGGCAATACCCGGTCGGTGCAAGTCAGTGCGTCGATCAAAAAATGCCATCACCGCATCCGCGACGGCTTCATAGCCGGCATTGCCGTAGCGACCGATCAGGCTGGTGCCGTTGTTCTCAGACATCAGCCCTTCCAGGGAATCGCCACCACAGCCTCCAGCTGTTGCCAGCGACTGCGTTCCGCAACAACCCGGTCGGTCAGTCCCACCCTGTCCAGAGCTGCTGAGAGTCGATCAGGCTTCAGCACAGCGGGGTCCTGGGGAGCCTGCGACAACAGCAAAACCTGCTGTTCAGCCGGATCAGCCAGCACCTGCAGTTCCAGATCCGCCAGCTCTCGCTCAAAGAAGGTTCGACGCAGACGCGAGGTAATGCGTTCACCAAGGGCAGCAGCGAAGTGCTCCAGGGCATCGCGTTCTCCGGACAAACCGCAATTGAGCGAAAGCCAGATCATCAACTTGGCCCAGCTATCAACGGTCCAGAGCGGCTGAAAGCTCTCGCGGTGCTGGCGAATCAGTTCCAGCAGAGCGAAGTCCACAAGCGTGCCCTGCAACTGTTCGGGATCCGGACGGCTCATGCTGACCCTCACTTGAAGACATCCTCTCCCCCGGGGGTCAGACTGGTGTTGCGCGTCTACGCCTGACCATGACCCTGGATCTCAATGATCCCGAACTCGAGTTCTCGGATCTGGTTTATGCCTATCAGAGCTGGGTGATGGCCATCATCAACGACGAAAAACTGGATTCCGAAGACGTCCTGCTCACCGACGAGATCGCTGAAGACGCTCTCAATGCCATGCGCTTCCTGCCTGGCGAGGTGACCAGCGCGATCGAAACTTCGCTGGCGCGCGTCTATGACGTGGATGCCGACGAGCTTGCTGACCTGCTCTTCCCCGAAGACTGAGCGAACCCGCGAGACTGATCCGGCGCTGACTTCGCCGCATGGGCTGGACCATCGACGACATGCCTGACTTGCGAGGACGGATCGCCCTCGTCACAGGTGCCAACAGCGGCCTCGGCCTCGAAACCACGCGGGCCTTGCTGCGGTCAGGAGCGACTGTGCTGATGGCCTGTCGCAGCCGCCGCAAAGGAGAGGCGGCCCGCGCGGAATTGTTAGAGCTGGGGTCCTCAGGCGTGGACCTGCTCGACCTGGATCTCGCTGATCTCGACAGTGTCGATGCCTGTTGCCAAGAGGTTCGGTCGCGCTACGAGCGGTTGGATCTTTTGATCAACAACGCGGGATTGATGGCACCTCCACGGCTGCTGAGTCGGCAGGGGCATGAAATGCAGTTCGCGGTGAATCACCTTGGTCACTTCGCTCTGACGCAGGCCTTACTGCCTCTGATGGAGGGCCGTGAGCACGCTCGAGTCGTCACCGTCACCTCGGGAGCGCAATATTTCGGAGCGATCGCTTGGGATGACCTGAGCGGTGAAAAGTGCTACGACCGCTGGAAGGCTTACAGCCAGAGCAAGTTGGCCAATGTGATGTTTGCACTGGAATTCAATCAGCGTCTCGAGCAATCTGGAAGCAGCGTGAGATCGCTGGCGGCCCATCCAGGCCTGGCGCGGACGAATCTTCAACCGCTCTCGGTGGCATCCAGTGGCGCCTGGCAGGAAGCCCTGGCTTACCGATTGATGGATCCCATGTTCCAGAGCGCAGCACAGGGGGCACTACCGCAGCTACTGGCGGCAACATCCCCATCAGCAAAAGGTGGAGAGCACTACGGCCCCAGTCAGTTTGGAGGACTGCGAGGTGCTCCAAAACAGCAGCCCGTGGCTCGCGCCGCTCGCAGCCAAGAACAGAGATCCCGCCTTTGGGCCATCAGTGCCGAACTGATCCAGAGCAGAGGCGCAGCGGCATGAGGTCAGATTTCAGCATGGAGCAGCAAGGATCCCCAGGCACGCAACGGCAGCAATTGCTGCTGGAAGAACTGCAAAAGAGTCAGTCCGAAATGACCGGCCAGCAGCTGCATCGCTGCCTGGAAGGGCAACCGGGCTCCATGGGGCTTGCAACCGTTTATCGCAATCTGCGCAAACTCCATCAACAGGGCAAGGTGCGCTGCCGGCATCTGCCGACAGGCGAAGCGCTCTACGCACCGGTCGATCGTGATCAGCACCATCTCACCTGTGTGAGCTGCGGCACGACGCAGACACTCGAGCAGTGCCCGATTCATGAAATGAACGTGCAGGCTCCGAAAACGGACAACTTCAAGCTGATCTTTCACACGCTGGAATTCTTCGGTCTCTGCAATAGATGCCGTCCCAAGAGCTGAATCACACCAACAACGGATCAAGCCAGCATTGGGCCTGTTGATCCTTCTGAGCAGGGTGTGATCAGACTGCTGAACATGCCAAACCGCAATCGAACCACCCCAGAACCCCCAGTGAGGTCAGGAGGAGAGGGGTGGTTGGTGAACGGTGCACAAAAGCTGCTGGTGCAGTTCAAACCCGACACGCCATCGGCCCAGGAGCAGTGGGTCTCCGTGAGAACTTATGGATGGGTGCCACCGCATCCGCCCGAGCCCCAGTCACGACGACGCATGCTCAGACACAACGCCATGGAAGCTTGGGAGACGATGCTGAAGACAGGCTGGCGACGCTGTTCACCGCCAGTGCACTAGAGACTCGGAGATGTGACTCTCCACAGAAACCATGACTCTCCACAGGTCCAGACCTGGCGATTTAGTGGTGTACTCGAATCAGAGTCCTTTCGGAGGAGTCAACGCGATCCAGGGCAGTGTCAAGCGGCAGTCTGGAGCTGTTGGCTTGCGAAGCAGTGACAAGCCAGACCACCACAGCTACAACGCTGACCCCGACCAGAACCCCGAAAGCTCGCACCAGATGGTGGGTGATGTCATCGGGATGCCTCTGGGGAGAGCTCGGTGCCATCAAGACTGCACGGATGGTTTAGTTCTGGCCAACCCAAATCACCTGGGCAAGCAAATGCGCAATTGTTTCCTGAATTGCTGAAGCATTTGCGGGCCTGTCTGAACCAGGGCTAAAGCAAGTGGATGCCGTCCATCCCCATGACAAGCAGCACTGACCATTCCGAATCCTTGCTGGAGGATGTCGTCGCAGAGGAAATTGCCCTCCAGATTGATCACATTGCTGAGTCACTGCAGCGCGAAGGTTGGCCCATGCCGCTGGTGAAACGTTTCATGCACCGTGCGGTCGAAAACTTGCCTGAGTAGGCGGAGGTCAGTGTCCCGCACTTGGGACAACCAATCAGTGAATGTGCTCCCGTGGAACCCGTCTGAAAAGGTCCTGAAACCGAACCTGCATGGGCGGCTGTCCTGCCTCCCACGCAGCCAACAGCAGGCGTAGACCAAACAGGTCCCACTCGGAGACATCCATGACAGCAACCACACTTGAGGTACCCACTGGACTGGTGACTCACGATCTTGAGGGGCACGACAACGTCTACCCCAAGGAACCACAAATGGAACTTGCGGGACCCGACGCTGGTTGGGGGTTCCACGCACGGGCGGAGCAGTTAAACGGGCGTCTAGCCATGCTCGGATTCATTGCTGCGATCGCAACGGAATTGATCAGTGGCGAAGGCTTACTCCACACCATTGGCCTTTAACCGTGATCCAAACCAGACATCGACGCTCAAACGATGTCTAGCTGATCCATTCATTGAGGTCGAAACACCATGAATGACGGGCCTCTACCGCCGAAATCAACATGCGCATCGCCATCAGCGGATCTCACTCTCTCGGCAAAAGCACCTTGGTCTGGGACTGGATCAAACGGCATCCCCAATACACTCGTGAAGAGGAGCCGTTTCGTGCCCTCTATGGCGAAATGTATGACATCCGATTCCGTCAGGAATGCAACCGTCTTCACGACGGCATCCAGATGTATTACAACGCTAGTCGCGTGAGTCTTTATTCATCAATCAACGACTGTGTCATTTTCGATCGGGCACCCATTGATTACATCGCCTACTCGCAATACACAGCCGATAAACAAATAACCGATATTGATAATGCATTTGTGGAAGCAATGGTACCGAGAGTCATAGAGAGGCTTCAGAGGCTTGATTTGGTAGTCTTTGTCCCCATGACTGATCGCTGGTCAGTGGACATGGAGGATGACGGCATCAGACCCGTCGATCTTCCTTACCGAGCAGAAGTCGATGCGATCTTTAAACAGATCTATCGGGATAAACGCTTCTCAGTCATGCCAGACAAGAATCGGTCAAAGCTGATCGAACTCTGGGGCTCCCGTGAGCAAAGGCTCGATCGACTCGAGCAAGCAGCAGCCTCATCCCTGCCCTGATTGCTTCGCCAAAAGCGATGGGGCCCTGCAGCTGAGCATTGCGAGAGATGTGTCCCCTGCTTGACAGACACAAGGACAGATTTCCGAGATGGTGGCTTGAACAGCGATGGATCCAATGTCCAGAAGCAGTTGGCTGAAGAGCCCAACACGATGCTCAGCCGCCTCCACATGGCAGACGTCTCCACAGGATTCAGCAGAGGAAACCAAACAACGGATCGAGATGCTCTGGTCGATGCCTTCATCAACCAACGAGAAAGCGACAAAATCTGGTTAAACAAGCAGGATTCAACGCCTGACCAACGTTGACTAACCCGACGCTGCAATCCGCATTACGCCGCCGGGTTTGTCGAGACGCGCGTGGGCCTTTCATTTCCCCGCAAAGCGATCATGGCAATCGCATGGGTGCTGGCGTGGCTCCCGGTGACTGAACTGACCTCAGCTGAATTCGGTTGGGAAAGGTGCTGAAACCCCTCTGGCTGAAGAGCGCATCTGCGCATGAGTGGAAACAGGCGTACCTGCTGCGGATCGGGGCGTCCTAATTGTCCGTTTCGACCTTCTCCAACGGTCCGCTGTCGGACTTGAGTCATGGTTGGTCATCACTGACGGGCTGGACAGCACAGAAATCTCAAGTTGAATACCCATGACACGGATCCTCATTTCGCGCCCCCTTGAGAAAGGGGCGTTTTTTGTGGGGCTGGATCAGGCCATTCAAGATCTGAACATCGTTCTGAGTTCACCCACGAGTAGGGTCGGCCTCCTCGATCGAGATGGCGATGCTGCAAAGCCTGTTTTCAGTCGTCCTTGCAGCTGTCATGTGGGTGCAAGTTCCGCAATGGCAAGCCGATTGGTCGCAGTGCTCGGTGGACGTACCAGACGTTGACTGCCATTGGTATGTCGTCGCTCCAGACAACACCTTTGGCGAAGGCTTCAGCTGGGAAAACTCTCCATGGTTCAGCGCTGAAGGGCTCCTTGATGTTGCCGAGCTCAACAACACCATGAACGCAATCCAGCAGCCAGAACTTGGCTTAGCTCCTGCCTAGGCCGCTTCTCAGACGCAAGCCTTGTTACCGCCTTAGAGCTGCGTTTTGAAGTGATGGCTCGGAATGGGCGATACGGGGATCGAACCTGTGACAATCTCCTTGTAAGGGAGGTGCTCTACCGCTGAGCTAATCGCCCGAGATGCAGATTCTGCCTGATCGAGGCACGCTGGAACAGCTCAACACGATTTGCTGTGGCCTCAGGCCGAGACCATGACCGGGCCACCCTGGCCTGGTGCCTGCCCATAGGCCTGCTGACGGGATGGTGGCTGGGATGGATCAACGGTGCCCTGACGGCGCTGGCCTTCATCGTGGGAGGCCTCTGGCTATCACCAGACCTTGACGTGCGCTCCGCCGCACTCAGGCGCTGGGGGGTATTGGGTGCGATCTGGTGGCCCTATCGACGCCTGCTGCCGCATCGATCTCTCTTATCCCACGGCCCCCTAATCGGCATGGCACTGCGATTGGCATGGCTGTCAGCCCTGATGCTGCTGGTCTGGATAAGCGCTGCATCCCTACTTGCACCTGCCATCCCAACCCCGTCCCAGGCATGGCCAGACCTTGTGATGACATTCAGGCAACATCCCCGGACCTTGATCGGCGTCCTACTCGGTCTGGAAAGCAGCGTATGGCTGCATCTGATCCTTGATGGAGATCCACTGCCTGCAGAGTGCGCAAAACCCTGGCGAAGGCGTCGACGTCGATGAGAGGGTGACCACAAGCGTGTGCGGTTTCCATGGCCTCAGGCTCCAACGAGTTCCAGCACCAGGAGCCCCTGCGCCGGCTGGAGAACTTGGTGGCACGGTTACGCGATCCCGCAGAAGGCTGCCCCTGGGACCTGGAACAGACCCACCAATCCCTCACCCCCTATGTGCTGGAAGAAGCCCATGAGGTGGCCGATGCAATCCGTCATGGCGATGACCAGCACTTAAAGGAGGAACTCGGCGACCTGCTGCTGCAGGTGGTGCTGCATGCACGCATCGCCGAGGAAGACAACCGTTTCGATCTCAATGCTGTGGCAGCGGGCATCAGCGACAAACTGATCCGTCGCCATCCCCATGTCTTTGCTGACGCCGAAGCCCGCGACAGCGCAGCTGTTCGCATCAGCTGGGAAGCCATCAAGGCTCAGGAAAAAGCTGGGACCAAAGCTGCTGCAATTTCTGCATCTCCCCTCAGCAATCAGCTCGCCAGCAAGGTGCGTGGACAGCCGGCCCTCTCTGGGGCGATGACCATCTCCAGAAAAGCCGCAGAGGCTGGATTCGAATGGGAGGACATCGCCGGCGTCTGGAGCAAGGTGAATGAGGAACTCGAGGAGCTCAAGGACGCCATCTGCTCAGGCGACAAAGCCCATGCACAGGAGGAGCTTGGAGATGTGTTGTTCACCCTGGTGAATGTGGCCCGCTGGTGTGAGATCAGCCCGGAGGAAGGACTGGCAGGAACCAATCAACGCTTCCTGGATCGCTTCTCACGGGTGGAAGCAGCTCTGGACGGTGATCTGGAAGGCCACAGCATCCAAAAACTGGAGGAGCTGTGGCAGCAGGCCAAGCAAGCGATCCGAAGCGAATCTCAGGATCAGGAACGCTGATCAGCTGATCGGCATTAGTCGTGTGCAGCGATAGTGCCTTCCGTTGTGCCCCAGAGGTGGCGCTTGACCTGGTCGGCTTCACGGATATATGCGCGGGCCTGTTCACGGGTTGTGCAACTCCTGGCACCTTCTTCCAGGCGCATCAGGTTGACCAGATCAGCTGAGGGATGGTGAGCATGCGATTGATTCATCAATCCACCTCCAAGACAGCTTGTTTAATCACACCTTAACCAAGGAATGCATCTGGCCCAAGGCACTAGTCATCCAGTGAGGGCCTGCCTTGCCGGCGACGTTTGAGTTCGCTGCGCTTGCCTTTGGCATCCAGCCTGCGTTGAACAGCAGAACGCCCCGGTCGTGTGGACCTGCGCTTCGGCGGCGGCGGCTTGAGTCCTTCTCTCAGCAAGTCAGCCAGTCGCGCCATGGCCCTCTGACGGTTCTGCCACTGGGAACGCTCCTCAGCAGCAACCACCCTCAGGCAGTTCCCCTCCAGTCGCGATGCCAATTGCTGCCGTAACCGGGCCTTGCGAAACGGACCCAGGGCCTTGGAACTCTCCAGGTCGAATCTGAGCTCCACCCTCGAATCGGTGGTGTTCACTCCCTGCCCGCCCGGACCCGAGGACCTGGAGAACCGCCACTGCAACTCAGCGGCTGGGATCACCAAACGGTCATTGATCGGCAGATCCTGAATCACGCTCCGACTCCAGCGAGCACTGAAAGTGATCTCGGCAGTCTGGGTCCGTTGCGGGGCAAAGATGAACCAACGCTGTTCTTAGCTGGAGGAAGGAATCCTCCACAACCTTCATGACCAAGGCATCCGCGGCCAATGGCGGCTGGATTGATGAACACCATGAAGGGGTTCGTTATGGCCTCGCAGGACGAGTGCTGGTGGAAGAGCAAAGCGACTTTCAGCGCATCACCGTGATCGAGAGCGAGCGCTACGGCAAAGGGCTACTGCTGGACGGTTGCTGGATGACGGCAGAGCACCAGGAACGGCATTACCACGAATCACTGGTGCATCCAGCTCTTTGCGCTGCCGCGGCCACTGAACGGGTCCTGGTGATCGGCGGTGGCGACGGCGGTACCGCCCGCGAGTGCCTTCGCCATCCAGGCGTCCAACATCTCGACATGGTGGAGATCGATGGCCGGGTGGTAGAACTCAGTCAGAAGCATCTGGCTTCGCTGGGTGGAGGCTGCTGGCAGGACCCCCGCTTTCACCTCACGGTGGGGGATGGCATTGCCTGGGCCGCGAACTGCACCGACGCCAGCTACGACGTGGTGATCGTGGATGGTTCCGATCCGGCAGGTCCGGCCGAAGGTTTGTTCAACCGCAGCTTCTTCGAGCACTGCCGGCGCATCCTTAGGCCGGGAGGCGTCTTCGCCACCCAGAGCGAATCACCGGAGGCCTTCCAGCAGGTTCATATCGAGACTGTTCGCCTGCTTAAGGATGTCTTCGGCCATGCCGACCCGCTTTACGGCTGGGTGCCGATGTACCCCAGCGGCTGGTGGAGCTGGACGTTCGCGGCGGTGGACGGCCCCCGCTACCGACACCCCGACCCGGAGCGGGCGGCCAGGATCGCCGCAGCCTGCGAGATCTGGAGCCCACGCTGGCAATCCGGTGCCTTTGAAGCGATGCCTGCCTTCATCGAACGGGAGCTCTTGGCGTGAGCATCCCAAGCCACTCACTGTTTGATCGAGAGGGGGCGATCTACATGGGCGCCAGCCGGGATCCAGACGGCTGCAAGGTGGGCCTGTTCGGCGTGCCCTATGACGGCACGACATCGTTCAGGCCAGGCACCCGTTTCGGACCTGCAGCCGTGCGGGAGGTGAGTACAGGCCTTGAGACCTACTGCCCCCAGCTCGACCTTGACCTCGAAACCATGGCCTACGCCGACCTCGGAGCGGTCGAGATCCCCTTCGGTGCTCCCGAACCGGTGCTGGAGGCCGTTCACAACGCCACGATCCATGTCCAAGACCTACAGCTCAAGCCGTTGATACTGGGCGGAGAACACTCCATCAGCTCCGGAGCTGTCGCCGCAGTCGCCAAGCGGCATCCTGATCTGGCGCTCGTGCAGCTCGATGCCCACGCGGATCTCCGCGATCAATGGCTGGGATCTCGCCACAGCCACGCGTGTGCCATGCGGCGCTGCCTGGACGTTCTGCCCAGCCGGGAGCTGCTGCAAATCGCGATTCGCAGTGGCACCAGGGAAGAGTTCTCCGAACTGCGCAGCAGCAATCGCCTGGTACCCATCGATCAGATGGTCTGCAGGCTGGAAAATTTGCGGGGCCTACCTCTTTATCTCACCGTTGACCTGGACTGGTTTGACCCGGCCGTGATGCCGGGTACAGGGACCCCCGAACCAGGAGGCTTCCTCTGGCGACACTTCGCTGAACTGGTGAGCGAATTACGCCACCACAACCTTGTCGGAGCCGATGTTGTTGAACTGGCTCCTCAACTGGACCGAAGTGGCATCAGCAGCGTTCTGGCAGCCAAGGTGACCCGCAGCCTGCTGCTGCTGATGGCTCAGTAAAAGTGAGCAGCGCCAAGACGCTGCTCCCGCAGTCGTCGGTGCTGACCACTGAGCAGGCTGAGCACGAGTGTGGGATGCCTGTGAATCAGCTCTAAAAAGCTGTTGCGATCCAACCGAAGCACGTGCACCGGGGTGATCGCACGCGCTGTTCGGCTGTGATGTGCGTCATCAACCACCAGATCTTCATAAAAGAAGACCTCTCCGTCGCCATAGCGGAGGCGGTCACGACCACCGGTCGTGAGCTCCACCAGTCCACGCTCAATCGCGTAGAGAGCACTCACCGACTCACCCCGCTCAAACAGGATGCTCCCTGTCGGCAGCAGCAATGGCTCAACATTGCGATGCTCAGCAATCAGCTGAACAGCGGTCGGCATAGGGGTGGGGACCGACAAGGGAAACACGAATCACTATCAGCCTCCTTATTGTTGCGGCCGATTCAAGGGTTGTTGTAATTGAAACAACACACCCAGTTGGGTCACAACACCTGCGCTGGCTCTCCGGACTGACCAAGACCATCCACGGAAGATCCAAGATCCAACTGTCGGTCGCCTCCAACGAGAGGCTGATCAGGAGGAACGAGGCCAGGAAGCACCGGGGCACGAGCCGTCCAGTGATGGCACCAAATCACTCGTGCAAGCTCAACGTGAACCGTCAGATTGCGCAACCTGCACCATCTACCACCCCCACCACCCTGTGCAGGGATGCAGTGCTGGCAGGACTGGCAGGAAGACTTGGACAGAAGGCTATTTGAACGGGGTCATTCAAGCTAAGGACGCTTTGAGTAGCGGTCGATGCTGGAGGCGCAATCTGCGGCTTTGCTTCCACTTCCAACGCAAACCGAAACATCATCCATAGGATCCGCTGTGAACGCCTGATCTCCGTCATGGATCTGCAACGCACGCCTCTCCATGACCTCTGCCGAGAGGCCAAGGGCCGCATGGTTCCTTTCGCTGGCTGGGAAATGCCAGTGCAGTTTTCAGGGCTCATCGCAGAGCACAAAGCCGTGCGTGAAGGCGTGGGGATGTTTGACATCTCCCACATGGGCGTGCTTCGAATCGAAGGCAGTAACCCCAAAGACGCACTCCAAACTCTGGTGCCAACGGACCTGCACCGGATCGGAGTGGGGCAGGCCTGCTACACCGTGCTGCTGAACGACAAAGGCGGCATCCGTGATGACCTGATCGTCTACGACCAGGGGGAAACTGAATCCGGCGACGGCACCGTGCTGGTGGTGATCAATGCCGCCTGCGCAAACAGCGACACGGCCTGGCTGAAACAGCAGCTGGAACCGCTAGGTCTCAGTGTTCAAGATGAAAAGCGAGATGGCGTGCTACTCGCCCTGCAGGGTCCGAAGGCGATCGGAATACTCGAGACACTCAGCGGAGAGTCTCTGCACGAGCTACCCCGCTTTGGCCATCGCCTGCTGCAACTGCAAGGGCTGAGCGACCAGGTGTTCTGCGCCCGAACCGGCTACACGGGAGAAGACGGTGCTGAACTGCTGCTGAGCCGGACAGACGGTCGCAAACTCTGGGCGCAACTGCTGGAACTCGATGTCGAGCCCTGCGGTCTAGGAGCACGAGACACCCTGCGTTTGGAGGCCGCCATGCATCTTTATGGCCAGGACATGACCGCCAGCACCAACCCGTTCGAGACAGGCCTGGGTTGGCTGGTGCACCTCGAAATGCCGCAAGACTTCGTTGGACGACAGGCCCTGGAACAAGTCGCCGCCCAGGGAGCCTCCCAGCGGCTGGTGGGAATGAAGCTGCAGGGACGCGCCATTGCCCGGCACGACTACCCAGTGCTGCACAACGGAGAAAAGGTGGGGGTGGTCACCAGCGGCAGCTGGTCACCCACCCTGGAAGAAGCCATCGCCCTTGCCCTCGTGCCCAAGGAACTGGCCAAAGTCGGCAGCAAACTGGGCGTGGAGATCCGAGGGCAGGTGCAACCGGCCACAGTGGTGAAGCGGCCCTTCTACCGACGTGGATAAAGGGTCCCGGGCTATGGGAAACTCGCCTGTCACAAGCTGATAGTTCCCATGCGCAGCAACGGTTGCGGCGACCTGCGCAAGCAGCACATTGATAAGCAGGTGCAGCTCTGCGGCTGGGTGGATCGACGCCGCGACCACGGCGGTGTGATTTTCGTTGACCTGCGCGACCGCAGCGGCACTGTGCAAATCACCATTGACCCCGACCTGGGCGCTGAGGCTTTTGCTGTGGCCGAACATCTGCGCAGCGAAACCGTTCTACAGGTGAATGGCAAGGTGCGAGCCCGCCCTGCCGAATCTCTCAACGACAAGCTGGCGACCGGTGCTGTGGAGGTGCTGGCCAGCGGGATCAAGGTCTTGAACAGCGTGAAAGGAAACCTCCCTTTCCCCGTTTCGGTGCACGACGAGGAGAACACACGCGAGGAGCTGCGCCTGCGCCACCGCTATCTGGATCTGCGCCGCAAGCGCATGAACGACAACCTGCGCCTGCGCGCCCAGACCATCCAGGCCGCGCGCCGCTTCCTGGAGGAGCAGGGCTTCATTGAGGTGGAGACTCCAGTCCTAACGCGTTCCACGCCGGAAGGCGCCCGTGATTACGTACTGCCCAGCCGCGTGTGTGGCGGCGACTGGTTCGCCCTGCCCCAGTCGCCCCAGCTATTCAAACAGCTGCTGATGGTGGGCGGCATCGAGCGCTATTACCAGGTGGCCCGCTGCTTCCGCGACGAAGACCTGCGCGCCGATCGCCAGCCAGAATTCACCCAGCTGGACATCGAGATGAGCTTCATGGACCAGGAAGAGATCCTGGAGCTGAATGAATCGCTGATCTGCGCCATCTGGAAGACGGTAAAAGGAATCGAGCTGCCGAGACCCTTCCCGCGCATGACCTGGCATGACGCGATGGAGCGCTATGGCACCGACAGGCCCGACACCCGTTACGGCATGGAGCTGGTGACCGTTTCGGACATCGTCAAGGACATGGGCTTCAAGGTGTTCAGCGGTGCGGTGAAGTCCGGCGGCGCGGTGAAGGTGATAGCGGTGCCAGGCGGCAACGACGCCCTTTCCAATGTGCGCATCAAGCCCGGTGGAGATGTGTTCAGTGAGGCCCAGGCCGCTGGAGCTGGTGGCCTGGCCTTCATCCGCGTGCGCGAAGCAGGCGAGATCGACACCATCGGCGCGATTAAAGACAACCTCAGCGAGGAACAAAAGCAGGAGCTGCTCAGTCGCACCGGAGCCCAGCCAGGCACGCTGCTGCTGTTCGGTGCCGGTGACACCGCCACGGTGAACAAAGCCCTCGACCGGGTACGTCAGTATCTGGCCAAGGAGCTGGGCATGGTCCAAGCCGACCGGGACAACAACCAATGGAACTTCCTCTGGGTCGTGGATTTCCCGATGTTCGAGTTCAACAGCGATGAGAATCGTTTTGAGGCTCTGCATCACCCCTTCTGCGCTCCCAACGCCGAAGATCTGGGCAATGACCCATCGGAGTGGGCCAAGACACTGCCGCAAGCCCGCGCTCAGGCCTACGACCTCGTGCTCAACGGACTCGAACTTGGTGGTGGCTCGCTGCGCATCCATGATTCGGCCCTGCAGCGACAGGTGCTGCAGACCGTGGGTCTGCCCCTGGAGGAAGCCCAGGAGCAGTTCGGCTTCCTGATGGACGCTCTTGATGTGGGGGCTCCTCCCCACGGAGGCCTGGCCTTCGGCGTCGACCGGATGGTGATGTTGCTGGCCGGCGAGGAATCAATCCGTGACACGATCGCCTTCCCTAAGACTCAGCAAGCGCGTTGTCTGATGACGAACGCTCCCGGCGGTGTTGCAGATAAGCAGCTTGAGGAGCTGCATGTGGCCAGCACCTGGGTCGAAGAGAACGACGAGGCCGTGAACTAGAACCCGAACAGAAACCAGCGGTTCGGAGCACTGAACCCTCAGAGCATCAACCCTGGAAGGACAGTGAGCCATCCAGGGTCTTGGCCAAACACGCGCGATCGACGGGGCATGCCCCGATCCGCTGGAGCGGTGGCAACGACCTGCTGCGCCTGTATCTGCAGGACATCGGTCGAGTCGACCTGCTCACGAGCGAGGAAGAAGTCACTCTCTCTCGTCTGGTCCAGGCGCGAGAGAAACTGCTGGTGCAGGAGCGGGACCTCAGCAATCGCCATGCCGCAATCCGGATCCTTCTGGATCTGGAGGAATTGCAGCTGCGCGAAGCCAATCAGGTGAGCCATTGGCCCACACGTCAGGAATGGGCACGGGCAGCTGAATTGCCCCTGGAGGAACTCAATCGCCAGCTGAATGAGGGGTACAGCCTCTGGGCAGACGAGGTGGGCCTTGAAGCGAAGGAACTGCAGCGCAGACTTCGTGAAGGCCGCAGGGCCCGCGACCGCATGATTCAGGCCAACCTGCGCCTTGTGGTGGCGGTGGCGAAAAAGTATCAGCAACGGGGCATGGAGCTGCTGGATCTGGTTCAGGAAGGCACGCTGGGCCTTGAGCGAGCGGTTGAGAAGTTCGACCCCACCCGAGGCTTCCGCTTCAGCACCTACGCCTACTGGTGGATCCGACAGGGAATCACCCGGGCCATCGCCACCCAGAGTCGAACAATTCGCCTACCGGTGCATGTCACCGAAAAACTGAACCGCATCAAACGCGTCCAGCAGGAGATCGCCACCGAAAAGGGGCGACTGGCGTCGGTGAGTGATCTGGCCAGGGAACTGGGGCTGAGCGAAGAAACCGTGCGCATGACGCTCATGCGGGTTCCTCGCTCCGTCTCCCTGGAGACCCGCGTGGGCAAGGACCAGGACACCCAGCTGGGAGACCTGCTGGAAGACGGCAGTGCCACTCCTGAGCAGACCCTCACCCGCGACTCCCTCCATGACGACCTGGAGCACTTGCTGGATGAGCTCACACCAAGGGAAGCGGAAGTGATCCGTAGCCGTTTCGGACTCGAGGATGATCACCCGCGCACCCTGGCGGAAATCGGTGAAGCGATGGCGCTGTCGCGAGAAAGGGTTCGCCAGATCGAGACGCGCGCCTTGCTCAAGCTGCGTCAACCACAGCGGCGATCCAAGGTGAAGGACTACATCCTGGGCCTGGATTCCTAACTCCAACAACCGTTATCCAATCCACTCCCATGGCCAGCGCGCCCCAGATCAACATCGGTATCCCTCAAGAACAGCGGGAAGAGATCGCAGCAGGCCTAAGTCGCTTACTGGCTGATACCTATGTGCTGTATGGAAAAACGCATGGATTCCACTGGAATGTGACCGGTCCGATGTTCAACACCCTGCATCTGATGTTCATGGACCAGTACACCGAGCTGTGGAACTCCCTAGACGAGATCGCCGAACGAATCAGGGCTCTCGGCGTAGTGGCTCCCTACGGCGGCTCGACCCTTGCCGGACTGGCCTCCATCAAGGAAGTCACCGAGCAACCTGCCGCCCTCGACATGGTGCGGGAACTGGTGACTGGCCATGAAGCCGTAGCCAGAACCGCTCGCAGCATTTTTCCTCTGGCGGAGGCCGCGAGCGATGAACCCACCGCTGACCTACTGACCCAACGCCTGCAGATTCACGAAAAAACCGCCTGGATGCTCAGGAGCCTGCTGGAGGGCTGACCCTCAGCGAGACCTCAACCCCTTGGTGCGATCGGTACATTGAAGAATCGACCAGGGGTTCATGGCCAAGTTCGTCTTCGTTACCGGTGGTGTCGTCTCCAGCATCGGCAAAGGAATCGTGGCCGCCAGCCTGGGGCGCCTGCTGAAATCACGTGGCTACAGCGTGTCGATCCTGAAGCTGGATCCATACCTGAATGTGGACCCAGGCACGATGAGTCCGTTTCAGCATGGTGAAGTCTTCGTCACTGAAGACGGGGCTGAGACCGACCTCGACCTAGGTCACTACGAACGCTTCACGGATACAGCAATGTCGCGCCTCAACAGCGTGACCACCGGTTCGATCTACCAGTCGGTGATCAATAAGGAACGCCGCGGTGATTACAACGGCGGCACGGTGCAGGTGATTCCCCACATCACCGGTGAGATCCGCGAACGGATCCATCGCGTTGCAGCCAACAGTGGCGCCGATGTGGTGATCACCGAAATCGGCGGCACCGTCGGTGACATCGAATCGCTTCCCTTTCTGGAAGCCATCCGTGAATTCCGGGGCGATGTAGGTCGCCACGACCTGGCCTACATCCACGTGACCCTTCTGCCCTTCATCGGCACCTCTGGAGAACTCAAAACCAAACCCACCCAGCACTCAGTAAAGGAGCTGCGGTCCATCGGCATCCAACCCGATGTGCTGGTCTGCCGAAGCGACCGAGAGATTAACCAGGACCTCAAACGCAAGATCGGCGGCTTCTGCGGGGTTCCTAAACGAGCCGTCATCCCTTCCCTCGATGCCGACAGCATCTATGCCGTGCCGTTGACCCTTGAGGACGAAGGCCTTTGCCGCGAAGTTCTCGATGTTCTGCAACTGGAGGACCATGACAGCGACATGGCGGGCTGGGCCCAACTGGTGCATCAAATGCGCAACCCAGGACCGACCGTCAAGGTGGCGCTGGTGGGCAAGTACGTACAACTCAACGACGCCTACCTCTCGGTTGTCGAAGCTCTTCGCCACGCCTGTCTGGAGCAGAATGCCTCACTGGATTTGCACTGGGTCTGCGCAGAGCAGATTGAAAACGACGGAGCCGAAAGCCTGCTCAAAGGCATGGATGCCGTTGTGGTGCCAGGTGGCTTCGGCAACAGAGGAGTTGACGGCAAAGTGGCCGCCATTCGCTGGGCAAGAGAACAACGAGTGCCGTTCCTGGGTCTTTGCCTCGGCATGCAAACAGCGGTGATCGAATGGGCTCGCAATCAGGCCGGTCTCACCGATGCATCCAGTGCTGAGCTCGATCCAGACACCCAACATGCAGTGATTCACCTGCTTCCAGAGCAGCAGGACGTCGTCGATCTCGGCGGCACCATGCGTCTGGGCGTTTACCCCTGCCGAATTGCAGAAGGCTCGATGGCTGCACGCCTCTACGACGATCAGGTCGTCTACGAGCGCCACCGGCACCGGTATGAGTTCAACAACGCCTACCGCAACCTCTTCCTCGAGTCGGGTTATTGCATCAGCGGCAGCTCACCGGATGGCCGTCTGGTGGAGCTGATCGAATTGCCTGGCCATCCCTTCTTCACGGCTTGCCAGTACCACCCGGAATTCCTATCGCGCCCGGGCAGGCCTCACCCGCTATTCCGCGGTTTGATCGAGGCAGCCCAACAGCGTTTGCCCTCCAGTCCAAGCGAGGCAATACGTCAACAGAGTTCGGCCATCGGCGGCCGCGACTTCCCTGAGGCCAGCCGCAACCCTTGAGCACTGCCGAGTCCATGAACGACCTGCCGTTGGTGGAAACATTCCACTCCTTGCAGGGGGAGGGGCTACACGCAGGTCGCAGCGCTTTTTTCATCCGCCTTGGTGGCTGCAAAGTGGGCTGCAGCTGGTGTGACACCAAGCATTCCTGGTCTGCACACATGCATCCGCAACGAAGCGTCGCCGACCTTGCGCAGGATGCCTTGCAGGCCGCCGAGGCGGGAGCAGCATTCGTGGTGATCACAGGCGGAGAACCACTGCATCACCCACTCGAACCGCTCACCAGCGCCATCCGCAGCAGTTGTTCACTTCCCATTCACCTCGAAACCAGCGGCGTGGATCCCCTCAGCGGCAGCCCCGACTGGATCACGCTTTCGCCGAAACGACACAATCCACCCAGACAGGATCTGCTCAGCTGCTGCCATGAACTGAAGGTGGTGGTTCATCAAGCTGAAGATCTGCTGTTCGCCGATGTGGTGGCCGCTCAAGCTCCTCAGGCTCACTGGCTCGTGCAACCGGGGTGGGAGAGCCAGGAAGGCCAGGAGCTAGCGGTGACCAAAGCACAGGGAGACGGACGCTGGCGGCTGAGCCTGCAGAACCACAAGTGGCTCGGCGTGCGCTGAATCGATACAACGGCGGAATCGAATCGGTTTGCCATGCAGCGCAACAATCTGCTGCTGATCGCACCCACGGCGATTGGGATCACATGGGCCTTTGTCGGTCTGACACAGAGCATCTGTGCACAACCTCTCCCTCCCGACAAGGTCCCTGAACGCACCGGTGTTTCCAATCTGGCCTTGCTGAGCCAATCCCGCCCAAGACGGCTACCCGATTCGCACCGCCCGTTCCGAAAAGGCGAAACGCTACGTCTGGTGTATCCATTACCTCAAGCTGCCCAGGAGGTTCAGCCCTATGGCTGGCGCTACTCAGAGCATCGCCAACGCTGGCACATGCATGTGGGCCATGACCTGATCGCGCCTGCCTCAACACCCGTGCTTGCCATGCTTTCAGGAAGGGTGCAGCTGGTGCAAGCAATCAACGGCTATGGACTCACGGTGCTGCTCGACCATGGCCGCGGCTGGCAGACCGTTTATGCCCACCTGCAGAGCGCTGACGTTGAAGCCGGTCACTTGGTGCGCGCCGGTGAACCCATCGGTCGTGTGGGGCGCAGCGGCTCCGCCAGCACCGACCATCTGCACGTGGAGCTCAGACGACTGGAAGGACGCCAGGCCTTTGCCCTGGACCTCGGCCCGCTGCTACTGCACTGGTAACGATCACCGAAGAGGAAACGAAAACGCTCGCTAACTTCTGAGACATGGATGATTTCCGGCCGACAGTTCAGGCATCTCTCACAGCTCTGGGTGCCAATACCATCGACTTGCTGCGGCGCAGCGATCTACTCCAGTCACTGGTCCGCCGCCAGTTGATCGAGCAAGCCACAGCAGCATCAACCCCACCAGAAGAGCTGATGCAAAAGGCGCTGATCCACCACTGCCAGCAGGAACAACTCAAAAACGAGAGTGCTCTAAACAGCTGGTTAGAAGAGCGCTGTTTGAGCAGAGATGAATTGCTTCATCAATTGAGCCTGTCTTTCAAGCTTTCCAAGCTGGCCTTAGATCGTTTTGGGATTCAGGCAGAGGCACGATTCCTGCAGCGCAAGGAATCACTCGATCAGGTGACCTACAGCCTTCTACGCGTGCAAGACTCCGGTATGGCTCACGAGCTTTACCTGCGGTTAGAAGCTGGTGAAGCAGACTTCGAAAGCCTGGCAAGAGATCACAGTGAAGGACCTGAAAAGAGCAGCAGTGGCCGAATTGGGCCCGGGAGCCTAATGCGTGCCCACCCCAAGCTTCGCCATCACTTGCGCACGGCAACACCTGGAGTAGTTCTTGAGCCAATGCTGATCGAACAATGGTGGGTTGTCACTCGCTTAGAAGAACGTCACGAGGCAAGCTTCGATGCCGCCATGAATCAACGGATGGCCACTGAGCTGCTTCAAGAATGGCTGAGTAATGAAGCAAAGGAAGTAGTCAAATCCCTCTGCGCGGTAGAAAATAGCTAAGCCGAACCTTCACAACTCTGGAACTCGCACCTTCGAATCAACTAGAAGCACTGCGTGCCAGATTCCGCGAACAGGGAATAGCTCAGCGCTACGAACTTGGCCAACCTCTTTGTGAAAGCCGATTCATACCTGGCCAAGTTCTGCTGATCGACAGTGGTATCGCCCGCTTGCTGGGCGAACAAGACGGACGCTTGAGCACTATGGCCCGCCTTAAGGTTGGTGATTTTGTTGGAGTGGCCTCTTTGCTAAGAGGGGCTCCTTGCGAAGAAGTACGCGCCGCTTCAGAGCTGGTGGCCTACTGCCTGAGCGATGACCAACTGCTGGGGTTAGTCAGGAACGACACCTCCATTGCTACTGCCTGCCGGAATCATGTTTGGGAAGCAGAACTGGCAGCTTTACTTCAAAGCCGACTCGAACGAACACCGAAACAGTCACGCCCACTGAGCAGTTTTCTGAATGAGCTGATGACGATGGCCCGGATGCTGGATGCCTCCGATACCGGTGCCATCAGAACCGCACTGGGGGAGGGACAACGACTGTTCCTCGCCAGCCAACCCATTGCTACAGACACTGTCTCACTTGGAGATGAGCTCTGTGACAGCGAGAGCATTCGTGACTTGGCCGCGGATATTCATGGTTTGCCGGCGCGGTTGATCGCACTGCCGTATGTAGCGATGCAATTGCTGGAAGCTGAACAAGCGCCCGAATTAATGGAGCCCGACCTAGCGGGCAGCAATGAAAAGAACAGATCAGATTTGACCCGCATCGAAATTCCACAGGCTCCATTGCGACCACCTGTCAGCCGGTTCAATCAGAACAGTGATGAGAATCGCGATTTCTTCATTGCCGGTGAAGGAGTTCTGGAAGAGACCCTGGCCTGTTTCCAGATGCTCACCAAGCTGATGAACCTGCCGTTCCGGCGTGATGCGATCGAACGGGTACTCCGAGATCAGCTGCGGCGCGGACAGTCACCCACTCTGAGACTCTGCGGCCAAATTGCTGCTGGACTCGGCCTGCACGTCTCGGGAGCCAAGGTGGCAGCGCGTATGGGCATGCGCCTGCAAACGCCCACCCTGGTGCCCTGGGGGCAAGCCTTTGCGCTGGCAGTACGCAGCGACCAGCGCGGCCTGGTGCTGGCATCACCCAGTCAGGGTTTCGTGGAGCTAGATGCCGATCAGCTGGAGCACTCCTTCCCCGAAGGAATTGATCTGCTGCTGATGGATCGCACAAGCACCACGCCAGAGCAGAAATTCGGACCTGCCTGGTTCTGGCCTGCCTTGAAGCGTTACCGAGGTGTGCTGATTCAAGTGCTGCTGGCCAGTTTCGTAGTTCAGCTCTTCACCCTGGCCAATCCCCTTCTGATCCAGGTGATCATTGACAAGGTGATCAATCAGCGCAGCCTTGACACCCTCCAGGTCTTAGGGATTGCACTGGTAGCCGTCACCCTGTTGGAAGGCGTGCTGGGAAGTCTGAAAACTTACTTGTTCTCAGAGACCACCAACCGCATTGACCAGCGACTCGGCGCCGAGGTAATCGATCATCTACTTCGTCTACCCCTGGGCTATTTCGATCGACGCCCTGTCGGAGAACTGGGCTCACGGATCAGCGAACTCGAGAAGATACGCAACTTCCTCACGGGTCAGGCCCTGACCACCGTGCTTGATGCGGCTTTCTCCGTCATCTACATCGTGGTAATGCTTTTTTACAGCTGGGTGCTGACGCTGATCGCCCTAGCAGTCCTTCCGATTCAGGTAGGCCTCACGTTGCTGGGTGCTCCTCTGTTCCGTCGTCAGTACCGCAAATCGGCCGAAGCCAATGCCTCAACTCAGAGCCACTTGGTTGAAGTGCTGACCGGTATTCAAACGGTGAAGAGCCAGAACGTAGAAATGATCAGCCGCTGGACCTGGCAAGAGCGCTATGGCAAATACATCAATCGAAGTTTCGAGAAGACCATCACAGGCACGGCCCTCAGCCAGACCTCTCAAGTTCTGCAGAAAATCTCTCAGTTGCTGGTGCTCTGGGTAGGTGCCTCGCTTGTGCTGTCAGGGGACCTCACTCTGGGGCAGTTGATCGCCTTCCGAATCATCTCCGGTTACGTGACGCAACCATTATTGCGCCTCTCCTCGATCTGGCAGACGATCCAGGAGCTGAGAGTGAGCTTCGAGCGACTGGCGGATGTGATCGACACTCCTCAGGAGTCGGATGACCAAGACAAAGCAAAGGTTCCGCTACCTCCAATCGATGGTGCAGTGAGCTTTGACAACCTCAGCTTCGCCTTCTCAACTGGGACGGCTCCGGTCCTCAATGATGTATCACTCGAGGTGAAGTCAGGCACATTCGTGGGAATTGTGGGGCAGAGCGGGAGCGGCAAAAGCACGCTCATGAAACTGCTACCTCGTCTCTACTCACCCAATCAAGGCAGGATCCTTATCGATAATTACGACATCGACAAGGTGGAGCTTTATTCACTCCGCCGTCAGATCGGAATCGTTCCCCAGGATCCACTGCTCTTCTCTGGAAGCGTCAACGAAAACATTGCTCTTACGCAACCTGACGCCTCCAGTGAAGAGATCGTGATGGCAGCCAAAGTCGCCTGCGCCCATGACTTCATCATGGAACTGCCCGCTGGCTACAGCACCCCAGTCGGAGAACGAGGTGCCTCCCTAAGCGGTGGGCAACGTCAACGCATCGCCATCGCACGCACCCTATTGGCCAACCCCAAGCTTCTGGTGATGGATGAAGCCACCAGCGCACTCGACTACGAGACTGAACGAAAGGTCTGCGACAACCTGATCCAGACTCTGCATGACTGCACAGTCTTTTTCATCACTCATCGCCTATCCACTGTGCGTCGGGCCGATCTGATTGTTGTGATGCATCAGGGAGCTGTGGTGGAGAAAGGCACACACGACGAGTTAATGAGCCGGCGCGGTCGGTACTACGCGCTTTACCGACAACAGGAGGCCAGCTGAGATGACCATGGATCCCAACGGCAACGACAAGAACACCGCCGCAGGCAAATTGGTCAAACAAGCCCGCTCCGCGCTCGAGAGTCGGATCACAACGATCTCCGATCAGGACAACGTCCTGCAACAGAGCAACTTCTGGATGAAGGCGGTCACCTGGAGCCTAATCGGCACCACTGTGATCGGCATCGGCTGGCTAGCGATTGCACGAACCGAGGAAGTGGTGGTGGCCACGGGAAAACTTGAACCCATCGGCAACGTCAAGAACGTGCGCTTACCGCCTGGAGGTGTCGTCGAAGCCATTTTGGTGAACAACGGCCAACGGGTGAGCAAAGGACAAGCTCTCATTCGTCTTGATCAGGAAAGCAGCTCAGAGCAGCTCAAATCACTCACCAAAGGCGTGGAAGAAAAGTCCACTCAAATCAGGCAAAAGCAGCAGCAACTTGTGCTAAAAAAGCTTGAACGTGAACGCCTAAATGAACTCAATCGCGAGCAAGTTGCCAGTACTCGAATTAATCTCAAACTCCATCATGACATCCTCAGTCGCTTTGCAAGTCTGACCGCGGAGGGCGGGGTGAAAAAAATTGAGTATTTACAACAACGCAACAAAGTGCAGGAGCTCAAGGGTCAGCTCACCAAACAGGAACTAGACGGTCGCCGACAGATCAACCTGATCGACCAACAAATTGAACAGATCAATGCCGAATTAGCTGGTCTCCGGAGCGAACGAGCTCAGCTCAATGCAAACCTCACTGAAGTACGGGTAACCAACAAGAACCAGACTTTGCGAGCACCTGTCGATGGAATCGTCTTCGACCTCAAGCTCAATAACCCTGGCTTCATCTCTCAGTCGATGTCGTCGGAAGTGATGTTGAAGGTGGTGCCTTTCAACACCTTGGAGGCCGATGTGATGATCCCAAGTAAAAAGATCGGCTTCGTGCGAGTGGGTCAACCAGTCGACATCAGCATCGACTCATTCCCCGCGAGCGACTTCGGTGTGCTGGAAGGAACAGTTCAATCTGTTGGATCGGACGCTTTGCCACCTGACCCACAGCAGATGCGTCAGGAATACACCTACCCGGCAGTTATCAAGCTGGCAAGTCAGCAACTGAGGCTAAGCAGCGGCAAGCAGTTACCTCTTCAGGTGGGCATGTCACTCACAGCAAATATCAAGCTGCGCAGCGTCAGCTACCTACAGCTGTTGCTAAACACCTTCCAGAGCAAGACTGATTCACTCAGGCAACTGTGATTAAAGCTTCACAGCGTTCTGCTGAAGGGTCTCGGCTTTCCAAATCCGCCAACGCATTTGGACGTTCTCGGGCAGGTCCACAACTATCGGCCAGGAAGCGTTGTACGGAACCAAATAGGGCTGGTTGCCCAGCGGCAGGAAAGTCGTTCGGGTGGGCTGATCATCAGGGCACGCCATCTTGGTGCTGATCACAGCAACGGGTCCCTTCACTTCGAACAAGGCCTTACCGGATGCCTTGGGCAGCATGCGCATGGTCATACCAGAGCCTGAAAGGCGCTTGGTGTTGCAATCGAGCCTGACCGTCTGGCCCACGATCAACTGAATCCGCCAGTCGATTGGATGTGCGGAGATCAGTGGATCTGTGCTCTTGGGAAGCAAACCCGAGGGCTGAATCACCCAACGCTTGAGGCCGGGGGCTGGCTCCGGATAACCGGTCAGATTCAAACGAGGAATCGCAACACCAGGCAGCGCAGCCAAAGCGGAGAGCGACAGAGCAGCTCCAAGGCAGGCGATCGGCTTCAACAACTGATGCGGAGGCTTCGTCATCAGCCCAAGGGCAACAGAATGCTCAGCATGACCGATTTCACCGCGATTGCCCTCTTATCAGGCGGACTAGATTCCGCAACAGCGGCAGCTCTGGCAACGGAAGCGGGCGGGCGAGTGATCGGGCTCTCCTTCGATTACGGCCAGCGCCATCGACGTGAACTGCAGGCAGCCAATACCATCGCCGAAGCTCTGAACCTGGCCGAGCACCACACCATCAGCGTGAACCTGGCCAGTTGGGGGGGGTCGTCGCTGACGGATCAGCAACAGGCATTACCAACCCATGGGGTGCAGGAGGGAGTTATCCCCAACACCTATGTGCCTGGAAGGAACACGGTGTTCATCAGCATCGGCCTCAGCCTGGCTGAGGCCCGCAGCGCAGACCGCATCGTTCTTGGAGTGAATGCCGTGGACTACTCGGGGTATCCCGATTGCCGGCCCGACTATCTGGAGGCTTTCCAGACCCTTGCCAACCTCAGCAGCAAGGTGGGCCGGGAAGGACATGGCCCCCGGCTCTGGGCACCACTGGTGACATGGAGCAAGCAACGGATCGTGGAGGAAGCCATGCGTCTGGGTGTGCCGATCGAGTCGACCTGGAGCTGCTACAGCGGTGGGAGCAAACCGTGCAGCGTATGCGACAGCTGTCGCATTCGTGATGCTGCCCTGCGCGATGCCGGCCGCCCCGATCTATGCAGCAGCGAAAGCCGATGACCCTGTTGCGAAGCCGTCTGCCCTGGCTAGAGCCAGTCTTGGTCGCTGAAAACCTGGCTCACCTTCACGGTGAGAACGGTCTGATCTGGCTCGATGGAGATGGCAGCGAACTTGGACGGCACATCACCCTGGCGGTTGATCCTCTGGAGCAGTACTGCTGCCGAGGGCTGCCGGGTGACCCGGGAGCGTCCAATCCCTTCACAACACTGCGACAACTCAAGGACGGCCACTGGACTGGATGGCTCAGCTACGACGCAGCCGCCTGGACGGAACCCGGCAACCCCTGGCGTCGCGATGTGATGGCAACCCTCTGGATCGCACGCCACGATCCTGTGCTGCGATTTGATCTCAAAGCCAGAGAGATCCATCTGGAAGGCATCGACCCCATACGCCACGCGGCCATGGCCAGGACCCTGGAGCGCCTGACACCAACCAAGATCACGTCATGGCAAGGAAAGACGCTTGGATGCAGCTGGCATCGGCACAGTGACCGCTCCACATACAAAGCCGGCGTCAGCAAAATCCGTGAGCTGATTTCCAGCGGCGATCTGTTCCAGGCCAACCTCACCAGCTGCGCAAGCAGCACGCTCAGGAACAACGTCAGCAATCTGGAGCTGTACGGACGGTTGCGCGATCAATGCCCCGCTCCCTTCAGCGGTCTCCTGGTTGGCAGCGGTGCTGCCACAGGTGAAGCGGTTCTCTCCACCTCCCCCGAACGCTTTCTGCAGGTGGAGGCCAGCGGAGCAGTCCAGACAAGACCGATCAAAGGAACCCGGCCGCGCCATGCCGACCCATGCATCGACGACGACCTAGCAGCAGACCTGGTGTGCAGCGCCAAAGATCGCGCCGAAAACGTGATGATCGTGGACCTGCTGCGCAACGACCTTGGTCGTGTCTGCCGGCCTGGATCGGTGCAGGTACCGGATCTTGTACGGCTGGAGAGCTACGCCCGGGTTCACCATCTCACCTCCGTTGTCACAGGCCAGCTACGTCCCAACGCCACCTGGGTGGATCTACTGGAGGCCAGCTGGCCAGGAGGTTCAATCACAGGAGCACCCAAACTGAGGGCCTGTCAACGGCTCCACGAACTGGAAGCTCAAGCCCGTGGCCCCTATTGCGGATCGATCCTCCACATCGACTGGAACGGCTGCTTCGACAGCAACATCCTGATCCGCACCCTGCTGCGTAAAGACACGCAGCTACGGCTCCATGCAGGCTGCGGAATTGTGGCTGACTCCGATCCGGAAGCAGAAGCAGACGAACTCGACTGGAAACTGCTGCCCTTGCTGGAGGCACTCAGATGACCTCAACAATCCTTGGCTGGCATAACGGCGAGTGGGGCAACGCCGATGCACTAGGCATGCCGCTCACGGATCGAGGTCTGCAGCTTGCAGATGGATTGTTCGAGACGGTCCTGATCCAAGACGGAAGTGCCCAGCTGCTGAGTGAACATCTGCAGCGCTGGCAGCGCAGCGCAGCACTGCTCGGGATGGCAGCTCCTCCCGCTCGCCCCTGGCTGGAGCAATTGGTTGGTGAAGCTATCAGCCGTACAGGCCTAAACACAACAGGAGCAGCAGGGGCGATGCGTCTCAACTGGAGCAGGGGAAGCATTGCGAGCCGTGGAATCGGCTTGCCAACAGCTGATCCGGATCCAAATCAGCACCGCTTCTGGCTCACCCTTCAACCCCATCAGCCCAATTTTCAACCCGCGCAGGCCTGGATCAGTGTTCAGGAACAACGCAACGCCAACAGTGTTCTGAGCCAATGCAAGACCCTCGCCTACGGCCAGGCGATTCAGGCCAGGCGAGAAGCGCAAGCACAGGGGTCAGAGCTGGCTCTGCTGCGCAACACAAGTGGTGATCTCTGCTGCGGCGACAGCGCCAACCTGCTGGTGAAACGACAAGGCGCCTGGATCACCCCACCGCTGAGCAGCGGTTGCCTGCCAGGTGTGATGCGAGCCAAAGCACTCCAACAAGAACTCGTGACAGCAACGCGCATTGGTCCAACACTGGAAGCCGACGACCAAGCGCTGCTGATCAACAGCCTGGGCTGCAGGTCCCTGGAACAGGTCGATGGAATGGAGCTGCATCCCTCTGCAGAAGCAAAGTTGCTGTGGCAGCAGCTGCTTCTTGGCTGAGGCAGAACAGGCTTTCAACTAAAGAATGTGTTGTTGTCTTGCAACCCTGGAATCCACTTCAACACTGCTGCCGACCAACCCTCGCCATGGGGTGCTGGCGCCAGTTGGTAACGCCCCTCAGCCACGCCGACCTTCAGCTCGGGGTGCGGTCCGGCTGCTCCTGGAACCACCACCGCACAGTCGCTGGCATCCAGCAGCGGCAGATCATTCGGCGAATCCCCCAGGGCCAGCACCTTCACATCCGGAACTCCCTGACGTTGTTTGAGGGTCTGCAATGCCTCGCCCTTGCTCACCCCGGCACCCAGCAGATGACCGAGACGATTGCCCTGCACCACTCCCAGCTGACGCATCTCAGCCAGCACCTGAAGACGATGCCGAGATTCAGGAAGCATCGGTGGGACGAAGGGAACGCTGCACTGACGGCGTTGTGCCATCTGCAGAGCCTCACCGCTGAGGCCTAAGAGCCGATCGGCATCCATGTCACTGAGATCATCGAGTGCCTGGAGCGGCTCCCCGAGCTCACGCTCCAGATCAGCAAGTTGCGGTCTGAGCTGTCTCCAAGATGGACCCAGGTCTTGGCGCCATAGCTCGCCGGCCGAGGATTCTCCATAGATGGCCCCACCGTTCTCGACGATGAACGGATCATGCAAACCCGCCAACTCGCGAAAGCGGAGCACCTCCTCAGCCGTCTTGCTCGTGCAGGGGATCACGGGAATGCCGTGACGCTGCAGGCAACAGATCGCGTCCTTCGCGGCTGACCAGTCGTAGTGATGATCCATCAGCGTGCCGTCGAGATCAGTCACAACCCACCAGTTGGAGTGTGGAGTCATCGTCATGCCTGCACCAGCCAGAGCACGGCATACGGCTCGAGTGCATGCCGCCTTCGCGGCGCAAACTGCTGATCAGTGAGGCGATCGACCCAGACCAGATCATCTCGTCCGCCCATAACGGTGGGATCAAACGTCAAACGTGAGGCTGTGAAGTTGTGCACAGCCACCAAACTGTGACCCTGATGGGAGCAACGCAGAACGACACGATCCACGCGATCGACACTGAGCACCTCCAAGACGCTGTCTGGATGCAGTGCAGGCAGCTCGGCACGCAGCGTGAGTGCATGGCGCAGCGCCATCAACACAGCGGTTGCATCGCTATCGGGATCATCAAGGCGACGCTCCAGCGCTGCTGCTTTGAATTGAGGACGATTGAGGTCCCGGCGATGACCACTTTGACGAAAGCGAGCCAGATCATTCGGACTGGCAAGCAAGGCTGGTAGATAAAAGGCAGGAATGCCTGGAAGCACCAACTTCAGCATTTCGGTGACCAGAAAACGCTGGCGCTGAAGATGAGCTGGATCGACACCAGCATCGGCCATGGCGCTCCACCAGCTGATGTTGATCTCATAGGGAACGTCACCCCCATCAGCGAGTCGACGGTGACTCACCAAGCCACCTCTGTGCTCACAAGCAATCAGCAAATTCAACAGACGCCGCTGGGGCATCAGACCCTCCAAAGGCCTCAACCCCACGCCGTCATGGCATGCCGTGAAGTTAAGCAATGCAGTGGAGTTTGGCAGTTGGGGCCAGCGCGAAAGCCAGCGGTTGAGCAGATCGGCAGACCCGCTCATGGCGGCCTCCATCAACAGAGGAGGAAGCGGGAAGTTGTAGGCGAGATGGGCTTCGCGACCACTGCGCAGGTAGGAGAGGTTCTCCTCCTCCGGAACATTGGTCTCCGTCACCACCACGCCACCACCAGAGCATGCGTAGGTGAGCAGATATCGCAGCACCTCAACCAGTCGATGGACTTGAGGGCGATGAATGCATGAGGTGTTCGGCTCCTTCCAGACGAAGCCAACGGCATCGAGTCGAATCCAGCGCACACCATGGGCGAGCTTCTGCTTCAACAAACGCGTGAAGCCAAGCAGAACCTCAGGACAACGCCAATCCAGATCAACCTGATCCGGTCCGAATGTGGTCCACACCTGACGCTGACCGACAGAGCTCTGCAGATGGGTGAACAGCGCTGAACTGCGCGGACGGACCACGTCGTCCCAGCAGGGATCAGGGGCAGCTTCCAGCACACACAAGCGACCAGGCTCCTCATCTCTCAAAAACTGCCGCACCCATGGGTGGGACGCAGAAACATGGTTGAGCACCAAATCGGCCATCAATCGGCGGCCCTCGGCCAACGCAGCGAGATCACTCCAGTCGCCATGCCGCTCCTCCAACTGCTCATGACTCGAAACGGCAAACCCCCCATCACTGGTGGACTCAAGAAACGGCAGCACATGAATCACAGATGCAAAAACCTGCAGATGGCGGTTCACAAAGCTGCGCAGCCCCTGCAATCCAGGTTTTGCATCATCAACGACAGAATCCGCATAGGTGATGAGCACGACATCGTCTCGATGCCAGCAGTGGTTCGCGTCTGCCGAATCGGCATGCGCTGAAGCCGGTCCGAGAATTTGCAGCAATTGCGACGACAACGCTTGGAGATCGCCGGAAGAATTATGCGGGTAGAGATCACTTAGCAGGGTTCGCAGCGTTTCATCGCGCGGAGGCTGCATCAGGTTCCACCAGAACGTCGTTCAGGTATGGAACAAGTTCTTCTCCTCTGTTGTCTCATCGAACACCGCATGGATTTTCAGCAAAGCCTGATCACCACGGTTCATGATTACAGCCTTGGCAATCTCGACGCCATCGACTTCGACCAGGAGCTTCGGCAAAGGCCCACCGCTTTGCTGATTCCGTGTCTGATGGAGGAATTCAAGCGTCCGGCCCTGAGCCTGATCCGCGACACCCTGTCAACGCTCACGGGACTTTCCTGTCTGGTGGTCGCCCTCTCCGCCGACAGCATTGAGGACGTCAATGCCGCAGAAGCCTTCTTTGCAAATATGCCTTTCCCAGTGCAAGTGCACTGGACCAACGGCCCAGGAGTGCATGAAGTGCTCTCCTCCATGGGCAGCCTGGGTCTGGATCTAACCGGCCCGCCCGGGAAAGGCTGGGCTGTCTGGCAAGGGCTCGGGGTGGCCTGCCAGCAAGCTGAGGTCATTGGCTTATTTGACGCAGACATCCGCACCTTTGGTTCTGGCTATCCGGAACGAATGCTGCGACCACTGCTCAACCCATCCCATGGCATGGCCTATGTGAAGGCCTTCTACAGCCGACTCTCGCTAGAAACCCAGGCCCTGCAGGGGCGCGCCACACGATTGTTCGTCGGCCCCTTACTGGCAAGCCTGGAACAGATTTTCGGAGCACTGCCCTACCTCCGCTACCTCCAGACCTTTCGTTATCCACTGGCAGGTGAGTTCGCCTTCACCCGCGATCTGGCGATGAACTTGCGGATCCCTTCCGACTGGGGACTGGAGATGGGACTGCTCTCAGAGGTGTATCGCCACGTGGCACCAAGCCGAATTACGCAGGTGGATCTGGGGTTGTTTGATCACAAGCACAAAAGCCTGGGGAACAAACCTGACGAAGGCCTGCAACGCATGGCCAGCGAAATCTTCTGCACCGTCCTGCGCAGCCTAATGGAACACGAAGGCTGCGTGATGTCGATGGATCAACTACCCACCCTGGAGGTTCTGTACCGGCGTGTCGGAGAAGACAGAGTGCGTCAATTCGGGCTCGACTCCGCCATTAACCGTCTTCCCTACGACCGTCATGGTGAAGAGCTTGCATTGCACAGATTTGCAGACCTGCTGCGCCCTAGCCTGAGCGGTCTGTTGGCCTCGCCGATCGCACATCAGCTGCCCAGCTGGTCGCGACTCAACAGCTGTAATCCATCCTTTGCCATGGACCTCGCACAAGCTGGCAGAGTCGGCCGCCAGTCATCGAGCTACACACCAACCGCTATCAGACTCAGACGTCCCAACCATTCACCAGCAAGACTCGAAGATCAGGCCAAAGCTTCAACAATCTCAGCAGCGTGAGGCTGAGCATGAAGCAAGGCCTTTCTTGCCAATCAGCGAACAAAAAAATGATGGGTGTTACTCAGCGAACTTCAGGCAATGTTGCAATAACTACCGAATCAAAGGATTTGGTATCAAGCCCGTAAAATTGAAATATTGCAGAGGCTGGTTTTGTGACGAATCAGACATTTGACCTGTCAGATTTTGACGACATTAGGGGAATGAGTTTTGCCACAAGATGATCGAATGCGTATACCGCAACAACACCAACAAGATGGTGATTGTGAAGTGCATTGGGGAATCACACTTTTACCTGGAAAAGGTTGTCATGCCAAAAGAGATGTTCTGGTTTGAAGCCCCACAAGAGGCTCGACTGGAACTCTGGCTGATGTCGCCACAAGGTCAGATGTTGGATGTGCGAGCGTATGCAGCCGACTACGCGATGGACAATGATCAAGTTCCCGAATCAGCCATGGCAAGTTAATTCAGGCGAATGCTATTGAACCTTTTGATCAAACACTGAGAAACTGATCAACGACTGCTTGACTCAGCTCTTGCGTTGGGCCGCTGGCAACAATGCCACCACGTTGCATCGCGTAATAACGATCTGCCTGGCGAACAAAGTGCAAATGCTGTTCCACAAGCAAAACACTGATTCCAGCCTGGGAAATAATCTGTTGCACTGCAGATTCGATATCAAGAACGATATTGGGCTGAATCCCTTCGGTGGGTTCATCCAATAGGAGCAATTTGGGTTTTCCAAGCAGCGCGCGTGCAATCGCCAATTGCTGTTGCTGACCACCACTGAGGTCTCCGCCCTTGCGAGGCAGGAAATCCTTCAGGATCGGGAACAAGTCATAAACGAAAGGATCAATCGCTCGTTGGCGGCCAAGACCTCCCGGCAACGCCTCCATACCGAGCATGAGGTTCTCCTCAACTGTGAGCTGCGGAATGATTTCGCGTCCCTGAGGCACATAACCCAAACCAGCACGCGCCCGCTGATGCGGAGCCTGTCGATCGAGGGGGATACCGTTGAAAACGATCTCACCGCGACGTGGTCGAAGTAAGCCAATCAGAGATTTGAGCAAGGTCGTTTTGCCGACCCCGTTGCGTCCAATCAGACAGACCATCTCACCAGCCTTCACGGTTAGATCGACATCGCGAAGAATGTGACTCTCCCCGTAGTAGGTGTTCAGACCGCGCATTTCCAAAAGCGTTGTCATCCGTTGTCCTCCTCTGTGGTTCCGAGGTAAACCTCAATCACACTTGGATCGGCCTGAACCTGATCCATCGTTCCTTCACAAAGCACATGCCCCTGGTGCAGCACCGTCACTGGGCTCTCCAAACGACGAATGAATTCCATGTCGTGCTCGATCACCAGCACGGTGTGATCCCCAGCTAATGACTTGAGCAAATCTGCGGTGAGATCAGTCTCCTCATCAGTCAGACCAGCAACCGGTTCATCCACCAGCAACAGATCGGGGTCCTGGCCAACAAGCATGGCAATCTCGAGCCACTGCTTCTGACCATGCGACAACGAACCGGCAGCCCAGTCAGCTCGGTTCTGCAGGTTGACGATGCTCATCAAGTGATGCACCTGATCCCTCTGGCTGGCATTCAGGCCACCGACCAGCAGCGACCAGGGCTGCTTCGGCTGATTCACAGCCAGCACAAGGTTGTCCTGAACGCTCAAGTGTTCAAACACCCTTGGACTCTGGAACTTGCGACCGATGCCCATGCGAGCAATGCGGTGCTCTGGACGTCCCAGCAATGAACAACCTTTGAAAACAACATCGCCTTCCGTTGGTGCCGTCTTGCCCGTAATCACATCAAGGAATGTGGTCTTGCCGGCGCCATTGGGGCCGATCACCGCCCGAAGTTCGCCAGGAGTGAGGCTGAGGTTGAGGTCTCTCAGAGCCAGAAAACCATCAAAGCTGACGGTGATCTGCTGCAGCTCCAACAGAGCTTCAACTCCTGTTGAGAGCATGGTCATGGCTGCACCTCCTCCTGACCATCCAGTTCAAGTCTTGGATACGTCGCACTAGGGCGAGAGAGTCCTAGACGATTCAAAAGATTGCCTGGTCCATCCCCTCGGAACCAACCAATCACCCCTTCCGGGAGTGCGGTCACAACAAGGATGAACAAACCACCCTGAATGAAGAGCCAACTCTCAGGCATCGCCTCACTGACGAGACTCTTGGCGAAATTAATCACCACAGCTCCGAGAATCGCCCCCACCAGAGTTCCGCGACCTCCGACCGCAACCCAAATGACCATGTCAATCGACATGGGCACTTCCATGAACTGCGGCGACGCACTTCCCGACTGAACGGTGTAGAGAGCGCCACCTATGCCAGCCAATGCACCAGCGAGTCCGAACACAAACGTCTTGAACAACGTTGGGTTGTAGCCGGCAAAGCGCAATCGCGGTTCATCATCGCGGATCGCGATCAACACATCACCAAAACGGCCACGTACAACCCAACGCAACAAGGCCCAGATCAGAATCACTACCACGGCGGTGACCCAGAAGAACCATCGCTGCATCAAATCGGAGCCGACGTATTGGCCAAACAATTTCGTGGCCGGAGTTTGCAAGCCGTTCGTGCCGTTGATCAGCTTCTGCTGGCCATTGAAAAGGTTGTAAAAAACAAGCAACGCTGCCTGGGTGAGGATCGAAAAGTAGACACCTTTGATCCGATTACGGAACACAAGGCCACCCAGCACAGCGGCAAGAATCCCGGGAATCAACCAGATCGCCATCAGCGCGAACCAAGGTGAGGCGAAGGGGTGCCAGAAAAATGGCAGCTCCTTGACGCCATAAAGACCAAAAAACTCGGGGATGCCGTTGGGCAGATCACCTGCGTTGCTGAGCTGGAGATACATCGCGGCGGCATAGCCACCGAGCGCAAAAAAGATTCCCTGACCAAGGCTGAGCAGACCGGTAAAACCCCAGATCAGATCGATCCCGAGAGCGACGATCGACAGAGACAGAAATCGTCCCAGCAAATTGAGCCTGAACACAGGCAAGACAGCCGGCGCTGCCACGATCACGGCGATGGTCAGCACCCAAAAGCAGACGATCGTCCAGCGACGCTGAGAAAAGGATGGCAACATCGATCAGACCTCCACCATGCGTCCCTTCTGCGGGAAAAGGCCGGCAGGACGGAACTGAAGGAACACCACAATCAAGGCGAAAATCATCACCTGGGCCATGCTCGTTGTGGCAAAAAAGGTCACCAACTGCTCCAGCGGTGCCGGCATCTCGGGCCAAACCGTGAGCAAGCGACCTGCACCGATCAGATCAGTCAGCAAACCGATTGAAAAGGAAGCAAAGACCGTGCCAAGGAGGTTTCCGACCCCGCCCAGCACAACAACCATGAAACAACCCACGATGTAAGACGTCCCGACATTGGGACCAACCGACCCCAGCAGAGACACGGCCACACCAGCCACGCCAGCGAGGCCGGATCCAATACCAAAGGTGAGCACGTCAACGGTGTCGGTGGGAATGCCGAGACAATCACTCATCGATCGGTTCTGAGTGACGGCACGGATGCGCATTCCCCAGACACTGCGATTCAAAAACAAGCTGACGCAGACCACCGCGAGAACAGTCATCACGATGATCACCAATCGAGGGACAGGAAAAGTCAGATCCATCCACTCAAGTCCGCCACGCATCCACTGCGGAGCCGTGACATCCACATTGCGTGCATCCGCTCGAGCTATGCGGTTGATCTGTGAAGCCAGAACTCCTGCAAGACAAACCCCAAAACAGGCAGACACAAGCCAAGATCCAAAACGGATCAAACGCGCACGCTTCGCGTTAAACCACTGAGCGGGAAGCACCAATGGCAAACCAAATCCGCTCACCAGAGCGAGGACCAATCCGGCGGCATAAGCCATCGGCACACTGCGCACAAACTGCTGCAAAATCAAACTGACTCCCCAGGTGGCCAGCAATGTTTCCAGAGGGCTGCCGTAAAGACGACGAATGACGGTTCGCTCTAAAAGAATGCCGACGACACCACTGACGACAAAGGCGAGAGGGATCGCAACCAACACATAGACGTTGTAGTAGGGCTGCATTGCAGGCAGCTTGAAAATGAGCTGCACCACATAGGTCGTATAGGCCCCGAGCATGATCAACTCTCCATGGGCGAGATTGATCACGCCCATCAGGCCAAACACAATCGCCAATCCAAGTGCTGCCATCAGCAGGACCGAACCGATGGCGACACCATTGAACAGGCTTTCAAAAAGCAGTTGCACGGAAGTCGGGACTGAAACAGTCGGTGGAACAACAAAAGGAGGAGTCCCATGAGGAACTCCTCCGAAGACCAATCAGCAATCAGTCGAGGTATGAAGCTGAATCAGAGCTTGTACTTACCACCCTTAGAAGAATCGGTGTGGTCACAGGCATAGCCACTGGAATCAGGGTGGATCTGATTCCACGCCTGTGGTGACACAGGGCCATTGGTCTCTTCAAGGATCGCGAACTGGCCATCTTTGGTGATTTGACCAATCCGAACCGTCTGAGAAAGGTGATGGTTTGGCATCACCTTCACAGGACCCTGAGGTGCATCGAACTCGATACCAATCAGTGCTTTGCGCACTTTGTCGTCGTCAAAGCTATTGGCTTTTTCGACAGCAGCTTTCCAGAGATACACCATGTTGTATGCCGACTCTTGCGGGTCAGCAACCATGCGATCAGCGCCGTACTTGGCCTTGAAGTCCGCAGCAAACTTCTTGGAAGCAGGGGTATCAATCGACATCATGTAGTTCCATGCGCCGTAGTGACCCTCAAGAAATTCAGGTCCAATCGTGCTGATTTCTTCTTCAGCGATGGAATAACTCATCACGTAATAACCATTGGCCGGCGTGATTCCAGCGTCTTGAATCTGCTTGAAGAAAGCGACATTCTGGTCGCCATTAAGGGTGTTGATGATGACACCACCATCAGGCAGAGCTTTTTTGATCTTGGCAATGATTGGAGCCACCTCTGTATTCCCTAGAGGCAGATAGTCCTCGCCGACAACCTTGCCACCAAGCTGCTCAACCTGAGCCTTGGTGATCGTGTTGGACGTACGGGGGAACACATAGTCCGATCCGACCAGGAAAAAGTCCTTGCCTGCAGCAGGCGACTTCTCATACATGAATTTGGTGGCCGGCTCCGATTGTTGATTCGGGGTTGCGCCGGTGTAGAAGATGTTGCTTGAACACTCCTGGCCTTCGTACTGAATCGGGTAATAGAGGAAGGCATTCTTCGACTCATAGACCGGCAGCATTTCCTTCCGGCTGGCTGAAGTCCAGCCACCAAAAACAACTGGCACCTTGTCTTGGTCGATCAGCTTCTTCGACTTCTCAGCGAAGGTCGGCCATGTGGAAGCACCATCTTCGACGATGGTTTCAATGGTGTATTGCTTGCCATCAACCTCAACGCCACCTGCGGCGTTGATTTCTGCAATGGCCATCTTCTCAGTATCAACGAGGGTCTTCTCCGAGATGGCCATGGTGCCTGTCAGAGAATGAAGAATGCCAACAGTGACTGTGCAATTGCCTTCGTCATCACAGGTGGCGTTGGTGGCCTGACCGCCACCTGCACATGCTGTGACGCCGAGGCCTAGAGAGGCAGCAGCCAAGCCAGAAAACAACCGCTTGGACAAAGAATTACTCATGAAATCCTCAATTCAGGATGCTCGCCGAATGGCGGAAGTGACTGAGTAAGACTGATTCAAAATCAGTTTTGTATTAACGAGAACATAATGACATTAAGGCTCTTAAACAGTGTCTAAGTAAAGTAACTATTGCGACAAATGTGCATCAAGCAAGTGATGGGCTCGCAGCTACATACGTCGAACATTAGTTTTGTATCAAAGACAGCAAAAGTAATAACAATTTTTGAATACGTTTTTAATTCGGTAACTGTTGCATCAGAAATTCAACAACAAAATCCAAACCTTCTCCGCTTTGGAGATTGGTGAAGCACCAGGGACGGCCTGCACGCATCCGTTGAGCATCACGCTCCATCACCCCCAAGTCGGCTCCAACAAAGGGTGCCAAGTCAATCTTGTTGATCACGAGCAAATCTGAACGGGTGATGCCTGGGCCGCCCTTGCGCGGGATCTTGTCACCAGCAGCCACATCGATCACGTAGATGCACAAGTCCACCAGCTCAGGACTGAAGCTGGCGGCCAAATTGTCGCCGCCACTTTCCACCAACACCACATCCAAGTCGGGGAACTGGGCTTCCAGCTCAGAAACCGCAGACCGATTGATCGAGCAATCCTCGCGAATCGCCGTATGAGGGCATCCTCCAGTTTCGACTCCACGGATCCGCTCAGGCTCCAAGGCCCCTGCCTGGGTCAGAAACTGAGCATCCTCCTGGGTATAGATGTCATTGGTGACCACAGCCAGTTGCAACTGATCGCGCAGCACCCTGCAAAGAGCCTCCACCAATGCGGTTTTTCCCGAGCCCACCGGTCCGGCCACACCTAAACGAAGCTTGCTAGCCATCAACTTCGAAACAAGCGGGAATACAACTCAGCATGGGCCAGCTGCGCCATCGAGACGCCAACACCACTGTTCCAAAGCTCATGGGGGTGAACACCAGACAACTGTTCAGCCACATTCACGAGCTGAGGGAGCAGGCGTTGCTGCAGAACCTGGGCTCTTGTTGGCCCCAATGGCACTAAACGCACAGCAGCACTGAGTTGATTGGCAACCCAGCTGTAGAGATAGCCCTCAACCATCTCCCGCTCAGCGACTTGCAGAGCAACAGATGCCCAAGCCCAGGCAGCAGGCCAAGCCAGAGGAAGCGCTTCTGGCAGAGGGTGACCCATCTCTGCGAGCAGCTCAAGCAGAGAGCCACCCATCTGACGCTGTTGGGCACGCAGCTCAGCAGCTTCGCGCGTCGCCAATAGCCAGCCATCCAGATCAACCACTCGGGTTCGCGCACTGGCATCAGCGCTGACCTGCCAATGCCTGAGATCAGCTGCCAACTCCGGGAGCGCTGCAGCTTCGAGGCGCAAGGCACCCCGCTGAAGCTCTGCAGCGAGCCACAGCTCAATCCCATGCTCATCCCTGAGACCACCGGACTGAATCAACACTTCCAGTCCCTCGGAATAACTGAATGCACCCACGGGCAGCGCCGGACTGACCATCTGCAACAAGGCGAGCGATGTCATGCAGAAGCGAGCCCATGAGAATGCGAATGAACACCGCCATAAGCACCACCGTCGGGAACAAACGGCCGTTCACAGGCGCTCACCTGAAGTCCACGACTCGTCAACATCACGGCCAGCACCGAATCCTCAAGCAGCAGAAGCTCCTGTTCATGGAGCTCAAGCGGAACATGACGGTTGCCAAGGTGATAGGCAGCCTGCAGGAGTTCAAGCGTAGAAGCCGCGCGAACCCGTAAAAGCCGTTCTGGTGCTGCAATCACTTCCACCTGCAAACTGCGCAATTGATCCAGAAGCAGATCACCAGGCTGGAGAGCACCATCACGAGGCAACTGCAGCAACAACTCCCTGCCGCAGTGGGTGCGACGGCGGCCACGCAAAACCGTGCGTTCGTCTGCGGTGAGCGGCAGTTGCAAACGACCCACCGCCTCGGCGTTGGTCCATCCTCCAACAGACAAGCGGTGCTCCAGCACGATCACAGGTTCAACCACCACCCTTCCCTGTCTGGCCATGAGCCTGCCCACGAACCAAGCCCTCTTTTCGTGTGCATTGCTACAGAGTGATCGCTGGGGGGCATCGAGCTTGGTGTGATGCAACGCCTCGATCCCTGGCAAGGACACTGCCGGCTGCAGTTTTTCCAGCAAGGTGAACGCACCATTCACCAGGGCGGCTGCAGTGCTCCCTTCAAACTGCTGCGCTCAGAAGACGGCGCTGACGGCCGCCGTGAAATCCCACTGCTGCACACTGCTGGCGGGTTGGTGGGCGGCGACCAGCTCAACATCGACATTGCTCTTGAGACCAACAGCCACAGCCTGATCACCAGCGTCGCCGCTCAAAAGGTCTATGGCTCCGTCGGTCGCAGCCGCCTGACTCCGCAGGGATCCTGGGCACGCCAACACGTGAATTGCCAACTCGGCAGTCACAGCGATTTGGAATGGTTGCCCCAGGAACTCGTGGTCTACGCCAACGCTCTCTATGAACAGCAACTCAGCGTGCGTCTACCGACAGACGCCTCGTTCCTGGGAGCAGAGATTGTTCGACTGGGCCGAACCGCCGCTGGCGAAACACTGCAGCAAGGCCGCTGGCGTTCGTCGTTGAGCATCCAACGGGTGAGCGCAAACCAATCGGAGCCGCAGTCCTGGGAACTGGTGGACAGGCTCGAACTGGGGAACTCAAGCCTCAATGATCTGCATGGCCTGCACCAACAACCGGTGTTCGGAACTCTGGTCTGGGCGGCTCCCATGCCCCTGTATGCCCACATCCTTAAAAACTTGATTGCTGCTGCGCGTGAGGATCGCGAGGGGCTTGAAGGAACGATGCGATGCGGAGGCCTCCAGCAGGGATTCATCGCCCGCTATGCAGGTCCATCCAGCAGAGATGCGCGTTTCTGGTTCAGCCGCATCTGGAGACGGACCCGTTTGTTGAGAAACCTGAACGAGCCAAAGATTCCACGGGTTTGGCCCTTGCAGGAACAACCCTTACAGGAAGAGCCTTTGCAACGATCACTGTTCACTGCGAACCATGCGCTCAGACCATCGGCGACACACTGACGTCGATCAGGGCTTGCCATGCAACTCAGTCCCCAGGAAAAAGACAAACTCCTGATCGTGACCGCAGCACTGCTGGCCGAACGACGCCTCCAACGCGGCCTTCATCTCAATCACCCTGAAGCGGTGGCCTGGCTCAGTTTTCTGATCCTCGAGGGTGCCCGTGACGGTAAAAGTGTGGCGGACCTGATGCAGGAAGGCACCACCTGGTTGCGCCGCGATCAGGTGATGGAAGGGGTCTCCGAACTGGTGCAAGAGGTGCAGATCGAGGCCGTCTTCCCCGATGGCACCAAGCTCGTGACGCTTCACGACCCGATCCGCTGAACACTGACCCATGAACCCATTGATTCCTGGCGAACTTCTCTGCGAACCCGGCGAGATTGAACTCAATGCAGGCCGGCCCACAACCACAATCAGCGTGGCCAACAGCGGTGATCGGCCTGTGCAGGTGGGGTCTCATTTCCACTTTGCGGAAGCCAATGCAGCCCTTCAGTTCGACCGAGCCGCAGCCCGCGGTCAACGGCTCGACATCCCTGCAGGAACGGCGATCCGGTTTGAACCGGGAGACAGTCGCGACGTCACCCTGATTCCGTTCGCCGGTGCCCGTCGGGTGATTGGTTTCAACGGTTGCATCAACGGACCCCTCGACACCTGAGCCATGGCCTACCGCATTTCCCGACAGGCTTACGCCGAGACCTACGGCCCCACGACCGGCGACCGCGTGCGTCTTTCTGACACGGATCTAATCCTTGAGGTGGAAAAAGACTGCACCGTCTATGGAGACGAGGTGAAGTTCGGCGGCGGCAAGGTGATTCGTGACGGCATGGGCCAGTCGCAAACAGCACGAGCTGAAGGAGCCGTTGACACGGTGATCACCAATGCACTGATTCTCGACTGGTGGGGAATCATCAAAGCCGATGTGGGCCTGAGAGACGGGCGCATCGTTGGCATTGGCAAAGCGGGTAACCCCGACACACAGCAAGGAGTCAACATCGTTGTAGGACCCGGCACCGAAGCGATTGCGGGCGAGGGACACATCCTCACAGCAGGTGGGATCGACACCCATATCCATTTCATCTGCCCCCAGCAGATTGAAACGGCGCTGGCCAGCGGCGTGACCACCCTGATGGGTGGAGGCACGGGTCCGGCAACCGGCACCAACGCCACCACATGCACCCCCGGAGCCTTCCACATCGGCAGGATGCTTCAGGCCGCCGAAGGGCTTCCAGTGAACTTGGGATTCTTCGGCAAGGGCAATGCCAGCACTCCCGAAGCCCTCGAAGAGCAGGTGCGTGCCGGAGCCTGCGGCCTCAAGCTCCATGAAGACTGGGGAACCACACCGGCCTCGATCGATGCCTGCCTTTCAGTGGCCGATCGGATGGATGTGCAGGTCTGCATTCACACCGACACGCTGAACGAAGCCGGTTTCGTTGAAGACACGATTGCCGCCATCAAAGGGCGAACGATTCACACCTTCCATACCGAGGGCGCAGGTGGTGGACATGCCCCGGACATCATCAAAATCTGCGGCGAAACCAACGTGCTGCCCAGCAGCACCAACCCCACTCGGCCTTACACCACCAACACGCTCGAGGAACACCTCGACATGCTGATGGTCTGCCACCATCTGGATCCAAAAATTCCCGAAGACGTGGCCTTTGCCGAGTCACGCATCCGCCGCGAAACGATTGCGGCAGAAGACATCCTTCACGACCTTGGTGCCTTCTCAATTATTGCCAGTGACTCCCAGGCGATGGGTCGTGTCGGCGAGGTAATCACCCGAACCTTCCAGACAGCGCACAAGATGAAAGTGCAGCGAGGCCCGCTGCCTGAAGACTCCAGCCGCAATGACAACCATCGACTGAAGCGATACATCGCCAAGGTGACCATCAATCCTGCACTCGCCCATGGCATCAGCAGCGAAGTGGGATCCATCGAAACCGGCAAGCTTGCTGATCTGGTGCTTTGGAAACCAGGCTTCTTCGGCATCCGACCTGAGCTGGTGATCAAGGGCGGCTCGATTGTCTGGGCTCAGATGGGTGATGCCAACGCTTCAATTCCCACCCCGGGCCCAGTGCACGGCCGCCCGATGTTTGGCGCCTACGGCAAAGCTCTCGCCCCCAGTTGCCTCACTTTCATGAGCGCTGCTGCGATGGATGCCGATCTCAAACAACAGTTGGGACTTGAACGAACTTGTGTGGCGGTCGCAGACACCCGCGGAGTCAGCAAAAGCTCCCTGAAGCTCAACTCCGCCCTGCCGAAGATGAGCGTCGACCCTCAGACCTATGAGGTGTTCGCTGATGGCCGGCTGCTCAGCTGCGAGCCCGCCGACGTGCTGCCACTCGCCCAGCGCTACCTCTTGTTGTGAATCATTCCCTGCTGGTGATTCAACACGTTGATCACGAGGGTCCTGATCGAATCCATGAACTCGCAATGCAACGAGGCATGAGCATCCAGACGATCCGTCCAGATCTCGGCGAGCTCCTACCCGACCCGGACAACACTCCAGACACCATTGCTGTGGTGCTTGGAGGACCGATGGGGGTGAACCAGCGCAACGACCCAAAGATGGATTGGCTTCGGCTTGAACTGGAGTGGCTGTCGCGCTGGCATCGGCAGAAAAAACCAGTGTTGGGGATCTGCCTGGGAGCCCAGCTGCTGGCTGTGGCGGCTGGAGGATCGGTGGAGCCGCTCAGCGTGGGAGAACCCCCTGCACCACTGAAGGAACTGGGGATTGGAGCCATCCACTGGCTAGTCAACCCCAGCGAAGAACCGCTGCTCCATGGCCTTGATCCCAGTGCACTGGTCCTGCACTGGCATGGCGACCGGATCCGACTCCCCAATGACGCCAGCTTGCTTGGTTCGTCGTTGCACTGCCCCGAGCAGGTGTTCAAAATCGACCGCCATGCCGTTGGCCTTCAGTGCCACCTCGAAATTTCGGGAGCAAACCTGGAGCGATGGATTCAAGCTGACGCCGCTTACATCGTTAGCGCAATGGGAAAGAACGGAGCCGATCAGCTTCGCAAAGACTGGAAGCGACTGGGCGGGCATCTGCAAAAGAGTGGAACCCAGTTGTTCACCAATTTGTTCAGACAGCTACAAAACATCAACAGCCACTGAATCCAAAACTTTTCGAAACTGGTATCAGCTTGAACACCAACACAACAATCCACCCAATCACAATCAATTTGTAGTCATCACTACACAACGTTCACTTCATCCTTGGGTGAAGCGCAGTACGACTCAGGCCATGGAACGGGGACCTGAGCTTGCTTCGGAGAACTGATCATGAGCACGCTTCTCTATCGCGGTCACACCTACGACCAGCGCAAAGAATGTGCGACAAAACCAGCTATCAAGCTCACTTATCGCCGGCAGGTCTATCAAGCACGCCACGCAGAGGCCAAGCGAGCAAGAGTCGAATTGAAATACCGAGGTGTCGCCTACATCCGCTGATTGGAGCTGATACAAGCCGTCCTCGCTGAAGATGACTTGTAAAAATCTGACTTAAGCCGCTTGAGGCAGGGGTCTGACCCCATGCAGTTGGGGTTTAGCAGCCGACGTCGTCGCTGCCATCAGCGATGGGATCCGCGCGCTGTTGTAGATGCGGAATTCATGCTCCAGAGACACTCCAGGCTTTCGAACAGCCTGGTTCAACACCACAGAGCCATCAGGATCAGAGATGGATCGGTGAAACGTGCGCGGAGGAATACGCAGGATGTCGCCACCACTTTCAAGCCGAACAATGTGAAACGGCTGCTCCCAGAGCAGATTCACCAAATAAAACGTTCGTCCGCCACTGGCGGCCAAAAGATTGTCTTCCTGATTGGGATGCATATAAAACTGCCAGGCCCCTGTTTCGGGGTCATCCGGTGGGCTCACGGCAGGGCCGGAGTGAATCACCAGGTCACGGGCATTGGACGTCTCAACCGTGACGTCAAAGAAATGCACAGAAGGCGTGTCGCGAAACCGCTCGAAAGACAACAGTTCGAACATCACCGATGGGCCGAGTCATGACCCGAATACTTAATTGTTTTTACCGAGACTTCTCGGCTCAAACGGTGCCTTCGGTAACGGTTCAGCCACCTAAGTAAGCCATTTCCGCGTGAGGTGGCGCGCCTGAAGCAGCCCTGCCCTCTTCGCTGTAATGGTCAAGTCTCCGCTGCCAGAGATTACAGATCGCTCGCTCCAGGTCATCGTCACTCGTCAAAGCCGGTTTCAGATCCGTTCCTCGAGCTGCAAACAAACAAGTGAAGGCTTGTCCGTCAGCGGTGATGCGCAGTCGATTGCAGTCTCCGCAAAACGGCTCACTGATGGAGGCGATCACACCAATGGCAGCGACCCCATCGCGATAACGCCAACGAAGGGCAGTACCACCAGGTGATCGACCGAGTGACGACAACGGCCATTGGCGGCTGATGCGATCGACCATCACGGCTGCAGGCAAAACCTGCTCCATGGCCCAACCGTTGCGATTGCCCACATCCATGTATTCGATCAAACGCAGCTCCAGCCGTTGCTGACGCGCCAACATTGCTAGAGGAATCAACTGATCGTCGTTCACGCCCCGCTGGATCACCGCATTGAGCTTCAAAGCGCCAACAGCGGGGTCAAATCCGGCCGAACGAGCCGCCTCGAGTCCCGCCAGCACCTGCTGAATCAAACGGTTTCCAGCCGATTCCCCACCGCGCAGGCCAGCCATGCGCGCCACCACCTCACCCTCGACCGCATCAAGACTGATGGTGATCCGTTCGAGGCCAGCTGCACGAAGAGCACGGGCCCGTTCCTGCGTCAGCAAGACTCCGTTGCTGGTGAGTGCCACCTGCCGCAGACCCTGCAGAGGATTGCCAGGAGTGGCACGCCCCAAGGCAACCTGCTCCAGCAGCGGGAGCAGCCGATCGCTCAGTAACGGTTCGCCTCCAGTGAGCCGCAGGGTGTGGGCCCCCAACCGGGAAGCAACCCGGATCAGTCGCAATTGCTGCTTAAGGCTGAGCAGACCTGGGGGATCCACAGCATCGGGGCAGCAATAAGGACAGGCCAGATTGCAGCGTGCCGTGAGCGACATCCGCAGCACCCCGAGCGCTCGAGCCCGCTGGTCAATCGGGGGAGATGCGGCAATCATCCCGTTAACGCTGCCAGATCAATGGGCCGATTGACATTGACCAACTGATCAGAAGGAAGTTTCACCGTGTCATGGGGAATCCGTTCAAGCCAGCCGCACCAACGGCCCTTCCCCTCCGTGAGCTCATCATCAAGCGCTTTGCGATACAGCGCTCCGCATGGATAGATGCCAAAAAGATGCTGGAGCCTGGAGCCGTCATCGGCAACAAGTGCCCTTGATGGCTGCGATCTCCAGCAACGGATCAGCTGCTGCAATGCCTCACAACGCAAGCCGGGCATATCCACAGGCAACGTGAGCAACGCTTCATCATCACGATCGTGCAAGACACAGCTCAAGGCCCAGAGGGGACCTGCCGGCTGCCAGGGCTCGGCTTGAACAGTCACTCCTTCACGGGAACTGAGCAGCGCCTGATGACGGCCATGACCCGTCAGGACGCAAACCTCAAGACCCACTGAGCGCAACAGTTGGACCTGAGCCTCAAGCCAACTCGATCCATCCGGATGGGTCAGCAGAGCCTTGTCTGCACCCATGCGTCGACTGGCACCACCGGCAAGAACAACGCCCAGAAGACGACGAGACATAGAGCCAAAGATCTTGTGCCTTGGTAACACCTCAGACCAACGACATTGCAGTTACAACGACTACCAAAAGACCCAAATCAGCGACAGACATAAATGACACCGGGCTGTCAGGGCTGAAATTTTGTAACCGATGCAACGATTCATGTAGCTACCAAATGGTGCAATTATTCGGCGGTCTGCATGAGCGCCGCATTTTGAAATCCTGAGTGCCTTCGTTTCGACGCCGGGGTTTGAATCTCCACACCAACAAACCCCATGCTTGGCGAACTCTGGTCATTCCAGGGGAGATACCGAACACTTCATCTCACCTGGTTTGCATTCTTTTTAACTTTTGTCGTTTGGTTCAATCTGGCGCCACTCGCCACAACAGTGAAAGCGGATCTCGGACTAACCGTTGGTCAGATCCGCACAGTTGCAATCTGCAATGTTGCGCTCACCATTCCAGCCCGTGTGCTCATTGGCATGTTGCTGGATAAATTCGGCCCTCGACGCACCTATTCCACCCTGCTGGTGTTCTCGGTGATTCCCTGCCTGATGTTTGCATCAGCCCAGGATTTCAATCAACTGGTGGTGTCCCGTCTGCTGCTTTCCATCGTGGGCGCCGGCTTCGTGATCGGCATTCGCATGGTGGCCGAATGGTTCCCTCCCAAAGAAATCGGTTTGGCGGAGGGCATCTATGGCGGCTGGGGCAATTTCGGCTCCGCTTTCTCAGCGCTGAGTCTTGTTGCAGTGGCTGGCTTTCTCTCCTTCTCCGGGGGATTCGAACTGCCCACTGGCGCCACCCTGAACTGGCGAGGAGCGATTGCATTAACGGGAATCATCTCGGCCGTGTATGGCGTGATCTATTTCTTCAACGTCACCGACACCCCTCCAGGAAAGGAATATCAACGCCCTGAGAAGACTGCAGGTCTTGAAGTCACTTCGATGAGAGATTTCTGGGGATTGCTGGGCATGAATGTTCCCTTCGCAGCAATTCTCTGTGTTCTCTGCTGGAGACTTCAGAAAGTTGGATTCCTGAACGCTGGAACTTACCCACTGGCCCTGCTGGCTGTACTTGTCTGGTTCATCTTCCAAACCTGGGGAATCATCCGCACCAACCGTGAACTGATCATGGGAACCAAGGTGTATCCCAAAGAAGATCGTTATGAGTTCCGTCAGGTGGCCATCCTCGAACTCACCTACATCGTGAACTTCGGTTCCGAACTGGCTGTGGTTTCGATGCTGCCAACGTTCTTTGAAACCACATTCGACCTGCCGAAAGCAACAGCAGGAATCTTGGCCTCCTGTTTCGCCTTCGTGAACCTGGTCGCTCGTCCAGCAGGTGGTCTGATCTCCGACAAACTCGGCAGCAGAAAAAACACCATGGGCTTTCTCACAGCCGGCCTCGGCATCGGCTATCTGGTGATGAGCCTGATCAAACCGGGCACATTCAGCGGTTCCACCGGCATCTTCATTGCCGTGGTGATCACCATGCTTGCTTCCTTCTTCGTTCAATCAGGGGAAGGCGCAACATTCGCCCTCGTGCCGCTGGTGAAGCGTCGCGTCACCGGTCAGGTGGCAGGTCTGGTTGGGGCCTACGGCAACGTCGGTGCCGTGACTTACCTCACCATTTTCAGCCTGCTGCCGCTCTGGATGGGTGGAGGCAAGGATCCTTCCCCTGAGGTGATCGCCGCCTCCAACAGTGCGTTTTTCCAGATTCTGGGAATTGCAGGTCTGATCGTGGCTTTCTTCTGCTTCTTCTTCCTCAAGGAACCCAAGGGATCCTTCGATGAGTTGCATGAAGGTGAAAGTCCCTCGTCATCAGCTGCTGCCATGGCTCGCTGAGCCATCAGCACTCTCGACTGAGATCACTGATCCCTGGTGATGAAAGCACCGGGGATCTTGCATTCCATCGGATTCTTTGATGACCAGTCCCTGCAAGAGCATTCAGAGTCAGTGCCCTTACTGCGGCGTGGGCTGCGGTCTGGAACTGATGCCACCGGGAGAAGCGGGAAAATCTGTGAAACGGGATGCCGAGGGCAACCCGATGTGGACTGCACGTGGCAACAAACAGCATCCATCCAACCTGGGACAGGTCTGCATCAAAGGGGCCACGGTGGGAGAGACCCTGGCCAAGGGAAGGCTCACTCAACCCCTCTACCGGCCAACCTTCAATGATGATTTCCAGCCGATCAGCTGGGACAGTGCCTTTGACCTCCTGACAGGCCGGATTCGCAGCACCCTCAGCGGCAAAGGTGCCGATGCCATTGCCATGTATGGCTCGGGCCAATTCCACACCGAGGACTACTACATGGCTCAGAAGCTGTTGAAAGGAGCTCTGGGCACCAACAATTTCGATGCCAATTCCCGCCTCTGCATGAGTTCAGCGGTGGCCGGCTACACCCGCAGCCTTGGCTCTGACGGTCCTCCCTGTTGCTACGAGGATCTCGATCACTGTTCCGTGGCATTCCTGATCGGAACAAACACGGCCGAATGCCACCCCGTGCTGTTCCAGCGTCTGCTCAAACGCAAAAAACGCGATCCCAAGGGCCTCACCATCGTTGTCGTGGATCCTCGTTGCACAGACACAGCCAAGATTGCCGACCATCATCTAGCCATCGCCGCGGGCACCGATCTCGCCCTGCTCCACGGTCTTGCTCGACTCGTCATTGAAGACAACGGCTTCGACAGCGATTTCATCGATGCCGCGACGGAAGGCTTCTCTGACTACGCCAAAACGATCAATACCTGGACAGCTGAGGAGACCGCCAAGCTCTGCGGGATCACAGAACAGGAACTGCGCGACGTTGGCAGACTCTGGAGTCGCAGAGCAGGCATCCTCAGCCTCTGGTCCATGGGCGTAAACCAACGCAGAGAGGGCACGGCCGTCGTGAGTGGACTGATCAATCTGCATTTGCTGACCGGTGAAATCGGTAAGCCCGGTGCAGGACCGTTTTCACTAACAGGCCAGCCCAATGCCATGGGCGGCCGTGAAGCCGGAGGCCTGGCCCACCTGCTACCGGGCTACAGGTTGGTGACCAACCCAGACCATCGCTCCGAAGTGGAGCAGGCCTGGGGATTGGCCTCAGGATCCATCGCTGCAGAACCTGGACTGAGTGCCTGGCAACAGGTGGAAGCAATGGAGCGGGGTGAACTGGATCTCTGGTGGGTCGCTGCCACGAACCCCCTGGTGAGCATGCCTGATCTCGAGCGGGTGAAAGCAGCCATGGAACGCTGCCCCCTCGTGGTGGTGAGCGAGGCCTATGCCGACACGGAAACATCTCACTACGCCCACCTACTGCTGCCTGCATCGCAGTGGAGCGAAAAGTCTGGAGCCATGACCAATTCGGAGCGCCGTGTAACGCTCTGCCCGGCGTTCAGACCACAGCATGGCGACAGCCGACCCGACTGGGAGGTCTTCGCAGAGCTCGGACGTCGTCTGGGGTTCGTCGATCAGTTCACCTACGCCTCATCAGCAGAGGTGTACAGCGAATTTGCCGCTCTGTCCGCAAGCCGAATCTGCGATGTTTCAGGGCTGAGCCACCAGCTGCTGTATGAGCATGGTCCGCAGCAATGGCCTTTCCCCCTCGGCCATGAGCCGACGCAAGCAGCCAAGCGTCTGTACGTCGGCAAGCGATTCCCAACAGCCAACGGGCGTGCCCGCTTCCAGTCGGATGCTCCGCTGGGACTGGCGGAACCACCCTGTGAGATTTATCCACTGGTGCTCACCGTTGGTCGCTATCTCGGTCAGTGGCACACGATGACGCGCACTGGAAAAGTGAAGCGTCTGAACAGCATGCACCCGGAACCCCGCCTGGAGATTCATCCCAGTGATGCGGAACAATTCGCCATCGAAGATGAGGGCCTGGCGGCGATCACCTCCAGGCGAGGCACGCTCACAGCACGTGTGAGCGTGACCGATCGGATCCGCAAGGGATCAGTCTTCCTTCCGATGCATTGGGGGTTCACGCAATCCGAAGCCTGTGAAGCCAACACCCTGATGCACGATCAGGCCTGCCCGATCTCCAAACAACCTGAACTCAAGGCAACGGCGGTGGTGGTTGCCCCTGCCGTCTCGGTGATGCAACCGGTCGAACAACAGAGCGGCCGACTGGAGAGGCTGCGCAGGATGCTCATCCCAGCACTTCGCTGAACGCGGCATCAAGGTTGTGATGATCATGGCCAGGGCGCGCCAGCTTGCAGAGGGCGAAGCGATCCAGCTCCCGCAGCTTCATCCAGGTCTGAGACGTCAGGTCGATGCCACGAAGTCGAGCAGCATCCAGAAGCTGATCCGGAAGCCGAGCCGGTCGCTGCCAGGGCTCCTGCACGGCAGGAGGCAGATCTTTGACCATGCCATCAACCATCGCAGCGGTGCAGGCGCGCAGATGTTCACGCATCTGCGCCAGGTGCTCGGGGGAATCGCCCCAGTCGACGAGGCCCTGACGCTGCTCATGACTCATCGCCAACCAGTGACTCAGCTTGAGCTTGATGCCTGCCAAATCAAGTTTGCGGCGAACACATAAGGGGATACATCGCCAGGAGCCGATGAAGTCCTGTTCGAATGCAAAACAGTGCCGCGACTGATCCAGCTGCGGATGCATTGGTAGTAACAACAACGGTTTGCATATCTCTAGCTGGAAACAGTGGCAACAACGACCAACGACGAAGCGCAAAGCAGAGATGCTCGGCTCAACGTTGATGACTTCAATGCGTTTCGCCCTCTGTCTGGGAATGATTCTTGGCTCAGCCCACGGCTGGTTGGCCTCCGAGGGACTCGCTTCCGGCCTCCTGCTGATTCACTCCCAGCAAGAAGGGTCGTCACTGCAAAGTTTCAGTGAGCTCAGTAGCGGTTCTTACAGTTTTTATCCATAGTGAATGGAGATTGCCCATCTCCGAATGGTTCGCTCCTACTCAACAACCAGCGCAAGCCGTAGCCCAATCACCGTTGCAGCAGGTTTCATCGGCGCATTCATCGTGGCCTCTCTGGCCATACAGATGGTCCGGAGCCAGCAAGCCTCAGTCGCTCCAGTCGAGACGTCAACTTCTTCAACCCAGGTCGAGCCCGTGATCACCTCCCAGGCTGCAATGTGGTCGGTGCTGGGTGAGCGCTGATCAACACTGACGAACTCAGTCAGCACACGATTCATCGATGTCTGAACAGCTTTCGCACCTCACCAATCAGGGTGAGGTGCACATGGTTGAAGTCGGTGATCGTGCCATCACCAAACGCGAGGCGACCGCGTTGGGTTCGCTGGTGATGCGCAGATCCACATTGGATCTGGTGCTGAACGGCGAAACATCCAAAGGAGACTTGATGGCCGTGGCACGCGTTGCTGCCATTCAAGCCGCCAAGCGCACATCCGAGCTCATTCCCCTTTGCCACCCTTTGCCCCTGAGCGGCATCGACGTGGAAATTGAACCGGACCCATCGTTGCCCGGCCTGACTGTGCGGGTCAGCTGTCGCACGACCGGTCAAACCGGCGTGGAGATGGAAGCGATCACCAGCGTCTCCATCGGGCTGGTCACTCTCTACGACATGTTGAAGTCGGTTGAGCCGGGCATGACGATCAACCGAATTCAGCTGTTGCACAAGGATGGGGGTCGCCATGGCAGCTGGAGCTGCTGACCCCTATGGCCGTGAGGGCCTACAGCTTGCAGATGCTCGAATGCGTGTGCTGGACGCGATCCAACTGGGAACAACACGACGTGCTCAAGCGTTCATCGAGACGGTTCCATTAACAGACGCTCTGGAACGCGTGAACGCAGCTGCCGTGCTGGCCAGGGCCGATGTTCCCGGCTTCAGGGCCTCGATCATGGACGGCTACGCCCTGGGCCAAAGTCAGCAACCAGCCGTTGATGACACCTGGACGTTGGTGGGTCGATCCGCACCGGCCGCCCCCTACCCCTCTGTACTTGCCCACGGCGAAGCCATTCGAATTCTCACCGGTGCACCCTTGCCTGAAGGAGCTGACTGGGTTCTGCCCCAGGAACTGGTGCAGAGGGTGAACGACAGTCTTTGCTTGAAACAGGAGGCCTCGGCCAACCCATGGATCCGGCCGGCCAACGAGGAATGCAGTCAAGGGTCCACTTTGCTGATGCCGGGACAACGCCTCGGACTTGCAGATCTTGCCCAAGCTGCCAGCTGTGGCGTCCAGCAACTGAATGTTTATCGCCAACCACGCATCGGGCTGCTGATCAGCGGCGATGAATTGGTGTCTCCGGGTGAACGACGACCTGAGGGAGCCATCTGGGAAAGCAACAGCACCTTGCTGAAAGGCCTACTGAAGCGTCTTGGCTATCAAGCGTGGGATTGCCGGGTGGTAGCTGATCAACCGCAAGTCCTGCGCAAAACGATCGTTGAGTTGGGCTCAAGTTGTGATGTGTTGGTGAGCACCGGAGGTGTCTCCGCCGGTGACAGCGACTGGATCCGACCGCTGATGACGGAGCTTGGCGAGGTGGACTTCTGGAAACTGTTCCTCAAGCCGGGTCGGCCCTTCGCCTTTGGCTGCGTGGGCGATAACGTGCCGTTCTTTGGCCTGCCAGGCAATCCCGTTGCAGCAGCCGTCACAGCATTGCAGCTGCTCTGGCCAGCGCTGCAGCTGCTGGAGGGCCAGCAGGAACCGGAGCTGTTACCACGACTGCGGGTAAGCCTTGAGACGCCTTACCGGCGCAGGCCAGGACGGCCGGAACTGGCCCGGGCTTCTTTGATCTGCTCTGCTGACGGAGAACTGCGTGCCCGAGTCGATGGATCCCAGGCCTCCTCACGCATCGGCTCCCTCCAGAATGCGGATCTGCTGTTGGAGATCCCTGCGGAGTCAGGCGACCTGGAACGCGGAGATCAGCTCTGGGCACAACTGCTGCGTCGGCGATTGCTCTGAAACACCCTTGGGGTCAAAGCGCTGTGTTTTCCGACAGCCAGGTCCCAACGCCATTGCTCCATTCCCGCTTCCAAAAGGGAGCGTCATGCTTGAGAGCCTCAAGCAAGGCTGCACAGCAACGTTGTGCAGGTCCACGCCGATCAGCGCTGACCGCCACCAAAACGATCAACTCTCCAGACAGCAACCTGCCGACTCGGTGCAGCACAAGCACGGAACGGCAACCATGGTGCTGCAGTAGCTGGCGAGCGGAGGCCTCAATCAAACGTTCGCACAATCCCGGATAGTGACTGAGCTCCAGGGCCTCCAGCGGTCGTCCATCCATGGCGACATCACGCACGCGGCCCATGAAGATCGCGGTGGCGGCATCCATCTGGGACCGCAACCAGTCGTCGAGCTGCACGACACCCGAGATGGCTTGGTCATGAATGACAATCTGCACCTCGTCAGGATTCGGCAGCACGATCAACCTCCTGTGAATGGCGGCAGGAAAGCCAGTTCATCCCCCGCTTGCACTGGATGATCGGCGCTGACGATGTCCTGGTTGATGGCAACAAGCACCACCTGAGGTAAGTCACCCAGTTCAAGCAGATCCCAGATCTCTCTGGCTGTCTGCACAGCCGGCGCATTCAGTGCAATACAACGATCAGACCAACCCGCCTGGTCCCGCAGTGAAGCAAACAACAACACCTTCACCGAAGCTGGCGCATCGGATTGACTCTGGTTCATCCGTGCCACACGAAAGCTTCACGGTTCTAGCGTTTGTCGATCACACCTCAATCAACGCTGCGTGCTGTCCATTGCCCTGCTGACGATTTCAGACAGTCGGACCCTGGAGAACGACCCGAGCGGAGATCTGCTTCAGCAACGACTGATCGATGCCGGTCATCACTTGCAGACTCGTGCAATCTGTCCGGACGACCGCTATCGGATTCGAGCGCTCGTCAGCCAATGGATCGTCGATTCAGCCGTTGACGTGGTGATCACCACAGGCGGCACAGGCCTGACGGGACGCGACGGCAGCCCTGAAGCGATCGGCCCCTTGCTGGACAAGACCATCGATGGGTTCGGCGAACTGTTCCGAATGCTCTCGTTCCAGACCATCGGCACGAGCAGCCTGCAGAGTCGCTGCCTCGCGGGAGTGGCCAACGGCACGTTCATCTTCGTTCTGCCTGGATCACAGGATGCCGTCACCACAGCCTGGGAGCGACTGATCTCAGCCCAGCTGAACAGCGAAACCCACCCCTGCAACCTGGTGCAGCTCAGATCAAGGCTGAAGGAATCCGCAGATCAGCCACCAACCTGACCATCAGAACGGGATCGGCATGGTGACATCGGCAGGCCGTGGCGCACAGGATTCCACCTGCTCATTCACCACATCTCCAACCACAATCACGGAGGGCGAGGCAAAGCCTTCACTGCGGGTGCGCGCAGCAACGTCTGAGAGAGTCGCCTTGAGACAACGCTGCCCGGCCACAGTCCCCTGCTGAATCACAGCCACTGGGGTCTCAGCACTGAGACCACCTGCCTCCAGCTCAGCGGCGATCTTCGGCAGGTTATGCAGACCCATGTAAATCACCAGACCATCACTGGCTGTAGCCAATGAGCGCCAATTCACACTGGGACGGCGCTTGTCGATCTCCTCATGACCGGTCACGAAGGTGACAGAGGAACCGGCGCGACGATGGGTCACAGGAATACCGGCGTAGGCGGGTGCGGCAATACCAGCGGTCACCCCTGGCACCACCTGCACCGAAACGCCGTGTTTCACCAGATGCGCAGCTTCCTCACCACCGCGTCCAAACAGAAAGGGATCCCCGCCCTTGAGACGCACAATGCAGCGGTGGCGGGCTGCCAACGTCACCAGCACCGCATTCGTACTCGGCTGGGGAACGGAGTGATGCCCACGACGCTTGCCCACGAAATGGCGCTCACAGTGCTCGGGCACTAGGTCAAGAACCTCGCGAGGAACCAGGGAGTCGTAGACCAATGCATCACAGCGACCCAACAGGCGATGGGCCCTCACAGTGAGTAAATCGGGATCTCCAGGGCCTGCACCGACGAGATAAACGGTTCCGGTGAGTTCAGCAGTCGTCACGGCAGAGCGGCAAGCAAGTCGATCAGGCCCTGACGAATCAGAGCGAGGTCAAGAAGCGGTGGAAGACCTCCAGCCTCGCTCAGTGCCTCCGTCATGCGATTGGGGGCCAACGCAAGCATCAGTGGGTGAGCCTCGGGGTGGATTTTCTGATAGTCAGACCAATCGTCGAAGGGCAGCAGAGGCAGCCCCATGCGCTCGGACAACTCCTGGAGGAAACGATCGGCCTCTTCAGAACTCAATGGGTGATGAACCAGAACTGAGCCCTGAGCAGCAAAGGGCTGAAGTGCTTCAGCCACGAGAGCCCACCAGCCTTGCCAAGACCCAAGGAAAGGAAGCAACTCAACGTCCGCACCTTCACGCTGCATGCGATGTCTGATCTCAGGCACATCCGCACGCGCATGCGATCCCGGCCATAACAACAAAGGCACCAACCAACTGGGCTGTTCTGGACACGCAGGTGCTGTCTCGGAAGTGAGCACTTCAAGCTGCACAGGAGCCTGACGACGCTGCTGGAGCGCCTGCTGCAGCTCAATCAATGATTCAGGAACGACGCCACCTGAGCGTCCATGCACAACCAATCTGATCGCTCGCTGACAACCAAGATCGCTATTCCGTAGCAATGGCCACGGATCAAAGGTCGAACTGACTGTTGTCATCGATGGATTGTCATTCCTCCTGCTGCCATGTCGCGCCGTCGATCCATCGATCGCACTGTCCCTGAAGGTCGGTTCCAGCGAGACTCCACCGTTCAAAGCTATCGCTCGGAAAGGGCTCACCGTCATTGGCATGCCGATGACAGACGCAGAAGTCACCACAGGGACGCCCAGTTCAAAAGTGAGCTCGACCGGGATTTCGCCGCCATGAAACGCGTCTGGCAGATGCTTCGCTACGGAGCGATCCGAATGATTGGCGAAGTTGGACGTCAATACTGAGTCCGCGAAAGGCAGCCTTCTAGAGCTCCGTCGGGCGGATGAGATGTAGCCACAGTCACCAATTCGTCCATCCCACCTGAATTGAACAGTCGGCTGGGGAAATTGTTCAATCCACTACCGACAGACCCCTGACAAGCCTCTTAACTGCCGCAAGAGCGCTCACCTTCTTTTTGAAGCGCAGGTCATCTGGACCCTTTGATTGATCAGCAGCATTTCATGACCAATCATTCGCCCCTCGCTGAACAAGATCATGACGATTAGCTCTCCTTCCAGGCCCTATCTGGATGGCAAGAAGCTGAATAAGATCGAACAGAACAAGTCGGCCAAAGATGGCCTGCTCGTTGGTAGTGAAATTGAGAAATTTGCCGAAATGGGGTGGGAGCAGGTTGATGAAACCGACCTTCAATTGCGATTGAAATGGTATGGAATGTTTTGGCGGCCGAAAACACCCGGCAAATTCATGCTGCGCCTGCGGGTTCCCAACGGTGTGCTCTCCGCTCAACAATTGCGCGTTATCGGCTCCATTGTTGAGCGCTACGGAGAGAACGGCAGCTGTGATATCACCACCAGGCAGAACCTGCAACTGAGAGGAGTGCTTCTTGGCGACCTGCCAGAAATCCTCAAGCGCCTTGAAGAAGCTGATCTGAGTACGATCCAGTCGGGTTTTGATAATCCTCGTAATGTCACCGGCAACCCAATCGCCGGGATTGATCCAAAGGAAATCCTCGATACCAGACCTTACACAGATGAACTTGAAAACTTTTTAACGAATCACCGCAAAGGAAATCCTGAATATTCCAATCTTCCCAGAAAATGGAATACGGCAGTTGCCGGTGCAAAAGACAATTTCCTTCTTCACAACGACATTGCTTTCCATCCCGTAGAAAAAGATGGTGTGATGGGTTTCGGTGTATGGATTGGCGGCATTCTTTCATCACAGATGAATGCCTATGCCATCCCGCTGAATGCCTGGGTCAAGCCAGATGAAATTTGTCGGATGACCGATACGGTGATTCGTCTCTGGAGAGATAACGGAGAACGCAACAAACGCCCAAAAGGTCGATTCAGAATGTATCTCGATGAAGTTGGCCACGACAACTTCCGCAATCAGGTTGAAGAACAGTTCGGGCCTCTAACACCCGACCCAGGGTCTGTGTTTGACACCACGCCCCGGTCGCACTACGGCATTCACCCGCAGAAACAGGATGGGCTGGTCTTTGCGGGTCTCCACGTTCCGGTTGGTCGCCTAACAGCGCAGGATCTTCATGATCTGGCCACGGCGAGCATCACCTACGGAAGCGGAGAAGTGCGGCTCACTGAAGATCAGAACGTGATCATTGTTGGACTGCCGCAAGCACAGGTCGAAGCTTTTGAAAGCGACCCACTGCTCGCACGATTTCCACTCAAACCTGGTGCGATTTCGGCTGGCACCGTGTCATGCACAGGAAGCACGTATTGCGGATTTGCACTCACCAACACCAAGGATCAAGCCTTGGCAGCTGCCAAAGAGCTCGATCAGGAGCTTGATCTGCCAGAAGAACTGAAAATTCACTGGACAGGTTGCCCCAACAGCTGCGGCCAGGCGTACATGGGCGCAATCGGCCTAACAGGCGCCAAAGCCAAAAACAGTGAGGGCAAAACAGATGATGGCTACACGATGACCCTTGGTGGATCGCAGGGACCCAATCCAACGGTGGGTGAACTCCATCAGAAGGCCATTCCAGCTGAAAACATCAAAGAGGTTCTGCGCGAAGTGCTGATTGAACGGTTCGGCGCAAAACCACGAACCAAAAGTTGAAACAGCTGAGCAGATCAATCGTTTTGCCGTGTTGGTGCTGACTTTTTGAGGCCATCACAGCCAAACCAATCACACAACAAATTTGCAGTATTAATTCATGTCTAGCAACAGCGATTTGTTCTCAAGACTGGTCAACTGGTTTACAAAAGCTGGCCAAGATAAACAACCGATTTCACGGGCTGCGCATAAGCAGGATGCATTTTCCAGATTAATGAACAAGATCAGCCGTTAACTGTTGATCTCAGGACTTCATCAACCGCTTCATTCCCTCTTAACCGCATTGAACTCATGAGTGTGACTGCTTCACAGATGGACTACGTCCTACCCAATGAACTTGTCGACGGCATGATCGGTGCCGGTGGCAAGAAATCCACCGTCAGCGTTAAAAACCTCTTGCTCAGAGGATTTTATTCGGGAGCGATCCTTGGTCTGGCCGTGATCCTTGCACTCACAGTGGGGCTCAAAAGTGGTCAACCATGGCTGGGCTCCCTGCTCTTCCCATTCGGTTTCGCCAGCATTGTCTTGTTTGGCATGGAGTTGGTCACAGGCAACTTCGCTCTTCTACCAATGGCCACCTGGGCAGGTAAAAGCACCTGGGGTGCAACCTTTAGAAACTGGGGTTGGGTGTGGCTCGGTAACTGGATTGGAACTGCGGTTGTGGCAGTTCTGATGGCGATCAGCCTCACCAGTGGAGGAACGGTTGATCCAGCATCAGCTGCTGATGGTGGCGGAATGTGGCAACAGGTAGCAGCGAAAATCATCGCGTTGAATAAAACCAACGTTGTTGTCAAATATGAGAACCTTCAGTCGATGGGATTCTTCCTGGCCATTATTCGAGGCTTGATCGCCAACTGGCTGGTTTGCCTCGGTGTAACCATGGCCCTGGTGAGTAAAAGTGTGCCTGGAAAGATTCTGGCTTGCTGGCTACCCATCACAGCATTCCAATCAATGGGAATGGAGCACATTGTGGTGAATCAGTTTCTGCACACCGCAGGGCCAATCCTCGGATCTGGAGTTCCCTTCTGGAAGTGCATTTTCTGGAACTTCCTGCCCGTCACCATTGGCAACATCATTGGCGGCATGGTGTTCATCGGCATGCTCTTTTACAGCACCCACCGCACCAACATCGGTAACGTGCTGCCAAGCGAACATGATGACAAACTGGAACGCGAGCTGGCCGCTGAGCTTGGCGCCCGCTGATTGATGTTCTGTGTCTCTACCCGTGAATGAAGCCGTTCTCTGGGAACGGCTTTCAAAATCACGACGTGCTCCTTTGGAGCCCGAATGGCTGGGGGAGGTTTACTCTCCCAGCTTTTCAGTTGAGCTACGCCGTGCGCTCTGCGAAAAACTTGGAATGCTGGCTGAACAAGGCTGGCCAATCATTGAACAATTGATTCAGCAGCATGGAGCACTTCCCGATCTTGTGCTGGCAGCTGGACTGTGCCACCAGCAAGCAGCGAGAGACTGGCTGCTTGATCAACTCAAAAACAGCTCCGAATTAGCTGAACTCAACCTGTGCATCCTTGAGGCTTTGTCTTGCTGGGGTGCAGATGTTCCAGAACATGTGGTGAAGGAGTGTTTGCATCACCCCGGACAACATCATCGCTTGGCGGGATTGCAGTTAGTGGGTTTCCGCGCTCATAGCCTGAGCGACGAGGAATTACTCAAGTTGTGCACTGAACCCCTCAACGATTTCCGCGATCCAGTGGTGATCGCCACGATTCGGGTGTTGCAACGCAGGGATGGGGCGGTGATCAGTGAACGCCTATCGAATCTGTGCAAAACCGGATCCGACGATGTCGCTGCTGCTGCGTTCCGTGCCCTTGGCTGCATCGCAACTCCGATCAGTCAACGTTGGCTAAAAGAGCTGAGCCAAACGCTCAGCAGTGAATCACGCAAACAATTGGCCTGCCAACAATTGCAACAGCAATTTCGAACCTGAGCAAACAAAAGCCCGACAAATGTCGGGCTTAAAACTTTATTGCATGACTTCAGTGAAAACCAAAAAGTGAAATCACCACTTTTTGTAGGGCAAAAACTTTCCGCACATCGTAATCTGAACCCGATCACCCTTCGGATCTTCAATTTTGTCCACATCCAGGGTGAAATCGATAGCACTCATGATTCCATCTCCAAACTTTTCCTGAATCACATCCTTCAGGGGCATGCCATACACCTGCATGATCTCGTAAAAGCGATAGATCAGGGGATCGGTTGGAATCACAGGCTCAAGACTGCCTTTGGTCGGAAACTCCTGAATCGCAGCTGTGATTGCGGGGTCCAACGACAGTAAGGACGCCAGCTTCTCCGCCTCATCGGCAGAGGCTGTGGCCTGTCCATAGAACAGAGAAGCAATCCACACCTCATCAAGCCCAAGAGCCGCCTCAAGATCCGCGAAACTCATCCCTTTCGCCTTTTTGGCAGCCATCAACGAGGCGGTCAATGTGGAGGGCGATGGGGCCGCCAATGATGGCGTGGACATGGGCGAAACAGTCATAAACAATACTGAAATCGAAAAAGAGACTGTCGCGCCTTGCAGCAGAAAACAGCTACAAAGGCAACCAAAACCAAAACCTATTTTGGATGCATTGACTACATCTCGATCGATTCAGAACTGCTCTATTGAATTCGCTGATCGTGTGATCGATGAACACTCTTTTTCGCACACTCGCGACACTGCTGAATCACCAGAATCACAACTCAAGCGTCACCACAAGTTTGGTACTTGAGCGTCTCTATTACGCCGATGGGCGCCATAACCCCAGCCATCCTCAACATGGACGGTTCGAAGGGCTCTCGATGCTTACGTGAAGCGATCGGTAGCAATCGCTACCCCTGAAAGTGACCTCGCTGCAGAACACTGCATGAAGCGTTGGTAAGGCCCTTGACAAGCACTGTCGGCACTGGCCGCGAGCGCTTTAAACAGCACCTACGCAAAGTCGGTAGCGGCGAACACACCAGCAAAGGCTTGAGTCGAGAGGAAGCTGCCGATGCTTTGGCACTCATGCTCAGGGAGGAGGCCACGCCGGCACAAATTGGCGCTTTCCTGATTGCGCACCGCATACGCCGGCCGGAGCCCCAAGAGCTCACCGGCATGCTCGACACCTATCGATCGATGGGGCCCGTTGTTCACAGCCCTGCCGATCAGAGAAGACCGCTCTGCTTCGGCATGCCATTTGACGGTCGGACCAGAACTGCGCCCATCTACCCACTCACCAGCCTTGTGCTGGTGGCTTGCGGTCAACCGGTCGTGCTGCAGGGGGGTGACCGCATGCCGATCAAATACGGCATCACAGCCATCGATCTGTTCCGCCTTCTGGATCTGAATCTGGGTGGAATGCCCCTGAGCACTGTTCAGGAAGGATTCAACACACATGGCTTCGCGCTCATTCATCAACCGGATCATTTCGCGATCGCGGAAACACTGATTCATTACCGGGAAGAACTGGGAAAACGGCCTCCCGTGGCCAGCCTCGAGCTCCTATGGACGGCCCACCAGGGAGACCACCTTCTGGTGAGTGGGTTTGTGCACCCACCAACCGAAAGCCGGGCCTGGGAAGCGCTCAGACTTGCAGGCGAAACCGACCTGCTCACTGTGAAAGGCCTGGAAGGAGGAACAGATCTTCCCATCGGTCGGGCCTGCATCACAGCCCGTGTCCGCGATGGTCAGGCTGAACGTCTGATCCTTCACCCCCGCGATCACGGATGCCACAACGCAGACGTGGAGTGGTCGTCGGAGAGCACCTGGAAGAGCCAGGCCCTCGAAGCGCTCAGCAACCGTGGTCCCCTCAGCGAAGCTCTGCGCTGGAATGCGGGTGCCTACCTCTGGAATGCTGGCCTGAGCGAGAGTCTTGACTCGGGGATTGAGCGGGCGACCACAGTGCTGGAACAGGGTCGGGCCCTTGATCAGCTTGATCAGCTACGCAGCTTGCCCAGTGCTTTGTGCATCCGATAGCGCTCAAAGGGCACTCCAGCGATCGTGATCGTTTCCGGAGCAACCAGGCTCCAGCCATAGCGCTCAAACAACGGACGACTGAACTGACTGGCTTCGGTGCGCAGAAATCTGACGCCATCCGCGATCGCATCGGCTTCAAGTCTCTCTAGTAGCGCTTTGCCGTGGCCCTGACGTGCCGCACGGCCCCGGCAATAGAGAAGAGCAAGCCGGTCCTGCGGGTAACGCATCGCAAAAGCGGCATCCTCACCACTGATCCAGCCGGAACCCTGCTTCAGGGTTTGATCCAGCACACCCGGCAACCAGGCGAGTGCTGCCCAGGACTTCACCTGCTGATCCGAATACAACTGTGGAGCCTGACTCTCGATGGCATCGGCATAGATCTCCCGGAGAAGAATCTCGTCATCTGGAACGATCAAACGCAGGACCATGGCCAGTGCCTATGGGAATGTGAGTCTCACCTGCCCAGCGGCTGCCTTGCAGCAACCACGTGTCCCCACTCTGCTCAGCGCCTTTCTGACGCTGCTCAATGACCGACTCAGCGAAAGCATCGTCTTCCCATTGCTGCCATTCCTACTGGCGAGCTTCAACGCCGATGGGCGCACACTGGGTCTGCTAGCCGGCAGCTACGCACTCGCGCAGTTTGCTGCCACACCCCTAATCGGAGCCCTCAGTGATCGCTTCGGCCGCCGGCCCGTGATCGCCACCTGCGTTGCAGGCTCGGTACTGGGTCTGGGCCTGTTCGCCCTTACCGTGAGCATGGACTGGCCCAAGGGCGCCACTTTGCCGCTGATGCTGCTGTTCGGCGCTCGCCTCATCGATGGTGTGAGCGGCGGAACCGCAGCCACCGCTGGAGCAGTGCTGGCTGATATCACTCCCGAGGAACAACGGGCACGCGCTTTCGGCTTGATCGGGGTGGCCTTTGGTCTCGGCTTCATCATCGGACCGTTCGTGGGAGGACAGCTAGCCCGCATCAACGTGACCGTGCCGATCTGGGTGGCCACCGGTTTCGCCCTGTTCAACCTGCTGGTGGTGCTGGGTTTGCTTCCGGAGACCCATCCCCGCTCGGCGCGCCAAGCCATGCCGCGCAAACGAGACCTCAACCCCTTCGCCCAGATCGCCAAGGTGATTGGCAACCCCGCTGTCGGGCGACTCTGTCTCAGCTTCTTCCTGTTCTTTCTGGCCTTCAACGGCTTCACCGCCATCCTGGTGCTCTATTTCAAACAGCGCTTCAACTGGGGGCCAGAGCTCGCCACAACCGCCTTCCTAATTGTGGGCGTGGTGGCCACCGTGGTGCAGGGAGGCCTGATCGGTCCCCTCGTGAAACAACTCGGAGAATGGAAACTGACCCTGATCGGTCTGGGCTTGGTGATCCTTGGATGCCTGCTGATTCCCTCAACATCACCTCAACAGGCTCAGATCGGCGTGTTCAGTTCCGTGGCCATCCTCGCCACCGGAACAGGCCTGGTCACCCCGAGCCTGCGCAGTCTTGTGTCGCGCCGCCTCGACTCGGAGGGACAGGGCACGGCATTGGGCAGCCTTCAGGCACTGCAGAGCCTGGGGAGTTTCCTGGGACCACCTCTGGCCGGACTCAGCTACGACCTGTTGGGACAGATCAGTCCCTTCGTTGGCAGTGCCTGTCTGCTGATCATGGTGATGCTGCTGGTGGGAGGCAGCCCGCTGCCCTCCAGGTCGCAATGACGCAACCAGCTGCAGAACATCAAAAAACCTGCAGTCCGGCCTCTGAACGATTGCTACGTTTCGCGAGTCGGTTCATGCACATCTGGTCACCCGATGAGTGACAACGCTCTCTCCACCGACCTCTATATCAACCGAGAGCTCAGCTGGATTGCCTTCAATGAGCGCGTGCTGATTCAGGCCCTGGATCAACGCACCCCGTTGCTGGAGCAGGCCAAATTCAGTGCCATCTTCAGCAACAATCTCGACGAATTTTTCATGGTGAGAGTGGCCTCCCTCAAGGCCCAGGTGGAAGCGGGCATTGATAAGCGCAGCGAGGACGGACGCACACCACTGGAACAGCTGCAAGCCATACGGGAACATCTCGCACCCCTACTGAAACGGCAGCAAGAGCACTACCGCAGCCAGCTCAGATCCGAACTGCACAACCACGGCGCCCATCTGCTCGATTACGAACAGCTCAACGAACGCCAACGACTCTGGGTTGATAACTACTTCCAGAAAGCGATTTTTCCAGTGCTAACCCCCCTGGCAGTGGATCCGGCTCATCCGTTTCCCTTCGTGAGCAATCTCAGCCTGAATGTGGCGGCTCTGATTGACGATCCGGACACCGGTCAGCGGCTGCTGGCCCGCGTGAAGGTGCCTCAGACGATCTTGCCTCGATTCGTTGCCATACCCACCGACCTCGCAGCTGAACAATCTGAGGCAGTTCACACGGCCGTTCCCCTTGAACAGGTGGTGGCCTTCAACCTCGGCCTTCTCTTTCCAGGCATGAGCATCGAGGGGCACTACTTCTTCCGCGTCACCCGGGATGCGGATCTGGAACTGCGCGACCTGGAAGCTGATGATCTGATGATCGCCATTGAGCAGGGCCTGCGCAAACGCCGCATGGGAGGCGAAGTGGTGCGGCTCGAAGTCGCCGAGGGGATGCCACAGGACGTTGTCGAGATGCTGATGGATGGCATGTCCGTTGAGGAAGCCGATCTCTACAGGGTTGACGGTCCTCTGGGGCTCGACGATCTGTTCGGTCTGATGGGAATCCCATTGGCGAATCTCAAGAACGAGTCCCACTCGGGCCAGACACCCTCGGTACTGCGTCGCGCCCAGCGCAACATGCTCGAAGACGGCTCCATCAAAGAGGAGGAATTTGAGAGCATTTTTTCGGTGGTCCGCCGCCGCGATGTGCTTCTGCATCACCCCTACGACCTCTTCTCCACATCCGTGGAGGAATTCATCAACCAGGCCGCCGACGATCCTCTGGTGATGGGGATCAAGATGACCCTCTATCGCACCTCAAAGGATTCACCGATCATCGCCGCGTTGATTCGTGCTGCGGAAAACGGCAAGCAGGTGATGGCGCTGGTGGAACTCAAAGCACGCTTCGATGAAGACAACAACATCCAGTGGGCGAAACACCTGGAAAGCTCAGGAGTGCATGTCGTTTATGGAGTTCTGGGCCTAAAAACCCACACCAAGATCGTGCTGGTTGTGCGCAAGGAAAAGGAACGTCTCCGCAGTTATGTCCATATCGGCACCGGTAACTACAACTCGAAGACATCACGCCTCTACACCGATCTTGGCCTGCTTTCGGCACGACCCGAACTCGGCCAGGATCTGGTGGAATTGTTCAATTACCTCACCGGCTTCTCTAAACAGCAGGAGTTCCGCAAGTTGCTGGTTGCACCGGTATCACTGCGTAAAGGCATGGAACATCTGATTCGCCGTGAGATTGAACATGCTCAGCACGACCGCGGCGGCCATATCCGAGCCAAGATGAATTCACTGGTGGATCCAGGCATCATCGCCCTGCTCTACGAAGCCTCCCAGGCAGGCGTGAAGATCGAACTGATTGTGCGCGGCATGTGCTGCCTGTACCCAGGTCGCGAGGGCGTGAGCGACAACATCAGCGTGGTGAGCATCATCGGTCGCTTTCTTGAACACTCACGCCTGTTCTGGTTCGCCAATCACAACGAACCGGAGGTTTACATCGGCAGCGCTGATTGGATGCCAAGAAATCTGGACAGACGCGTTGAAGCTGTGACACCCATTGAAGAACCAGCGCTTCGGGAGCAACTGGAACGCTTGATGCAGATCTATCTCGATGACAACCGTGGATCATTCGATATGCAGACCGATGGTTCCTTCAGTCAGCGCCATCCAAAGGGCGAAGAGTGTAATTCGCAGTTGAGCCTGATTGAAACCTGGAGAAAAGGGCTGGTCGCGAAAAACTGATCAAGCAAGACCCGTGTTCATCGATACAGCGAAATTGTGCTTTTTGTCTTTATTTCATATTCGATCCACGAGACTTAACACTGCATCATTGATTCGTAAAAACTTTCGAATTAATCACTTCACTCTTTGCTCCGGGTGCTAAATTTTTCGCAAATCTAATTTTCAGGAGGCCAGGATGATGGGGATCCCTCTGGAATCTGAAGGAGTAACTCAAAAAGTTGCTTCATCAGAGCCTGTGTTGCCGACCACTGGTCGTCGTGACAGCAGTGCACGTTCACGCTCAACTTCCAGTCGCTCGTCACGTCAAAGCGGGCGCTTGGCCACTGATTCAATTGGTTATTACCTGAGCAGCATTGGACGAGTTCCACTGCTCACTGCAGCCGAAGAAATCGAGCTTGCTCATCATGTGCAAGCCATGAAGGAGCTACTCGATATTGCTGAGGAGGATCGCACTCCCAGGCAGCGTCACCGCATCCGCATGGGCAAGCGTGCCCGGGATCGGATGATGGCCGCCAACCTCCGCCTCGTGGTGAGCGTTGCCAAGAAATATCAGAACCAGGGCCTGGAGCTGCTCGATCTCGTTCAGGAAGGAGCCATCGGCCTGGAGCGGGCCGTCGACAAGTTCGACCCTGCCATGGGCTACAAATTTTCGACCTATGCCTACTGGTGGATTCGCCAGGGGATGACTCGCGCGATTGACAACAGCGCACGCACCATTCGCTTGCCGATTCACATCAGCGAAAAGCTCTCCAAGATGCGCCGCATCACGCGTGAGCTGTCTCACCGCTTCGGTCGGCAACCGAATCGACTGGAACTGGCAAGCGCGATGGGCATCGAACCGCGCGATCTCGAAGACCTCATTGCCCAAAGCGCGCCCTGCGCATCCCTGGATGCCCATGCCCGTGGCGAAGAAGATCGCAGCACGCTCGGTGAACTGATTCCAGATCCCAATGGTGCTGAGCCAATGGAGGGAATGGATCGCAGCATTCAGAAGGAGCACCTGGGCGGATGGCTCTCTCAGTTGAATGAGCGTGAGCAAAAAATCCTCAAATTGCGCTTCGGACTGGATGGAGCCGAACCACTGACGCTGGCTGAAATCGGCCGTCAAATCAATGTGTCGCGGGAACGGGTGCGGCAGCTGGAAGCCAAGGCCATCTTGAAGTTGCGTGTGATGACCAACCATCAGCAGGCGGCCTGAGTTTTTGCTCTCGTCCCTGCTGATCATCGGCATCTGGATGCTGCTGGTGCTCTCAGCAGCTCTCATCTGTCGGAAGCGATGGCCCGAACAACGAGAGCTCAGTCGCAAGATCGTGCACATCGGCACCGGTCCTGTCGTTGTCCTGGCCTGGTGGCTCTCAATTCCAGCATCGATTGCAGTGCCAGTGGCCTTCGCCGTCACCGTGATCACCGCGATCAATCACCGCATTCAACTTCTACCTGCTGTTGAGGATGTTGACCGCAACAGCTACGGAACCGTGGCGTATGGCCTAGCCATCAGTCTGCTGCTGCTGCTGTTCTGGCCCGAACAAGCGGTTGCGGTTTGCGCCGGAGTGCTGGTGATGGCCTTTGCCGATGGGCTGGCGGGCCTTGTGGGCCGAGGCATGACATCTCCCAGCTGGACCGTGTGGCAACAGCGGAAATCCGTTGCCGGCACGGTCACGATGGGCTTGGTCACGGCATTGGTGTTGCTCCTGCTGGTGCTGATCAGCCAGAGTCCTCTGCATCCCCTGCGTTTGATCGCTGTTTGTGCTCTGGCCGTTGGCCTGGAACAATGGGGCCGCTGGGGAATCGACAACCTCACTGTGCCGATAGCGGTGGGGCTGAGTTGGATGTGGATGACCGTTTGAACGGCCGCCACCTTGATCACTGCTCAAGCCACCGGAATCCCGGATGCAGGAGTGCCAGCTTTCTTCACGGATTCAGCCAGCTCAGCGAGCAAGTCAGCCGTTGCTTCAATGCTGATGCAGGCATCAGTGACACTCTGTCCGTAGGTGAGTGAGGAGCGATCAGCACTGATCTTCTGATTGCCTTCCACCAGGTGGCTTTCCAGCATCACACCCATCACATGGGTTGATCCCTTCTGAACCTGAGCAGCCACAGCCCTGAGCACCTCGCCCTGGCGGCGATAGTCCTTGTTGGAATTGGCATGACTGCAATCGACCATCAAACGATCCGGCAGGCCAGCTCCGGCCAATTCCGAGCATGCCTCCTGAACCGCCTCCAGGTGGTAGTTACTACCGCTGTTGCCTCCCCTCAACACCAGATGGCCATAGGGATTACCGGTGGTGCTCACGATGGACGCATTCCCCTCGCAGTTGATCCCCAGGAAATGATGAGGACTGGAGGCTGACTGCATCGCATTGATGGCGATGGTGGCACTGCCGTCGGTGCCGTTCTTGTAGCCCACGGGCATCGAAAGACCAGAGGCCATCTCTCTGTGGGTCTGACTTTCTGTGGTGCGGGCACCGATCGCAGTCCAGCTGATCAAGTCGGCGATGTACTGCGGAACCACTGGATCCAGCAATTCCGTCGCAGTGGGCATGCCGTCCCGGGCGAGATCCAGAAGCAGAGAGCGCGCCATCCGCAAACCGGTATTGATGTCGTAGGAACCATCGAGGTGGGGATCGTTGATCAATCCTTTCCAGCCCACAGTCGTTCGAGGCTTCTCGAAATAAACCCGCATCACCACCTCCAGTTCCCCTGCATAACGGGACCTCAAGGGGGCGAGGCGGCGGGCGTAGTCAAGGGCCGCATCCACGTCGTGCACGGAACAGGGGCCAACGATCACCAGCAAGCGGTGGTCCTCTCCCCGGAGAATGGCCTGGATGCGCTGTCTGGCGGTGGCGACAGTTTCAGTGGCCCTTGCGTCGGCTGGGAAATCCCCGTGCAGCAAAGCCGGTGAAACCAGTGGCAGGGTATCCACCACATGCAGATCGTGAGTGGTGGTCATGCCCTGAGCAATCAATAAGGTCACGTTACGCAAGCTGCTCCAGAGCGCATGGCGTGAGCATGGAACGGTGACGCAGGAGAATGAAGTGCCTTTGCCGTTCCTGCGCCGATTCCGATGCTGAGCACCTACCGCGAGAACGCTGCAGAACGCCTGGCCCAAGGGATCCCAGCGCTGCCACTCGATGCCAGCCAGGCCAAAGCGCTCACAGAGCTGCTGCAGGACCCTCCTGCTGGAGAAGAGCAGGAACTGCTGCATCTGCTGAGTGAACGCATTCCACCTGGGGTGGATGAAGCCGCCTACGTGAAGGCAACCTGGCTGAGTGCTGTGGCGCAGGGCGAAGCGACCAGCCCGCTGGTGTCACCGCTGGAAGCGATCCGTCTGCTTGGAACAATGGTGGGGGGCTACAACGTCGCCGCCCTGATTGAGCTGCTCAAACACAGCGATGAAGAGCTGGCTGGATGTGCCGCTGAGGGCCTGAGCCGCACCCTGCTCGTGTACGACGCCTTCAACGAACTGATGGAGCTGGCGGCAGACAACCGTTTCGCCAAACAGGTGGTGGACAGCTGGGCAGCAGCTGAGTGGTTCACCTCCAAACCGGAGCTGGCTGAGTCCATCACCGTGACCGTCTTCAAGATCGAAGGCGAAACCAACACCGATGATCTCTCTCCGGCAACCCATGCCACGACCCGTCCGGACATTCCCATGCATGCCCTGGCGATGCTGGAGACCCGAGACCCTGAAGGCCTTCAGACGATCACAAGGCTGAAGCAAGGTGACCATCCCGTGGTCTACGTGGGCGATGTTGTCGGCACAGGAAGCTCACGCAAGAGCGCCATCAACTCGGTGCTATGGCACACGGGCGATGACATTCCGCACGTCCCGAACAAGCGAGCCGGTGGAGTGATTCTGGGCGGAAAAATCGCCCCCATCTTTTTCAACACCGCAGAAGACTCGGGCGCGCTGCCGATCGAATGTGATGTCACCGGTCTGAACACCGGAGATGTGATCACCATTCGCCCCTACCAAGGCACGATCGAACGGGATGGTGAGGTGGTGAGCCGCTTCGAACTCAAGCCAGCCACGATCAGTGATGAGGTGCGTGCCGGTGGCCGCATTCCGCTGATGATCGGTCGAGCCCTCACCGACAAGGTGCGCGCCAAGCTTGGTTTGCCGCCTTCCGAGCTATTCATCCGCCCCAGCGCTCCGCAAGACACTGGCAAGGGATTCACCTTGGCTCAGAAAATGGTGGGTAAGGCCTGCGGCCTCACAGGTGTGCGCCCAGGCACCAGTTGCGAGCCGCTGATGACCACGGTCGGATCCCAGGACACGACCGGGCCGATGACTCGAGACGAAATGAAGGAGCTGGCCTGTCTGGGCTTCTCCTCCGACCTTGTGATGCAGAGCTTCTGCCACACCGCGGCCTATCCCAAGCCTGTGGATCTTCAGACCCAGAAGGACCTGCCCGATTTCTTCGCTCAGCGCGGCGGCGTTGCGCTGCGGCCCGGAGATGGGATCATCCACAGCTGGCTGAACCGCATGCTGCTGCCCGACACCGTGGGCACCGGCGGTGACAGCCACACCCGGTTTCCACTTGGCATCTCCTTCCCAGCCGGCTCTGGCCTCGTGGCCTTCGCTGCGGCCATTGGCGCCATGCCCCTCGACATGCCTGAATCGGTACTGGTTCGATTCAGCGGCTCTCTGCAGCCCGGCGTGACCCTGCGTGATGTTGTGAACGCCATCCCCTGGGTCGCCATTCAACGCGGTCTGCTGACGGTGGAGAAAGCCAACAAAAAGAATCTGTTCAATGGCCGAATCATGGAGATCGAAGGCCTCCCTGATCTGAAGCTCGAGCAAGCCTTTGAACTCACCGACGCCAGCGCCGAACGCTCCTGTGCCGGATGCACGATCAAGCTCTCCGAAGCAACGGTGAGCGAATATCTGCGCAGCAACGTGGCCCTGCTCAAAAACATGATTGCGCGTGGGTACAGCGATGCGCGCACCCTGGCCCGCCGCATCAAGGAGATGGAGGTTTGGCTGTCCAATCCCCAGCTGCTCAGCGCTGATGACGATGCCGAATACGCCGAGGTGCTTGAGATCAACCTCGATGAACTCACCGAACCCGTTTTGGCCTGCCCGAACGATCCCGACAACGTGAAGCTGCTCAGCGAGGTGGCTGGAGCGCCGGTGCAGGAGGTGTTCATCGGTTCCTGCATGACTAACATCGGCCATTACCGAGCCGCGGCCAAAGTGCTCGAGGGAGCCGGTGAAAACAAGGCCCGGCTCTGGGTGTGCCCTCCCACCCGCATGGATGAAGAGACCCTCAAGGCCGAGGGCTATTACGCCACCTTCGAAGCGGCCGGCTCACGCATGGAGATGCCGGGATGCTCCCTGTGCATGGGCAACCAGGCCAGAGTCGAGGACGACACCACCGTGTTCTCTACAAGCACCCGCAACTTCAACAACCGCCTCGGAAAAGGCGCCCAGGTTTACCTAGGCAGCGCCGAACTGGCAGCGGTCTGTGCCCAGCTGGGCCGGATCCCCACAGCGGACGAGTACCGCAGCATCGCCTCCGCAAAGATCGATCCTCTGTCCGATGAGCTGTACCGCTATCTGAATTTTGACCAGATCAGTGGCTTCGAGGATCAGGGTCGAGTTGTCAGCGCAGATGAGGAGGCCCAGATGCTGGCCGGGGCCTGATCCCCGACTGGCCATTCCATGGTCGTTCTCAGTGAACTAAAACAACGCCGCCACCAGCTCGGCTCCAGCCGCAGCATCCGACGTCTGCTGGAACGACGCTGGTGGGTTGTGGTGCTGGCCTTGATGCTCACCGGCCTTGGCGCTGCCTTGACCGGTGTGCTGTTCAAAGCCGGCATCAAAGTCTTGAGTGGCTGGCGACTGGAACTGCTGGCGGATCTGCCGGCCTGGGCTGTTCTGCCTGGACTCGGAGCCTTAGGCGGCCTGACTTCAGGGCTGATGGTGGCCTACCTGGCCCCAGCCGCTGGCGGCTCAGGCATCACCCACATCATGGGATTCCTGAAACACCGGGCGGTGCCGATGGGGCTTCAGGTGGGCCTGGTGAAGCTGGTGGCTGGGATCGTGGCCATTGGCAGCGGCTTCCCTCTCGGCCCGGAAGGACCTGCGGTTCAAATGGGCGGCTCCGTGGCATGGCAGATGGCGCGCTGGTTGAAAGCACCCGTGGCCTTCCGCCGCTTGATCGTGGCCGCCGGCGGCGGCGCCGGTATCGCAGCAGTGTTCAGTGCCCCCATCGGAGGCTTCGTCTACGCGGTCGAGGAATTGCTGCATTCCGCCAGACCGGTGGTGTTGCTGCTGGTGATTGTCACCACCTTCTGGGCCGATGCCTGGGCAGACGTTCTGGGTCTGGCAGGCCTCAATTCCAGTGGAGGGGGCCTCGATGCCACACAGGGATTCCAGCTGGAACGGGAATACACACCACTGGTGAACTTCCTGCCGATCGATCTGGGCTATCTGATCGGGCTTGGCGTCGTGGTTGGGGTGCTGGCGGAGCTCTACTGCCGCTATGTGCTCGCCATGCAACGCAAGGGCAATGCCTGGTTCGGCGATCACCTGGTGCTGCGCATGGTGATCAGTGGTGGCGTTCTGGGCGGTGTGTACGCCTTTCTGCCTGAGGATTTTCACAACCTGGAAGGGCTGCAGCACCTGATCGCTGATGGCAAGGCCGATATCCCCATGGCGCTTGGCACCTTCATCGTGCTCTTCTTCAGCACCGGTCTGGCTGCTGCATCAGGGGCTCCAGGCGGGCTGTTCTATCCGATGCTCACCTTGGGAGGCGCCATCGGTCTGGCCTGCGGCATCTGGGTGGAAGCGCTCACCGGACATGTGCCCAGCACCTATGTGTTCGCCGGGATGGGTGCCTTCGTAGCCAGCTGTTCACGCACACCGATCACGGCGATGTTCCTGGCCTTTGCGCTCACCAAGGATCTGCTGATCCTCAAGCCGATCCTGGTGGCTTGCCTGGCCAGCTTCCTTGTGGCACGTCTGTTTGATGACCGCTCGATCTATGAGCGCCAGCTGGGCATGGAGCTGTTGGAGGAGGATCACCTGGAAGCCCGCAGGGAACGACGCGGTGGCATTCACCACGCTTGGGAGGGATCGATTCGACGCAGAAAGTTTGACCCTCCCAAACCATCAACACCTCCTAAAAACAACACCAAAAGGCCTGATCCATAGGAGCACCCTGCATTCATGGCTCAGACAAACAACAGGTGTCTGTAGATCTTCACGTCGCGGGGGTACAACCTTGATGACATTGGCTGGAGCATCTGAATCATTGATCCTTCAGGATGAACATCTGAAGCCCAGGCCCTCCTGAACCAGGAAACGCTGCTGTTTGATCCGGCTGTGCCGGAAACCGGAGCCCTGCGTGCGGTGATGGCCTTTCCCAGCACTTACACAGTGGGAATCACCAGCCTCGGTTATCAAATCGTTTGGGCCACCCTGGCCATGCGGTCTGATCTGGATGTGCGGCGCCTGTTCACCGATCAGAGCGATCCACCACATCGGCAGTGCGATCTGTTCGGACTCTCCCTCAGCTGGGAACTGGATGGTCCGGTACTGCTGGATTTGCTGGAGCAGCAACGAATTCCCATCTGGAGCGAACAGCGCTCGGATCAGGATCCAATAGTGTTTGGTGGCGGTCCTGTGCTGACCGCAAACCCCGAACCTCTGGCTCCCTTTTTCGATGTGATCCTGCTGGGCGACGGCGAAGAGCTGCTGCCCAGCTTCATCGACGCGCTTCAAGAGGTGCGGTCTGAATCACGATCCGTGCGCCTGCGGCGGTTGGCTCAGGTGCCTGGGATTTACGTGCCATCGCTGTACGCACCCCGCTACGGCAATGACGGCTGTCTGCAAAGCATCGACCCGATCGAAGCAGATCTACCAGCAACAATCAGCAAGCAAACCTGGCGTGGCAACAGCCTCAGCCATTCAACGGTGATCACCCCGGAATCCGCGTGGCCTGATATCCACATGGTGGAGGTGGTGCGCAGCTGCCCGGAACTGTGCCGTTTCTGTCTGGCCAGTTATCTCACGCTTCCCTTCCGCACGCCCTCTCTAGACGACGGCCTGATCCCTGCTGTGGAGAAAGGTCTGGTGGCAACGCGCAGGCTGGGACTCCTGGGTGCATCAGTCACTCAGCATCCACAGTTCGCAGACCTGCTCAGCTGGCTCGGTCATGACCGCTTTGATGACGTGCGAGTGAGTGTGAGTTCGGTGCGGGCAGCCACCGTGACGACGGAGCTTGCGAGCGGACTGGCCCGACGCGGCAGCAAATCACTCACGATCGCCATTGAAAGCGGCAGCGAACGCATCCGGGAGGTGGTGAACAAAAAGCTGAGCAATGAGGAGATCAGTGCCGCTGCGCGCCATGCCAAAGAGGGTGGACTGCGTGCCCTCAAGCTCTACGGAATGGTGGGGCTTCCCAGTGAGCAGGAGGAGGATGTGGAATCAACCGCAGATCTGCTGCTTCAGCTCAAGAAGACCACCCCTGGTTTGCGTTTCACCCTGGGAGTGAGCACCTTTGTGCCCAAGGCTCAGACCCCCTTCCAATGGCAGGGCGTGAGACCTGAAGCCGACAAACGCCTCAAACGACTGGCCAAACGACTGAAGCCGAAGGGAATTGATCTACGGCCGGAGAGTTACGGCTGGAGTGTGATCCAAGCCCTGCTCTCTCGCAGTGACCGCCGTCTGGCTCCGGTGATCGCCGCAGTCCGAGGATCACAGGAAAGCCTCGGAGGCTGGAAGAAGGCCTACCGCAGCTGCAGGGCCGGCGAACTGCCGGGGGCCAGAAGCGGTGGAGTTGATCTGCCTTTGCCCCCTCCATGGGAGCAGGTGGTACACGACAACTGGGATGAAGCCGTCGTGCTGCCCTGGGACCATCTCAACGGACCGCTAGGACGAAAAACCTTGCTCAAGCATCAGAGCCTGTCTCTAGCTGGAGCCGCTCCGACAGTTCAGGACTGAAGGACGCTCGCAGACCCGCCAGCAGAATCCAACCGGCAATGTTCAGACGGCTGTCAAAAAAGGGCAGATCAGTGCCATGCAGAACCATCAGCACAAACAGCGCCGTCCACCAAGCCCGGTCGAACAGCCCAGACAGTCCTCGGCGCAGACTCACCACCAAGAGGGCTACAACAAAACCCACCAGCAGCACGGCCACCGGCAGACCATGACCAATCGCCAGCTCCAGCGGCAGATTGTGAGCATGGCCATGCCACTGACCGGTGCGCAGGGGATAGATCACTGAGAACGCTGCCGCTCCCCAACCGAGCCACGGCCGTTCACCAATCAATTGCAGCGCAACGTTCCATTGACTGATGCGCGTGGAAGCCAGGACCCGCTCTCCGGCGTACTGACTGTCGTTGAGGCGAGCCCAGAGACCTTCAGGCACCAGAGTCCGGGCAGGATCCTGGAGCATCAGCGGCACCCCGGGAAGCACGGACAGCAACACCGGCAAAAGCGCCAGCGCCAGCAGAGGAATCAACCAGGGCCAGCTGGGTGGACCCAGAACCAACGGCACCACCAGCACGAGTGCACCCCAACCATTGCGGGATTCCGTGAGCACCAACGCCACCACCAACAACACGGCCAGGATCAGCACCACCACACGACGCCAGCGGTTCAATCCCTGCTGCACGAGAGCAGCCAGGGTGAGTGGCCACACCAAAGACAACCAGGCGGAGGCGATGTTGGCGTAATCAAACAGTCCCGAAAGACGCCCCTCTGGACGGCCACCTGCTGCCATGAACCACACGATCAATCCACCAAGCAGTTGCCACGGTCCCTGCCATCCCCACCAGAGCTGGCCAAGACCGGTCACCACCACAGGAACACTGCCTGCCACAAGCAAAAGGGAAGAGCGGCGCCGGGCCTCACCACTCATCACGTACGGCTGAAAACCCCAGAAACCCCAGAAAAAAGGAAGCCAATTTCCCAGCCCCACCCAGGCGAGTCCCTGGTCATAGGCGCCAAAGCAACCAAGAATCATCAGGCCTGAAGCCAGCAGCAGCGGAGCATTCCAGGGGTCACGCCAAGAGGGTCGTTCACGCCCAGCGCAACCGAACAAGAGGGCTGGGAACAGCAGCAGACTTCCCAGCAGAGCTGACGACGGCAGCAGAAACAGGCCGAGCTGAAAGCAGCGCCAACCACGCGCAGACGCCAGAGAGGGTCGACCTTGATCCAGCCAGACCATCACGCGAACACTGCCGTACGGCCGCGATAGACCATCACCTGTCGGCAGAGATGAAGGCGCAAAGCCCTGGCCAGAGCGAGTCGCTCAGTGTCACGACCCTTCCGGATCAGGTCTTGCACCTCATCGCGATGGCTCACATGAGCGATCGTCTGCTCAATGATCGGGCCATCATCCAGTTCTTCGGTGACGTAATGGGACGTCGCACCGATCAGTTTCACGCCCCGTTCCCAGGCACGGTGATACGGCTGTGCGCCCTTGAAAGCAGGCAGAAATGAGTGATGGATATTGATCACATTGGGAAATTGTTCGAGGAAGGTACCGCTTAGCACCTGCATGTACTTGGCGAGCACAGCAAGCTCCACCCGATGTTTGATCAGCAGCTCAAGAATGGTTTGCTCAGCTTCAGCCTTGGTCTCGCGGGTCACAGGCACATGAATAAAAGGAACCCCGAACTCCTTACAGCTGCTCTCAAGATCAGGATGATTGGCAATCACGATGGGAACCTGCATCGGCAGTTCTCCACTGCGGGCACGCCAGAGCAAATCAAGCAGGCAATGACTCTGCTTGCTCACCAGAATCGCCACACGGGGATGATCGTCGGAGAAGTGCAACTGAGCCTCGCCCCCGAGCCGTTGTGCCAGAGACTCCGCTGCTGATGGAATCGCCTGGCGCGGCAGACCAAAGCCCTCAAGATCCCACTCAATCCTGCTGAGAAACAAACCAGCACCGGAATCGGTGTGGTGATCCGCATGACGGATATTGCCCCCGTTCGCAGCCACCCAACCGGCGAGTTCACTCACGAGTGCCGGACGATCCGGACAGATCAGCTGAAGGATGACCGAAGCGGAAGACAAGGATGTCAAAGAGATGACAACGTTGATTCTGCGCCGGGGCGTGCCTGCGTCTCAGCGAAGATGCAGGTTCAAGTCCCTGGATGTGGCCTGTCGGATCCGGGCAGGAATGGTTGGCAGGCCAAGACGTTCATGGGCGGCAACCCTGTGACAGCCATTGAAACCCCAAAGCTGACCATCCACCTCCAGCAGATCAATCGGTTCGCGCAAACCCTCCTGGCGAATCGAGGCCATCAGGGCTTCCACTTTGTCTTCGTCGAAAAATCGCTGCAGAGGTCTGAGGACGGAAGCCAACGGCACCTGGTCCACCCTCATGAGCTCACACTCGTAAAGCAACCGACCAATTGAATTTAGGTGGCGGTTAAAATCGCCACCACTCAATTGAACTCCGATGCTGAGCGCCCTGCGCCGCGTGGCCGCCTTTTGCCTCTGCCTGGCCCTCTGTTTCGGCCTCGCAGCTTGTGATGGCAGCGCCAATGCCAAGCCTGCCACCATCAGCCCAGAGGATATGGCTGTGATCCGCCGCCAGGTGGAAGGATTCACGGCTGCCAGGGAACGGCTGCCTGAACTGGCCAAGCTCGTCGACGAACGCGACTGGACCTTCACTCGCAACTTGATCCACGGCCCCATGCAGGAAGTGGGCCGCGAAATGCTGTACATCAATCAGCGGCTGCTTCCCCAGGACCGAGCAGAAGCCAACAAATTGGCAACGTCCCTGAAGGACGCCATGGCTGATCTCGATGAAGCCGCTCGTCTGCAGGACAGCGCCAAACTTCAGAAGGCTTACGACGATCTTGAGGCTGACTTCGCCAATTACGCCGCAGTCATCCCCGAGCAGGCCCTGAGCTGATCGCATCCATCGCAGTCATTGGTGCCGGGGTCACCGGCACCGGCACCGCTTGGCAACTTGCCGAGCAAGGTCACAGTGTTGTGCTGGTGGACCCATCACTGGCTACGCCAATCCCAGAAAGGCCAGCTGATCGTGATCTGAATGGCAGCACCGCATCATTAGGCGTGCTGATGGGCCACGCCTTCCGCCGTTCGAGCGGCAGGGCCTGGAGACTGCGCCAACGCAGCATGACGCTGTGGCCAGCGTGGGTTGAACAACTGAATCATCCAGAGTCACCTCTGCAGCTGGAAACTCCGCTGATCCAACTTGCCGGCAATGCAGAAGAAGCCCAGCGGATGCAACAGCTTGCGGATGCAAGACCCGATTCAGGACTGCAGTTCATCGCCAACGACAGGCTTGATGAGACTGATCCGGTTTGGCCCCAGGCTGGTAACGGGGCAATGCTCTCCGAACGTGATGGACGGGTTGATCCTCTGCTGCTGTTGAAGGCCCTGAGGCGGAGCCTGATTCAACACAACGTGGAGCGACGGGCGACAGAGGTCGTGGAACTGCAACGCCCTGGCAGCACAGCCCGGCGCCAGTGGCGCCTCATCACCGCTGAAGGACGGAACGAAGCCGTGGATCTAGTGGTGATCTGCTCTGCTTTGGGCAGCACCAAACTGCTGCAGAGCCTTGGGCATCAACGCCGCATGGATGCCGTGCTTGGACAGGTGCTGGAGCTGCAGCTCAACAAACCAACCAAGCAATGGACAGGGTGGCCAGCAGTGCTCACCTGCGGCGGCATCAATCTGATTCCGCACAGACACGATCGCCTGTGGATCGGAGCCACGCTGGAACCTGGCGTGAACGCGGATCCCGCCGCCACAGAGACCATGAGACGCTTGAACGAGCTAGCCCCGAATTGGCTTAACGATGCTCAACTGCTCGGCCAATGGCATGGCTTGCGTGCCCGACCCCGAGACAAACCTGCCCCTCTACTGGAAGAGCTCGAACCTGGACTGCTGCTGGCATCAGGGCACTACCGCAACGGCGTGTTGCTGGCACCCGCAACCGCTGAATGGGTTGGCCAACACATTGATAAAGAAACGATAACCAGCCCTTAAATCTGGACTCCTCGCATTGCAATAAGTTCAATCCGAGTGTTCTTCACTCTCCACCAATTTTTCAGAAGAGTTCATGCAACGCTCTTTTCTCACGAGAACGCTGACTGTCATGTCGGGTGTGGCCGCAGGGCTCAGCCTGGCTGCTTGCTCCACAAGTGGTGGTAGTGATGAAAAAGTCCAGGGCAAGCTCTCCGCAGCAGGCGCTTCCTTCCCTGCAGCCATTTACCAGCGATGGTTTCAGGGATTGTCGCCCCAAGGCGTGATGGTCAACTATCAATCCGTGGGATCGGGTGCTGGTGTGCGTCAATTCACGGCGGAAACCGTCGATTTCGGCGCATCCGACAAGCCGATGAAACCTGAAGCCGTCGCCAAGGTGAGTCGTGGTGTGGTGCAAATCCCAATGTCCGCGGGTGCGATCGCCGTGGCTTACAACAACCCCGGCTGCGATCTATCACTGACCCAGCAACAACTGGCAGGCATTTTTCTCGGGCAGATCACGAACTACAGCACACTCGGATGTGCCGACAAGGCGATCAATGTGGTTCACCGTTCCGATGGCTCCGGCACCACCTACAACTTCACGAAACATCTGGAAGCTATTAGCCCTGAATGGAAAAAGGAGGTTGGTGCAGACAAGTCGGTCAAATGGCCAACCGGTGTTGGAGCCAAAGGCAATGAGGGTGTCTCCGCCCAGCTGAATCAAATCGCTGGAGGCATCGGTTATGTGGAATTGGCCTATGTGAAGGGTGATCTCCAGGCCGCTGCAGTGCAGAACGCTTCGGGTGAACAGGTGAAACCCACCAATGCCACAGCCAGCGAAGCTCTGGGTTCCATTGACCTCGGCCCCGATCTGATCGGAGGCAACCCCAATCCCAATAGGGGCTATCCGATCGTCACCTTCACCTGGGTGCTGGCCTATGAGACAGGCAACGACGACAAAACGGCACTGTTGAAGCAGACCTTCAACTACATGCTTTCCGAGGAAGCACAGTCGCAAGCCCCTGATCTGGGCTACGTCTCTTTGCCACCTGAAGTTGTGAGCCAAGCCAAAGCTGCTGCCGATTCCATCAACTGAACGATCGCAACCTCTAGATCAACTGCGTCTAGACCAACTCGCGAATCAAAAGGGAACGAATGCTCCCTTTTTATGCAACAAAAAACCCCGTCTGATCACAGACGGGGAAGACAACACAAGGATTCAGACCACGTGTGATTGGCCTTCAAGGATCACTTGGATTCAGTGAATTCAGCGTCGATCACATCATCGCCAGACTCACCAGATCCAGAACCCCCTCCGGGAGTCGCGCCTGAGTCGCCACCGGGAGCTGCACCGGCTTCAGCGCCAGCCTGTTGATAAACAGAGGCTCCAACGGTGTAAAGCTCCTGCTGCAGTTCCTCAAGCAGGGTCTTCATCGCGTCGTAATCCTCCTTCTCAGTGGCCTCCTTGAGCTTGGTGCGCTTCTCCTCCACCTTGGTCTTGGCGGCTGCATCAACCTTGTCGCCGAGCTCCTCCATCTGCTTCTCAGCCTGATAAACGAGGGTTTCAGCCTGGTTCTTGAGATCGATGCGCTCGCGCTTTTCCTTATCAGCGCTGGCATTGGCCTCGGCATCCTTGACCATGCTGTCCACCTCGGAGTCACTGAGGGTGGAGGCTCCGGTGATGGAGATGGATTGCTCCTTGCCGCTGCCCTTGTCCTTGGCGGTGACGCTGAGAATGCCGTTGGCATCGATGTCGAAAGTCACTTCAATCTGAGGCACGCCGCGGGGAGCAGCGGGAATGCCATCAAGACGGAAGGTTCCGAGGCTCTTGTTGTCGGACGCCATCTCGCGCTCACCCTGAAGCACGTGAATCTCCACGTTGGTCTGACCGTCCACGGCAGTTGAGTAGGTCTCAGACTTCTTGGTGGGCACCGTGGTGTTACGGGTGATCATCTTGGTCATCACACCGCCGAGAGTCTCCACACCCAGAGAAAGAGGGGTGACGTCCAGCAACAGGATGTCCTTGACTTCACCGGCGAGCACACCGCCCTGGATAGCCGCACCCACGGCCACCACCTCGTCAGGGTTCACCGTCTGATTGGGATCCTTGCCGGTAACTCGCTTCACCAGTTCGAGCACTGCTGGAATCCGGGTGGAACCACCCACCATCACGATCTCGTCCAGCTCACCGGACGACAACTTGGCGTCCTTGAGCGATTGCTCAACAGGCACACGACAGCGGTCAATCAATTTGGACGCCAGTTCCTCGAACTTGCCTCGGGTCAGGGTGAGGTCGAGATGCTTCGGCCCTTCTGGGGTGGCCGTGATGAACGGCAGATTGATCTCACTCTGAGTGGCGCTGGAGAGTTCAATCTTGGCTTTTTCAGCAGCTTCGGTGAGGCGCTGAAGAGCTTGCTTGTCCTGACGCAGATCGATGCCTTCATTGGACTTGAAGGTGTCGGCCAGGTGATCAACGATCACCTTGTCAAAGTCATCACCGCCGAGGTGGGTGTCACCGGAGGTCGACAAAACCTCAAAGACACCATCACCAACCTCGAGAACCGACACGTCGAAGGTTCCACCACCGAGGTCGAACACCAGAATCCGCTCATTGCTCTTTTTATCGAGCCCGTAAGCCAAAGCCGCAGCGGTGGGCTCGTTGATGATGCGCAGCACCTCAAGGCCGGCAATCTTGCCCGCATCTTTAGTGGCCTGACGCTGGGAATCATTGAAGTAAGCGGGAACGGTGATCACCGCCTGGGTCACAGACTCTCCGAGGTACTTGCCGGCATCTTCTGCAAGCTTGCGCAGCACCTGGGCAGACACCTCCTCAGGGGCGAACTGTTTCTCAAGAACCGGACACTTCACCTTCACATTGGAGCCAGCCTTCTCCACCGTGTAGCTGACTTCCTTCGACTCCTCATTCACTTCATCAACCCGACGGCCGATGAAACGCTTCACGGAATAGAAGGTGTTGTCGGGATTCATGACCGCCTGGCGCTTGGCGATCTGACCCACCAGTTGATCCTGGTTCTTGGTGTAGGCCACGACCGACGGCGTGGTGCGGAAGCCCTCGGCATTGGCGATCACGGTGGGCTTGCCGCCCTCCATCACCGACACACAACTGTTGGTGGTTCCGAGATCGATGCCGACAACCTTGCCCATCCGTGCCTCCTTGCTCCGCGTAATGACTGATTAGATCCCTTGCATCTTCGGCAGAGGCAATGCCTCCAGGCGAGGTGTGGTTCCCGAACAGACCGATGAAGCAGCAGGCTGGTGGAGAGGATCGCGCTTCCCCGAATGATCAGCGGAACCACTGCAGTGATCGGCTTGCTGGGACAACCCGTAAGCCACTCCCTGTCACCGGTGATGCACAACGCCGCCCTAGAAGCCATGGCGCTTGATTGGCGCTATATGGCATTTCCCTGTGACGCTGAAGATCTGAAGGCGGTGCTCGATGGATTGCAAGCCGTGGGGTGCCGCGGCCTGAGCGTGACGATTCCGCACAAGCAGCAGGTGGTGGGTCTCTGCCGAGAGCTGAGCCCTCTCGCCAAACGACTGGGTGCCGTGAACACGCTCACACCCCTCAAAGAAGGAGGCTGGCATGGCCACAACACTGATATGGAGGGTTTTCTGGCGCCACTGAAGCTGCAAGCAGAGCAGTGGCAGGGTGCCGAAGCAGTCGTGCTGGGCTGCGGTGGCAGCGCCCGGGCCGTGGTAGCAGGGCTGCAGCAACTTCCCCTCACCGCAATCCATGTCGCCGGCAGACGCCCTGATGCGCTGGCTGACTTTCTGAACGACCTGCGTGCAGGCCAGGGCAGCGACAGCGCGCCGCTGATCGCCATGAGCTTCGATCCGGAACCGCTCAGCAGGGTCTTGCAGCGATCGAAACTTGTGGTGAACACCACTCCTGTGGGAATGCAGGGCCATGGAGGTGACAACGCCATGCCGCTCGGCAGTGATCTCTGGGCAGGTGTTGATGCATCCGTGACCCTCTACGACCTGATCTACACGCCACGACCAACGCCTTGGCTTGCACTGGGTCAACAGCGCGGATGCCACACCATCGATGGCCTGGAAATGCTGGTTCAGCAGGGAGCTGCCGCCCTGCGTCGATGGTCAGGTCGCGCAGATGTGCCGGTTGATCAGATGCGGGAAGGCGCTCTTCGAAGCCTGAATGTGCATCAGGCTTAACCCGAACGATCCCCGAACCGAATCGAATCACACGCTCTACGCTCGGGCCACTATCGAGGCTGCGATGGCCATTCCCGTCTGGCAACGGTTCCTGGGTCTGCTGGTGTATGTGCTGCCCTGGAGCGATGCGATTCCCTTCGGAAGCCATCTGATGGGTCAGTTCCCCTGGATGCAGTGGCTCACGCTGCCTGCATTGCCTCTGGTGCTGCTCGAGCGGGGCATCCCTTTCGGAAATCTGCTGGTGTTCTTCCTGCTGTTCCTGGCTGTCGTGCGCAATCCAAACGTGCCTTACTTCCTTCGCTTCAACACGCTCCAGGCCCTGCTGGTGGACATCATCGTGGTGCTGCTCGGCTACGCCTTTGCCATCCTGCTGCAACCGCTCAGCAGTGGTCTGATGCTGCGCACGCTTTCGAGCACGGTGGTGGTGGCGGTGCTGGCCGTGGTGCTCTTCGCTTTGATCGAATGCATCCGCGGCAGAGAGCCCGATCTTCCCGGGTTGAGCCAGGCAGTCCGCATGCAGCTCTACTGAGAGTGTCAACCCCAAGGAGATAGGCTGTTGGATCCGTCGCTCACGCAGTGAGCCTTCAGTCCCTGTCGGATCTGTCTCCATGACCCAGACGCCTTACTACGAGACCATGTACATCCTTCGTCCGGACATTCCGGAAGAGGAAGTCGAGTCTCATCTCACCAAGTACCGCGACATCCTGGTGGAAACCGGTGCTGATGTTCTGGACAACCAGATGCGCGGCAAGCGTCGCCTCGCCTATCCGATCGCGAAACATAAGGAAGGCATCTACGTTCAGCTGAGCCACAACGGTGATGGACAGCAGGTTGCTGTTCTTGAGAAAGCCATGCGCCTCAGCGAAGACGTCATCCGCTATCTCACGGTCAAGCAAGACGGACCTCTCCCGGCTCCCCGCGTGGCTCCAGGCACTGAACCCGCAGCACAGCCTGAAACAGCCGAAGCTTCTGCTTGAAGCAAGGGCATTGATCAACTGCTGACCGGGCGATACCGTTCGGTCATGCAGCCCCAGGAAGCCGACCATCAGGCACCATTGCCTCTCTGGAACCCATCACTGGACGTGGTGCAGGCCGACCGAGAGCACGAACTCGAAACCGATGCTCTGCGAGCGCGCATCTCTGAGCTCGAACAGATGATCGAGGGTTATGAATCCCTGCTGAGTGAGCTTCCAGAGATGTTTGAGCGCAAGTTTCAGCAACGCCTCGAACCACTGATGGAGCGTTACCGGCTGCTGGCGAGAGCGCAGCGGATGCATGGTGAACCTGCTTTGCCCCTGATTGAGGAGCGTTCCAAGCCGCTGAGCGACATTCCCGTTCCCTTCCTGGAACGTTGGCGCAACACACGACAGAACCTTCAACGGCGATCCGATCGGAACGCCGCCTGATTCAGTCCGCAACTCACAAATAACTAACGACGTCGGGCTGCCGACCAGAGCCGAATGGGCAACCCCCAGATGTAGATGAAACCCTCTGCAGCACGGTGATCAAATTGATCGTCGCTGCCATAGGAGGCCATCTCAGGAACGTAGAGGCTGCTGTCGCTGGACCTGCGCCCCGTGACGATGGCATTGCCCTTATGCAGTCGAAGGCGGACCATGCCATTCACGTGGGTCTGAGTGCGATCCATGAATCCATCCAGAGCTTCCTTGAGCGGTCCGAACCAGAGGCCCTGATACACCAGATCCGCCCACTGCATCTCCAGTTGTCGCTTGGTGCGAAGCACATCGGCAGCCAGTGTGAGGCTCTCCAGTTCCTGATGGGCCTGAATCAGCAGGAGCAAACCGGGAGTTTCATAAATCTCTCGGCTCTTGATGCCGACCACCCGGTTTTCGATCATGTCGAGCCTGCCGATGCCGTGCATTCCAGCCAGACGGTTGGCTTCACGAATCAGCTCAACCGGAGCCAGCCGCACGCCATCAATGCTCACAGGGTTCCCTGCCTCGAAGCCGATTTCAATCTCCTGAGCCTGAGACGGCGCCGCATCCACGGACACGCTCATCGCAAACACCTCCTCCGGAGGCGCAACCATCGGATCCTCAAGAGGACCCGCCTCAACGCTGCGGCCCAGCAGGTTGAGGTCGATTGAATAGGGAGACTTCTTGCTCACTGGAGCGGGAATCCCACAACGCTCGCCGTAGGCAATGGTCTCCTCGCGGCTCATTCCCCATTCACGGGCAGGTGTGAGCACCTTCAGATCAGGAGCCAAGGCAGCAATCGCCACGTCAAAGCGCACCTGATCGTTGCCCTTGCCGGTGCAGCCATGAGCCACGGCATCGGCGCCAACCTCACGAGCTACCTCCACGAGGCGTCTGGCGATCAGCGGACGAGCCAGTGCTGTGGAGAGTGGATAGCGGCCTTCATACAAAGCATTGGCCCGGATCGCTGGAAAAGCGAACTCCTCTATGAAAGGTTGAATCAGATCACCAACCAGAGACTGACTTGCACCAGCGTCCAGAGCCTTCAGGCGAATCGGGTCCAGCTCATCACCCTGACCGAGGTCTGCAGCGAAGGTGATCACCTCGTCGACTCCCCACTCCTGCTTGAGGTAGGGAATGCAGACACTGGTGTCCACACCTCCGGAATACGCGAGCACAACCTTCTTGGCGCGTCCCATCAAGCGGACTCCTGATCTGTATCGGAACTACTCCGATTCTCCACTCCCGCGGGACGACCAGAGCAGCCATCCGGCCATCAGCCCTGAAGGCACGAACAGCAGAGCCAGCACAGGAACGGCACTGGGCTGCAGAGGCTGCGGATGCTGCTGTCCCCAGACACGCAGAATCGTACTGATTAGCAGAGAGATTCCCCAGACGGAAGCGAGAATCGCCGCTTTCTTCAAAAACAGGAAATGCGCAGTCTTCTATGATGAAGTATTGGCTCTGAAGATCTTGTCCTCAGCTCTCACGGACTTGAGCGGCCTCGACAACGTCAACCCGGCCCTGACCCGTTACGGACGCAAAGAGCCTGCACCGGTGCTTCCGCTGCGAGAGGAACCGGATTTGTTGAGCTGGCTGGAAACCAGCGGTCGCCTGGTGGAGGACGAGGAGTCCAGTTCACCCGAGGTGAGCACGGTGGAAGAGGAGGAGCTCTCCGCGCTGATGGGCGAGAAAGAGGACTACAAGGCCGAGGAAGAGAACGAAGAAAACTGGGAAGACTGATTTAAGGTCCCTGCGATTCGTCCACGGGACTTGAGCGCTTCTGCAGATCGATCCACTCGTCTCGACGGACGTGTTCCCGCTGCTGTGTTGATCATGGCCGTCGTGATGGCGGCCTTTGCATCAGACCGCTGGATTCCCAACAGCCTGCTGAGCCTGCCACTGCTCACGGCCACGCTGATCTCTGCCGTTGTCACCTGGTGGGGAACACCGCGACTGCGGGCATTGAAGATGGGCCAGGTGATCCGAACCGAGGGTCCTGAAGCGCATCAAAGTAAATCCGGCACACCAACGATGGGTGGCCTACTAGTGGTCCCCGTCGGGGTGATTGCAGGATGCCTGATCAGCTGGGAAGGCCGCAGCGCCGCCCAGTTATTGGCTGTTGGCCTGGTCACGCTGGCCTACATGGTGATTGGCGGCATCGATGACTGGAGCAGCCTCACCAAACGCACCAACACAGGCCTGAAACCCAGAGGGAAAATTCTGCTGCAAAGTGCAGCAGCCATGGTGTTTCTGGGCTGGTCAGCCTGGCAGGGATGGATCCCTGACACGGTGAACCTGCCCCTCGGCATGGTGATTGCTTTTGGCTGGCTGATCTGGCCACTGGGTTTGTTTGTGTTCCTTGCGGAAAGCAACGCCACCAACCTCACCGATGGACTGGACGGCCTCGCCTCAGGCTGCGGGGCACTCGTCTTCACAGGTCTGGGATTGCAGTTGATGCTGGGCGGCAACGAGGGTGACCCTGCGATGGCAGCGTTCTGCATGGCGATGGCCGGTTGCTGGCTCGGCTTTCTGATTCACAACCGCAACCCGGCACGCGTGTTTATGGGGGATACGGGCTCCCTGGCGATGGGTGCTTCACTCAGTGCCGTGGCGTTGCTGACCAACAGCCTCTGGCCGCTGCTGGTGATGGGTGGTGTTTTCCTGGCTGAATCGTTGTCGGTGATCATCCAGGTGTGGGTGTTCAAGGCGACCAAGGGGCCGGATGGTGTGGGACGCCGGGTGTTGCGAATGGCCCCTCTCCATCACCATTTCGAACTGGGTGGAACATCTGAGCAGGTGGTGGTGCCGATGTTCTGGCTCGCGACAGCTGGGCTGGTCATGCTGGGGATCGTTCTCCGCCCCACCTGAGCCGGCCGACAATGAGTTACTTCACCTGGCGTGAAGTGGGTTGAGGCTATAGCTTGTGTTTGCAGGATTCAGACCCTGCCATACACACAGCATTCACACAAGCAAGCGCCGAGCGATGCCAACCATTGTTGAAAAACAAGAGGTGCTGAATGGCCGCGGCCAAGTGATCAGATATGGCTCTGGTACTTCAGCCGGCTCGTACTTCTACAAAGAAAAGATCCCAGGGGAACGTCGATACAAAACTCGCCGAATCCCAGGTGCAACAACCATTGAAGAAGCCGTACAAGCAGCTGTAGAGATCGCTTTCAAACTCCAGGAGGAGCAACCACCTGAGAGCGTCTCAGAGCTGCTCAGAAGCCCCTCAGGCAACCCTGGAGAAGCCAAGCAGTACATCGCTCATCAAACGGTCCGCAGGGCTCCCAAAAGGCAACGCATTGAGAACGCCATTGATGCTTTCTTGCGGGAGGAGCAGCGAAGAGTGGATGTCGGACTGCTGAGCAACAGGACCCTTACCCAGAAGCGACTGGCACTGAAGCTCCATCTATTGCCGTACCTGGAGCAGTACAAGAACGTCCTGTACACAAACCAGATCGAGCTTTCGACCTTCAGGGACTACGAGATCTTCCGAGCTGAAGCGACGCCGCTAACTCGGAACGGTGAGATCACCATCGTCAAAGACTTCTGCAAGAACTACCTGGTCAAGCACCGGCTACTAGCTGCCGAGCTGCTGATGGACAGGGACTTCCTCAAGCGAGGGCAGGTCAAGCAGACCGACAAGCTCGCCAACCCGGCCATTTGCGCTGAGGACTGGGAAACGATCGTGAAGTACGCGAGAGGCCACTGGCGAGACAGCGCCAAAAAGCTCCAGAACCACAGGATTCACTACTGGAGAACCCTGTTCTGGCACTGGATTCTCTTTGCCAAAAACACGGGGATGTCACCCGAGGAGATCAACAAGCTCACCTGGAAGCAGATCGAGATCGTTGACGAGGGAAGGTACAGCGAGTCGGAAGGGAAACGAGTGACCTGGGAGGTCGCGTACATCTACACAATTCGCTCCAAAACCCAGCAGGCACGCGAGATCCCAGCAAACATCGCAAAAGAGCTGAAGCGTTGGAAGAAGCTTCAGCAGCAATACATGAAGGAGCGAGGAATCAGCCTGAAGGTCACCCCAGAAACGGTGGTCTTCAGCAACCCACACAACGACCTGAAGGGCTACTCCTATTCCAGCTACACGAGGGGATGGGCTGACATTCGTAACGCTGTCAAAGACAAGATGCGTGGACATCGTTTCTCACCGCATCCGTACACGATCTATTCGATGCGCTCAACGTTCATTGAGGACCACCTTCTCAAAGGAACACCTGTCTTTGAAGTAGCCGAGATGGCAGGTCACAGCGTGATGGAAACACAAAAGACTTATGCACGTCTAAACCTGCGCAAGAAAGGAAGGGAGATCACAATGCCAAGACTTGGCAAAAGGAAAGATTCCAGCAACGTTGTCGATCTTTTCAATGAAGAATGAAATCATCATGACTACTGAGTCCACTCAGAATCACCTACTAGGCGCCTGAAATACCTCAAGCGATGAAATCCCCTATTCACACTCACCAACACGCCTTATAGAGCCTTGCAGGCATCTTTAAGGACTAACTAGCAAATACACACCCGCGCATATGTCTACACCTAGATACAACAAGTACAACTCAGGCAAAACAAAGGGTTATTTCCCGATCAATAAATGGAGATGCGATGCATCAAAGCACCCAGCAAGTACAGCCTCGGACAAATGTGCAAGTTCCACACCGAGAGCTTTGTTTAGTCAGCAAGAAATGCAAATGCTCGTTGGACTAACTAATACATTGAAATGCGACGAAGCCAAGGCTGTCCGTATAGCACTCTATGAAGCATCTAGGAGCCCCAAGAAGCCGCACGAAATGGCATTTAGATATGCATGCTCGGCATCAAGAGAAAAAGGCCATGAGGGGCGATCTTCAGAGAGGCGATGGAAGCTTCCAAAGAAGGAGCAGCTAGCAGCGGCAAAGGCAGCAAAGGAACTAGGCATTACAGATTCAGAGTTCATACGCTTATCAATCATCTGGCTACAACTAGGCATCAGACGAAACGAGATCACAAGTATTGAGAACTGCAGGATCGTCAGCAAAGACGCCAGTGCGCATCAATGGAGTCGAGACAACCAAGGAAAACCACCCAACGAGCAAGTTGCGAATCTGAAGAAAGCCCTGCAAGAGGCTCAAAAGCTATTTGATTACTTAAATGAAATCAAGGATGAGGAGCGGCATGAAAGGAAGAAGGAAAGCGGCTCAATGCCTTGGTCGATGAGAGCACAAATAGACCAAGAAATATCTGACTATGAGTCAGCCCAAGAACAGTGGTTTGAAGACCTGCTGGATGATAATTCCGTTGAGGATGTCAAATTTTATTTGGAGCTAAGTATTGTTCGTAATTACAGAGTTGATTGGGACACCGCAAGCTTAATCGTTGCCGATGATTTATTAGACAAATCAGATCCAAAAAAAATGAAGCCCTTTGAGCAATTGGAATTGATAAAACAAGGAAGAAAGAAAGCTGCTGATCAAACAAGGCTAGAACTTAAGAAGCTAAAGGCAAAGCAGGTCAAGGAACTTGCAGAAGCAAGTAGTGAATGGAAACGAATACACCCTGAATCAGGCAGAGTTGATCTAGAGCAACAAAGAAGAGATGCTGAGGCTGCACAACAAGTAAGGGAGGAAGAGATGGCGCAAGACCAGCGGGAATATTTGAACGACCCAATGCTTTGGGATGATGACAGCCATAAATACCTGCAATGACTGGCTTTTTGGATTTACCCCCCTACTACGTAGTAGGTAAGACACATCTGATTTCTATAGATAGACAAAAAAGCTAGTGCCACTACACCGAGCGAGTGAAGCGAGCGAGGTGTCCAAACGACACAATCATTCTTTTATTGATGTCTCGGTGAACGACTGAGCGAACGAGCGCAGCGAGTGAGTGAAGGAGTGAACAGACATCCTGTTTATGCTGACGTTGACCAAGCTAAATAGAAGACATACATCACACTCATCATCAAAATAAATCAATCTCAACAACCTTCAAGTGAACGTCGTACTGGAGCATTACCGGTAGGTTGCATTAGCTAGTGGAAGTGATTAAGCCACTAGCAAATTGAGTTGGGTGTCTCAATTTACCTAATAATCAACCCCATTAAAAAAGCCAGTCTCATCCCAGACGGTTAATTATACTTAGTGGATAAGTATCAGTGAATGTCTGGTGACTTCACGAAGGTTCGATTCCTTCGGTTCACATTTGTGTCTGATGCCTGCTTCCATGCGAGGTAGGTAATTTCAGACACCCAATTAAACAATGAAAACATCTAAAGAAATCAACATTAATGGTCGTACTTACACGGTCTTTGAATGTCAGGACTGCGGCTCAACGACGCGAACATCTAGCAGACAAACTTCGAAGAAGGCACAGACAGCATTGAATCGTCCCTGCAGAGCTTGTTCGCCTATCAGCATTGTTCGTTCATCCTCTGGGTGGTGGCATTACTTCGGTCTAAGCAAGAACCCTTATGTGTATGGACCTATGCCGTACAAGAGGACAGGCGAAAGGTACAGGCTTGAAGAAGCCAGGCAGATGGGCTGGGTTGCCTTTATGTGGCAAGACGAATACACCGATGAACGCAGAGGTATTGCAACAGCACAATGACAGAACCAATTACTAAATTCGACGACGTCGTTGAGACCTACTTTGAATCAGGTAGTGCTCGGATACGGTTTAAGGAGGGTGTAGCTCTTGGATTCATCTTGGCTGAAGAACTTAATCAGCCCAGGCTTGAAGATAGCCAACGCAAGAATTATAAATCCTAGTATGTCTTATCGAAGTGGCTGTTATAGCAGCTCTTATTAGTGCACTCCACTGGCTTTCCGTTTACGCTTGCATATCCTAGTTCAGTCCATTCGGCAACAGATGTTTGGACTGCTGATTCGAGGGTTCCACTCTGCACTGCAGGCTTTTGAAGCATTTTGTAGGTAATAGTTTTTCCTGTTATTGGCTGAATCAGCCATGTTTTTCTATGAGCAGTCTGAGTCCCCTCAGCGACAATCTTCCCGTCAACGTATAGTTGAATGAAAGCAGCTTCTTCGGCGCTACCTTGATAATCCAGGTTGATTGACTTTATCAAGGTCTTGGCTGGGAGCTCTATGTCAATACTTGCCTCGCCTTTGCATGTCCAACTTGTATTTGTGTTGTCATCTATGGCATATTCAGATTTCCCACTAACTGCTCTGTCACTTGTATTTGCTGGCTCTTCGCAATCGGCTTTGGCTTTCGTAAATAAAGTCTTGCTTGTATTTTCAAGGCTCTTTGCGTATTCATTCCAGTCGGTTATTGGCTGCGAATACTTCTCCAGCTCAAGCTCTGAACAGGAAGTGCACGTAGCCAAAGAATTAGGCCATCCTGCGCCAAAATTCTTTTTGCCGTTGCTTGGGTCGATCACCAAGCAGCACTTATTTAGAACTTGAGCTGCAAAGGCCGTTTCTGAACAGCTAATTGGCTTGTCTGTCCCGAAAATGCTAAATACAACGTCAGGTATACGACTGGTCTGTGGCTGTTTATTTGATTTGCAGGCTTTGACGCTGTCTGTCAGGACTACTTGTGCGGCTACAAACTTCACATAATCAACAAGGCCAGAGAATAGATTAAATCCTATTGGAAGTAATATTGTAAGGACAGCGATAATAACTACAAGCTCAATCAGGCTATACCCGTTTTTGTTAGATTTTGGTATTGGAGAGACCATTCTCACCTCGCCAAATCGCTTTCATAGCCTAGCCCTGGCGGTTCTTGAAGCTCCAGCTCGGTAAAAGTGCTCACTGCTTTTCTGTCCAAGGACATTGATAGGCATACCTCCAGTAGATCTCTGCGTGACCACTGACGACCATCTCTTGCTGCACGTTCGTCTCTCCAAGGAACAGCTCTGCCACGGTTCGTCCGTAGCGGTCCTCGGTGATCCTTCGGATTTCAACCTTCTTGCCCACTACAAGATTTCTCAGGTGGTCTCGAGCAGCTTTGGCTGGCGCCGGCTCAGCTCTCTTGCCAACAAGTTCAGGAGTGTCGATGCAAGCGAGTCGAACTCGTTCTCCTGTTGTGGTGGTGCAGGTATCACCGTCGTAGCAGGAGGCGATCACAACGGATGCAAGAGCAGCAAAGAGCATCAGTGACGTTGCTGGATGTGACCGATGAATGGGTCACCTCGACAAGGACCATTGGATCCTTTACCAGAGGTGGACACTGCTGAGGATCCGCTGTCTATCCGGTCTCTCTACGTCTTGCTTGTCGTGGTCCTTAGTGCCTGGGTATTGGGAGCTGCTCTCCGATTGAGCGCTGCAACGGCGCTTGCATGATCAACTGACATACCCCTCAAGCTAGTACAGCTGTATTAGTGCAGGAGTAGGCACGGAGTCCAGGAAGTGAATCTGAAGCTCAAATCCCGGCAGAAATTTCTGAACCCCTTTTACGTAGAGACACGGACGCAAAGACCCCCGGTACCCCTCCGTCGTCCAACGCAGAGGCGCGGCTGCATGGCCTCGTAAGAGCTTCTAGCCCTCCGCGCTATGCCACAGGCATACACACGACACTCAGAATCCATACACACATGACAAGCAAACACATTGCTATGGCTGAGATCAGCTGAGTTCGTCTACAAATACAGAGACCTAAGCCCAGTCACAGGCTGGGGTGACCAACACATCCATATAGATGCGGCGACACAGGGTGATCCGGCCAGCCGTAAAGGCAGATCACCCGAGCCAAGACCGCCGTTTACCTCGGCTATCTCGTCTCACTCCCACCGCTAACCACGGATCAGCAACAACACCACTCAGGCTGAAAACCTCAATCTCGGTCTCTAGCGATCTGTCTTGCGTTTCCTCGTAACCTCTTCACCAGCACTGCGGCTAACCGGGTCTGTCAGTTGAAAGCGGCTAATTCATTCACACCACATTCACACAGTGTTGTGCTGAACCTTTACCGCCTGAAACCCCTGCTACAACTGAGTCCTATGTTCCAGTTGAGAAAATGAGTTACTTCACCTGGAAAGAAGCAGGTCTAACCGCCGACTGCGCCAGCCTTGAGGCAATGGCCTCTCGCTTCGAGGAGGCCGCCAGCCTGATGCGCCGCATGGCCGACAAAGGATTCGTGCTGGAACAGCGCAATGGCGCTCAACACATCACCCACACGGATGCTGACATCTTCCAGTCGTGGGGCTTTGTGAACGAGGAACCAGCGGAACGCCAACTGACCCTGATGCACGACCTCGAACCGTGAGGCTGATGGACCTCAGACCCTCGTGCGCAGAGCTCCAACGAGCCAGACGATGACAAACGCCAGCAGCGACGCACCCAAATAGATCAAGGCCCATTTCTGCACCGTGGCGATCTCCCAGCCGAAGATCAGCCCATCAGCAGCATCTCCAGCCGTCGTAAATGCGACGGGAGTGAAGCTCAATGATGAGAGCATCAGGCGTGGAGCGAGGATCAATCCATGCTGCCCTGAAAAAGGCCATGACGACGTTTCCCGCCACCGTGATGCTGTTAGGCAGTGGTGAACTGGGCAAAGAGGTAGCCATTGCCGCCCAGCGCCTGGGCTGCAGGGTGATCGCCTGCGATCGCTATGCCGGGGCACCGGCCATGCAGGTGGCAGATCTGGCGGAAGTGCTGCCGATGACCAAGCCTGAGGCACTGCTGGACGTGGTGCGACGCCACAGGCCCAGCGTGGTGATTCCAGAGATTGAAGCTCTGGCCGTGAATGCACTGGCCGAACTGGAGGACGAAGGCATCACCGTGATTCCCACGGCCCGCGCCACTGCCGTGACGATGAACCGTGATCGAATCCGCGACCTGGCATCAGCAGAGCTTGAGCTGCGCACCGCTCGCTTCGCCTATGCGTCCAGTGCCGAAGACCTGCACAACGCTGCAGAACCCTTGGGGTGGCCGGTGGTTGTGAAACCGGTGATGAGCTCGTCCGGGAAGGGGCAGAGCGTGGTGAAAAGCACCGAAGATCTTGATCAAGCCTGGGAAGCGGCCATGGCCAATGCACGTGGCACCTCCAACCAGGTGATCGTGGAAGAGTTCCTGCACTTTGATCAGGAAATCACCCTGCTCACAATCCGCCAACGCGACGGATCCACCCTGTTCTGTCCACCGATCGGACATGAACAGGCCAATGGTGACTATCAATGCAGCTGGCAGCCGGCCCAGCTGAGCGAAGAGCAGTTGCACAAGGCGCAGACCATGGCCCGCACCGTGACCGACAACCTGGGAGGGGTCGGTCTGTTCGGAGTGGAGTTTTTTCTCTGCGGTGATGAGGTGATTTTTTCAGAGCTGTCCCCCCGTCCCCATGACACGGGTCTTGTCACTCTGATCAGCCAAAACCTCAGCGAGTTCGAACTGCATCTGAGAGCTGTGCTTGGTTTGCCGATCCCAATGATCCGTTGTGCAACAGCGGCTGCTAGCAGAGTGATCCTTGCGGACCGCCATGGCAGCCGGGTGAGCTTCAGCGGTCTGGAGTCAGCGCTGAGTGAACCCGACACCCAAGTGTTGTTGTTCGGAAAAGAAGAGGCCCGCCCCGGCCGGCGCATGGGTGTGGCTCTGGCTTGCGGCGACCACCGAGCTGATGCCCAGGCAAAGGCCGATCACAGCGCTGCTGCTGTGACCCTTCAGATCGAGGCCTAATCCAGTCGGGACCGTGCGTTGAGGAAGCGGTAGTGCTGGAGACCCTCCAGCACACCCATCAAGCGCGACCGATTGGCGAAATAAACCCGCTGCTGATGGCGACAGCCATCGAGACAGGGGTCATGATCGGCAGTCACCACAGCCGCCGGCAGACCTTGGACCAGCTCCGCATCGCCCTGCTGACTGGCCACCACAAGAATGTGTTCCAGAGGCAAACCCCAGCGCAGCGATAGGAACCGAATCGCCTCGCTCAGCGAGGCCCGCATGGGAAGCACATCAAGGAACCAGTGACAGCGCAATTGAGGCCTTGCAGGCAGGCCGCTCTGGCGCAAACGCTGGCGAATCAGCGGCAACACGGAAGGGCCCGGTTGCTCCAGCAGATAACTGACCTTGAACTGACCCTGGTGCTCAGGTTTCTGCAGTTTGATGTGATCGCCAAGGTCGGAGAGGGTCTGCTCCACGGACTCGCGCTGCCAGTCAACGCTGATCTGAGCCTGCCAGAAGCGATCCGCCTGCTCCTCTTGGCCGTAGTGGATCTGTGTGCCCGCCTGAGTGATCCAGACCTGCGGGTCAGGCAAATGAAGCTCCGCGAAACGCTGCCGGGCCACACCGAGAGGCCGTCCAGTGGTGATGCCGAAGCTGGTCTGGGCAGCTTGGGCAGTCGGTGCCATCAGCTGTTGACGCAGACTCTGCAGATCCTTGAGATCCGGCTGTTCAAGACTGCTATCGAGATCCAGCAGCAGCAGACGGGAGCCGAAAGGACTCAGCCCCGATGGCGTCGCCAACAGTTGCGAGGAAACAGTCACCGTGCTCGAGCGCTTCAGACGCTCCTGCATTAGCGCCAGGTAACCGCAGACATGAGCATCCCAGCTGTAGTGACGGCTGACAGCCTCGACGCCGTTGTCGCTCCACCGCCGCCAGCGGTCGCGATCAGCACCGGCACGCTCCAATCCATCCTGGAGCGATTCCCGGTCGGTCACGTCAACGACAAGTCCGTTGTCACAACGACTCAGAATCTCTCGAGGCCCCCCGTCATCGGTGGCGACCATCGGCACACCTGATGCCGCAGCCTCAAGCAGCGTGAGACCGAAAGGCTCGGTCAATGCTGGATTGACGAACAAACCGCGTTGAGCCGCGGCCCAGCGGTAGATGGCCGGGACTTGATCACGGCGATGGTGCTTGGGATAGGCAACGGACCCGTAGAGGTCATAACGGTCAACCAGATCAAAGATCTGCTGAAAAACCTCCCGCTGCTGACGGTCCATCTGGCGAGAGTCATCACGATTGCCAAGCACGAGCACCAGGTTGTGACGCTGCCGAAGGACCGCGGATCGACCGAATGCTTCAACGAGCGCAGGGATGTTTTTGCGCCGGTCTGCACGGCAAATGGCCAGCAAAGGTGGACGCTCAGGCTCCCTCAGAAATGAACTCAAGAGCTCTGACACCTCAGTGAACTCATCAGAGTTGCCTTGAGGATGAAAACGTCTGCTATCGACACCCGGTGGCACGACCTCCGCATGGTCAGGTTTGAAGCAGCCATAACGGGCGTATTGCTCATCACGCTCCTGTCGCGTGCTGGTGATCACCAGATCGGAATGAGCAAGAGCCAGTTCCTCAGCATCGATGCGCCGACTGATCGAATAATTCTGCTCGATCTGTTCATGCTCTCCACCAGCCGCAAGCAGACGGCGCAACTTCTCACGTCCTAAGGAATGGCCTGTATAGGCAAGGGGAATTCCAAGACGTCGACTGACCAGGGCCCCCACATAGCCGGCATCGGCGTAATGGGCGTGAATCCAGTCGGGACGATTGTCGCTGGCACGGAGATGACGAACCAGCTGATCGGCCAGCTCATCGAGATACGGCCAAAGCTGTTCCTTACGCAAATAACGCCGAGGACCAAAACTGAATCGTCGGATCGATGCACCAGGTGCAATCGGCTCGAGAGGTTTGGAATAGTCAAGAGACACTCGCCGATCCTGAATCAGCCGCGTGACGACCTCGACATGAGCCACCTCGGCGCGATTGGCCAGGCTGCGGGCCAGTTCCAACACGTAGAGGGTCTGACCTCCAGTGTCCGCATCACGGCCAAGCTCCAAATCCTGCGAGCGAAATAAGCCATGGAGATGAAGATGTAGCAGCTTCAGTCCCACAAGACCTCCAACACGTTCAGGAACAGGTCCTGGTGTCCGATCAAGGGTTAGGTGATCTAGAACTTCGAAAAGATAAAAACAATCTGATAACTGAAAGATGGCAATGCAAAAACATGCCCAGATCGCTTGCCTTCAAGGTGGTTTAAGGCCGACCAGCACTGTGACTTGAGAATTTTTTGGATGTAGAAATGCAGACAAAAAAGTCTTGTTTACAACACTGATATGGCGTAAAGAATTTTCATAATTGGCTGGTGACATCCATCAGTGGCACACGTTGATGACCCCAACCACCGCCCTGGAAGCTGAGCGAATCAGTGATTCCCAGATGATCATTGATCCAAGCAAGGATCAAAGGTCCCAGGATCGGTGGTTCTTCAGCACCCACAGGAGCCCAGAGATTGAAATGATCACCACCTGAAGCCAGCACAATGCGGTGACCATTGGCCAAAGGCTGACCATTGCGAAGCGGAACGACCGCTTCAGGATCCGATGGAACAACCCAATCGCGGGTCCCGCTCACAAGCAGCACCTTGGCATGCATCGACGGGCCACTGGCTTCGTCGAACAGCAGTCGCAGAGGAGGACTGACCACAACCGCTGTCCGAACCCTCAGATCAGAAAACGAGCCTTGATCGGCACCTTTGAGCCAGCTGCACTGCAAAACCCAGCTGAGGTTGCGGTCTGGATCACGTGGATCCTGACAACGGGCACTCAGCTTTCGGCTTGTGGTCTGAAGACCACCCAGCTGCAGAGCCGCGGTGGCACCCCAGGAATGACCCACAACCGCAACGGAATCGGTTTGCACAGAGGAACCGGAAAGCAGATTGCCGGTTTCGACCGCATCAATCACGGCCGTGACATCCATAGGACGCAAACGCAGTTCTTCCGAAGCCGGCGGAGGCTGTTTGCCCTTGATCATCAACTCCTGCTGCTTTGCATCACTGCCCGGGTGATCTGGAAGCAACACGGAGTATCCATGGGCAGCAAGCAGGTAGGCCCAACCCTCAAAACTGGACGGTTCATCCCAAAGCCCATGGGAGATCACCACCAATCGACCATTGGAGCTTGCGGTGGGGAAGATCTCCGTGACCTGTAAAGGCTGCGGACGATGGTTCACCGCAACGGAGCGTTGCCTGCGGGTCCAACCGGATGCCGCTGCAGAGACGATCGTTGAAGACACAGGCTTGGCTGCGGTGCCCTTTTGCACCAGGGCCCGTGCATCGTCCTGGTTGGCTCTGAGTCTTTTGGCGTAGAAAGCGAGCGCCTGCAAATTGATCGAGAGCTCGTCTCCCGGAACTTGACGCAGAAATCCCAGTAAATGGGGCTGCTCATCCCGATAGGCCGCGGCCAAAGCCTCAGACACCATGCGTCCGCTGGTGTCGGTTGGAAGACCCTTGACCTCAACCAATTCGGAAACAGCCAAAAGCAGCTGTTGAAAAAGGGGATGGCCAAGAGATTGGCGAACAATGCCGCTGGTTTCTTCAGGAAGAGGGGCCGTCAGCAGCGATTCAATCAGCTTCTGCACTGATCCATCGCCTGCCAAATCCAGCTCCTGAAGATCTGGATTGGAATCGATCAACTCCCGAGCATTGGTGGACCGACTCAAATCCAAGCTGATGCTTTCATCCAGCAAAGGCAAGGTGAAGGTGAGCCGCTCAACCGCTTCCACCGGTTGGGCGACCAGCAGCGAAGCCAAGGCTGCAGCCAAGCCACGCAAGCGGAAATACGGGAAGGACGTCATGCCGCCAGAGGAGCACTCTGAGGGGGATGTTGCTTCAGAACTCTGGCGAGGTAGCGACCGGTGTGACTGGTTGGGTGCTGGGCCAACTCTTCCGGCGTTCCACAAGCCACCAACTCTCCACCGCGATCACCACCCTCGGGACCGAGATCGATCAACCAGTCGGAACAACGAATCACATCGAGATTGTGTTCAATGCAGATAATCGAATTCCCTTTGTCCACAAGACGCTGCATCACATCCATCAGCTTGTGCACGTCATAGAAACTCAGGCCAGTAGTGGGCTCATCAATCAGGTACAGCGTCTTGCCGGTGGCCCTGCGGGACAGTTCAGTGGCCAACTTCACCCGTTGCGCCTCACCGCCGGAGAGCGTGGGTGCCGGCTGACCCAGCTTCACGTACCCAAGACCCACATCCACCAGGGTCCGTAGTCGGTCAGCCGCCTGCGGAATGGCAGAAAACACGTCGGCCGCCTGCTCAACGGTCATCTCCAGAACGTCGGCGATGGTGTGCCCCTTGTAGGTGACCTGAAGCGTCTCACGATTGAATCGGGCGCCCTTGCACACGTCGCACTGCACGTACACATCCGGCAGGAAATTCATCTCAATCACATTGACCCCCTGACCACGACAGGCTTCGCAGCGTCCGCCCTTGACGTTGAAACTGAACTGACCCACCTGATAACCGCGGGCCTTCGCTTCAACCGTGGCTGCGAACACCTGACGAATCGGATCAAAGGCACCGGTGTAGGTGGCGGGATTGGAACGGGGAGTCCTGCCGATCGGTGACTGATCAATCACGATCACCTTGTCGATCGACTTGAGGCCACGCATCTCGCCGAGACCGTTGGGGAAAGGCACCTTGTGGCCGAGGCCATTCTCCAGCGCAGGGTGAAGCAACTCATTCACCAACGTGCTCTTGCCGCTACCGCTCACTCCAGTGATGGAGACCAGGCGTCCGAGCGGAAACTCCACACTCAGGTCTTTGAGATTGTTGCGATTGCAGTTGAGCAGCTTGAGGCTGCGAGTCCCTGCCGAGCGCCGTTCCGGAGGCGTGGGAATGCTTCGCTCACCACTGAGATAGGCACCTGTCACGGAGTCCTCCGCGTTCAGGAGATCTTCCAGAGATCCCTCCGCCACGATGTGGCCTCCGTGCACACCGGCTCCTGGACCGATATCCACCAGGTGATCGGCAGCGCGAATGGTGTCTTCATCGTGTTCCACAACCACCAGCGTGTTCCCCAGATCACGGAGACGCTCGAGGGTGGCGAGCAGGCGATCGTTGTCTCGCTGGTGCAAACCAATGCTCGGTTCATCGAGCACGTACAGCACTCCGGTGAGGCCGGCACCGATCTGAGTCGCCAGACGGATTCGCTGCGCCTCACCACCGGACAGCGTCATCGCCGGCCGATCGAGGCTCAGATAGTCGAGACCAACATCCAGCAGAAAACGCAATCGCATGCGGATCTCGCGCAGCACGAGATCTCCGATCTGCATCTGACGGTTCGTGAGCAGTGGTTCACTGCCCTCAAAAGCACCCTCACCCATCAACTGCTCAATCCGGTCAAGGGTCTGGCCCACGCTCACAGCAGTGAGATCCGTAATTCGGAAGCAGCCCATGCGCACGGCCAATGCCTCAGGACGCAATCGTTTGCCTGCACAACTGGAGCAGGGAACCAGTTCCAGATATTTCTCCAGCTTCTGACGCTGGGCCTCACCACTGGCATCACGCAACTGCCGCTCAAGAATCGGCAGGATCCCCTCAAAAGGACGCTGATAGGCACCAGTTCCCTTGCGATAACGGCTATCGGCCTGAATCAGGATCGGTTCGCGACTGCCATTGAGCAGCACATCCTGCTGCTCTTCAGACAGGTCCTTCCAAGGAGTCTTGATCTCGAACCCAAAGGCCTCCCCAACGGAATACAGCAGGGAGAAGTAATAAGAGTTGTCTTTCTCGGCCCAGGGAGCCACTGCGGCGTAAACAGGCAGTGAGGGATCTGGAACCACGCGCTCAGGTGTGAACTTGCGCAGGTGGCCGATACCGTGACAAGCCTCGCAAGCACCGTAAGGACTGTTGAACGAGAACAGCCTTGGTGAAAGCTCTTCCATGATCGCCCCGTGCTCGGGGCAGGCGAAATTCTCGGAGAACAAACGCTCCCGATCGACTCCTTCAGGAAGTTGCTCGTCCTTTTTAGGAACCACTTCAACGATGGCCAAACCATCTCCGCGTTTCAGTGAGGTGCGCAGGGAGTCCGTGAGCCGTTCCTGGATTCCCTCACGAGCAACAAGCCGATCCACCACCACTTCAATGTTGTGGCTTTGGTTTTTATCGAGCTCAATGTTGTCGGCCAGCTCGCGCACTTCTCCATCGATCCGCACCCGGGCAAAACCTTCGGCGGCCAGGCCGCTGATCAATTTGGCGTGAGTGCCCTTCTTGCCACGCACAACTGGAGCCAGCAGCTGATACCGCGTGGATTCAGGCAAGGTGAGGATCTGATCGACCATTTCATCAATGGTCTGCGGCCGGATCGGACGATCACACTTGGGGCAATGCGGATCGCCGGCCCGACCGAACAACAAACGCAGATAATCCTGGATCTCCGTGACAGTTCCAACAGTCGAACGTGGGTTGTGACTGGTGGATTTCTGATCGATCGAGATCGCCGGTGAAAGGCCCTCAATGGCATCAACATCCGGCTTGTCGACCTGACCCAGAAACTGACGCGCATAGGCGGAAAGACTCTCGACGTAGCGACGCTGACCCTCAGCGAAAATCGTGTCGAAAGCCAGGGAGCTTTTACCGCTGCCGCTCACCCCTGTGAACACCACCATCTTGTTACGAGGGATGGTGAGATCAACGTTCTTGAGATTGTGCTGGCGAGCACCACGAACGCGGATCACGTTCTCTTCTGATCCAATCGCGAGTTTCACTGGCTCCGCCGGAGACGAGGCCTTTGATGTGGGAGCGGTTCGCCCCATACGGCTGGATCTCAGGAACTGAGGATTCTACTGAGATCAGATGATGCTCATGCTGCTTTCTGATCCAGAAGGCTGGCTGCATAAGCCTCAGCTTCGCGGCGTTCACCGCCTGCCAGTTCAGCCAGCTCACGCTGACGCTCCTGAGTGTCCCGCAGTTGGGACACTCGCGAATTGGTCACCCCATCGCAAACGTCTTTGCTGACGCGGAAATGATGATCAGCCGCAGCAGCCACCAGCGGCTGATGGGTGACACAGAACACCTGACGATGGCGCGACAACAAGCGCAGCAAATCGGCCATCGCACCGCTAACACGGCCGCTCACTCCAGTATCGATTTCATCGAAGAGGAGGGTGCTGGATCCATCCACCTCGGCCAGGCAGGTCTTGAGAGCCAGCAGAAAACGCGACATCTCCCCCCCGGAAGCCACTTCAGAGAGCGGTGCCATGGGCTGACCTGGATTCGCTGAAAACAAGAAGCACACCGCATCCGCACCGCTCTCGCCAGGTTCAGACGGCTCAACAGCGACCTCGAAACGCACATTGGCCAATCCCATCGGCCTGAGATGGTCCATCAACCGCTCTTGCAGCTCCGCCGCAACAATCAATCGCTTTGAACGCAGCGAAGCATTGCTGCGATCACGGATGACACAAGCCGCCTGCTCCTGGCTGCGCAACTGCTCAAGCAGTCCATCAACACCACCAGACTGCTGACGATCACGCAACTCATCGCGGCGCTTGATCAGATCGATCAGATCCTGACCATGCCGGCGTTCCAGGCGCTTGAGCTCAGCCAGACGATCCTGAAGTAGAGACAGACGATGGGGATCACTGTCCAAAGAGGCTCCGTAACCCTCCAGCTCCCTGATCAGATCCTGAATACCTGATTCAAGATCAAGACATCGCTCACTTAAAGACTGCAGCGACGGATCGAGACCCTGCATCTGCTGCAGCTCATGGCTGCAGGCCAGCAAATGATCAAGCGTTGAGGGTGCCTGATCAGCACCGTCCTGAAGACGCCCGATTAACAGACCCAGACCCTCCTGCAAGCGCACCCCATGAACAAGGCGGTCCTGTTCCCGTTCGAGCTGATCAATTTCCTCGGGGTCATCAAGCTCAGCTCGCTCGAGTTCAGCCAGCAACAGCTCCAGCTCCTCACGCTGTTGATCCAGAAGCAACCGATCACTTTCAACCCGCTCAAGCTCGGACTGACAGCGAAGCCAATCATTCCAGTGACGACGAACCTGGCTGAGCTCAGCATCAAGAGAAGCTCCGCCGAGATGGTCAAGCCAGAGTTTCTGCTGACCAGGACGTGCCAGCTGCTGGGTTTGACCCTGAACAGTGAGATCAATCAGCAAAGGACGCAGCACCAGTAGTTGCTGACGATTCACCATCACGCCGTTCAGCCTTGAGCGGCTGCTAAGGCGATCCTCCTGACGCCGCCATTCACGGCTCACCACCAAGTCTTCCTCTACATCGCTGATCTCCTGCTCGCGCAACCAGCGGCTGGCGGCTGCGCCAGGACGAAAACTGGCCTCGATCACGCCTCGGTCACAACCGGACCGCAACAGACGCGCACCTGCACCTGACTGCAGACCTCCAAGCACGGCATCCAAAGCATCCAGAAGGATCGACTTCCCTGCTCCCGTCTCGCCGGTCAGCACAGAAAAACCTTGATCAAATGCCAGATCAAGGCTGTCGATTAAGGCGATGTTCTCGAGTCGCAGGCCGGTTAGCACGGCAGACCTCGGTGTTGGAGCCGACCGTAGCGGCGGCTCAGCTCGTTTAGAAGGGGTGCACATGGCATTGAGGCCAGTGGCCCCTCAAGAACTCGGAGATTTCATCGAAGCCGCCGGTCTGCTCACGTATGACCCGGCAGCCATCACCCGGATCTACGCGGGTCATCCCCAACGGCTACTGCGGCGTCTGTGGCAGACACTGGTGCCGATTGGAATGCTGCTGATCGGCATCGGTTTCGACTGGATCTTCCAGCTGCTGAAGGATCAGAAGCGGGCTCGAAGCAGGGCACGGGAATGCGCTGAACTGCTGGTGGAACTCGGACCGGCCTTCATCAAAGCGGGCCAGGCTCTCTCCACACGTCCAGACATCGTGCCTCCGGTGCTCCTGGAGGAACTTGCCCAGCTTCAGGACCAACTTCCAGGGTTCGACAGCGCTCTAGCCATGGCTTGCATTGAAGAGGACCTAGGGGCTCCCGTCGACAGCATCTACGCACAACTGGAACGCGAGCCGATCTCGGCTGCCTCTCTTGGCCAGGTGCATCGCGGAACATTGCACGACGGTCAACGCGTTGCTGTGAAAGTGCAGAGGCCAGGTCTACGCGAACAGATCACGCTTGATCTCTACATCGTGCGCAACATCGCCGCCTGGCTCAACAGCAACATCGGCCTGATCCGCAGCGATCTTGTTGCCCTGATTGACGAACTGGGCAGTCGGGTGTTCGAAGAGATGGATTATCTCAATGAAGCCTCGAATGCGGAAAAATTCAGTGAGCTGCATCAACAGAATCCCCGCATCGCCGTTCCAAAGATCTATCGAGAAGCCACCAGTCGAAGAGTGCTGACGATGGAATGGATCGATGGCGTCAAGCTCACCAACCTGGAGGCGGTGAGAGACATGGGCATCGATCCCGACGACATGGTGTCTGTGGGCGTGAACTGCAGCCTGCAACAGCTTCTTGAGCACGGCTTTTTTCACGCCGATCCACACCCAGGCAATTTGCTGGCCCTCGCTGATGGACGGCTCTGCTACCTGGATTTCGGAATGATGAGCGAAGTTTCGCGTGAATCACGCACCGGATTGATCCAAGCCGTGGTTCACCTGGTGAATCGTAATTTCGGCAAATTGTCCAAGGATTTCGTCAACCTTGGTTTCCTCGCTGAGGACGTGAATCTGGAGCCCATTGTTCCAGCGTTTGAAACCGTGTTCAGTCAGGCACTGGAAGCAGGTGTCAGCCGCATGGACTTCAAAGCGGTCACCGATGATCTCTCTGGGGTGATGTACAAGTTCCCGTTCAGAGTTCCGCCCTACTACGCACTAATCATCCGCTCACTGGTGACCCTGGAGGGGATTGCCCTGAGCGTGGATTCCGACTTCAAGATTCTCGGAGCTGCCTATCCCTACTTCGCCCGCAGGCTGATGGAAGATCCTGATCCACAGCTTCGCAAAAGCCTGAAGGAGATGTTGTTCGACGGCGACATCTTCAGCTGGACGCGCTTAGAAAATCTTGTGGCCAGTGCAGCAAGTCAAGATCAGCTGAACCTGGAAGCCCTGCTGGACCAAGTTCTGGATTTCCTGGTGTCAACCCATGGGGGCATGCTGCGCCATCAGCTCGTTGAAACCGCAGCCGATCGCATCGATTCACTGGGATGGATGACCCTGCAACGCCTTGGCCGGCGTCTACCCCGTCCGTTACAACCCTCCCGCCTCATGGCGTCAGGAGCCGAGTTAGATCAGGACTTCTATATGGACCTTGAACCCGTCCGTCAGCTGATCCAAGTGCTCCAACAACTGCCTGGATTCAGTCCAGATCTGCTATTCAGCCGCTTACCCCGATTGATGCGTGAACCTGACGCCCGTCGCATGGGAGTTGAACTCGCACAGGGTTTGGCCGAACGAGGAGTTGTCCGACTGGTCAAAGCAGCAGCAGGAGTCTCCCCCTAGATTTCGCACAACTCGATCTGCCCATGTCTGCACGATCACGCCTTCGCAGGCACGCTCTGGCAACAGGTTCGGCGATGGCTCTGAGCCTACTGAGTTGTTTCCAACCCGTTCACGCCGCCAAGGACGTAGCCCTGGTCAGTGGGGCCTTTATCCGTTCGATCAGTGTTGCGGACCTCGCTTACCTGGCTGAAACAGGCGAAGCGCGCGGACTACTGGTCGACCTGCTGAAACTGAGTCGTCAAGATCCTGAGGACGTGGCGAAACTGCTCAATCAGGAGCTGAATCTGCCACTGGTGCTGACAAGCAGACTGATGTCCACAAGGATCGGAGATGTGATTCTGACCAGAGTGGCTCGGATCATCTATCCACTGAGAGTGCCCGCTCCCTCGGTGAGTGTTCCAGCCATCCGGGCTGGCGTGATCAACGGTCTGCAGATCGGTGAAGGCGGATTGACTGCGATCAAATTTCTTGAGGCCTATCCATCGGACGTGATGGAAGTGAATATCCCAGCACTGCTTGCCGTGATCCAAAAGGCAGAATCCATCGCGGGCTTGGTGCAGTTCTTCTCAGATTCCCCCTTGGACGGTCTGAAGGACGGCAGCAACTGAACCAGACTGCAGTGCCTGCCACATAGATTCCTGAGGAATATTGCCCTGCGCAGGTGTCACTGCTCAACAGCTTCCGTCGCCGTTTCTCCCCTGCCCCGGTCATGCAGGACTGGCCAGGGCTGATTGAGGCTTACAGAAACTGGTTACCAGTGAGCAACTCCACTCCGGTGGTGACCTTGAGGGAAGGCGCAACCCCATTAATCCCCGTGCCTGCGATCGCTGAACGGATCGGAAAAAGGGTGAAGGTCTACGTGAAATACGACGGGTTGAACCCGACTGGTTCATTCAAGGACCGGGGCATGACCATGGCGATCAGCAAGGCCAAGGAGGCTGGATGTGAAGCGGTGATCTGTGCCAGTACCGGCAACACATCAGCGGCAGCCGCGGCCTATGCACGACGGGCAGGGATGCGGGCCTTCGTGCTCATCCCCGATGGATATGTCGCCCAAGGAAAGCTGGCTCAGGCACTGGTCTACGGCGCCGAGGTGCTCGCCATTCGCGGCAACTTTGATAAGGCACTCGACATTGTGCGGGAAGTGTCAGATCAGTACCCAGTCACCTTGGTGAATTCGGTGAACCCGTATCGCCTGCAGGGCCAAAAAACAGCCGCATTCGAACTGATCGACGCTCTTGGTGACGCCCCAGATTGGTTATGCATCCCGATGGGCAACGCTGGCAACATCACCGCCTACTGGATGGGATTCCAGGAGTATCACCAGGCAGGCCGAAGCCGCACTCTGCCCAGAATGATGGGGTTCCAGGCCAGTGGATCAGCTCCGTTGGTCAACGAAACGACCGTGAGCGATCCGGAAACGATTGCCACGGCGATTCGCATCGGCAATCCTGTGAACAGGGAGAAAGCCATTGCCGCACGGGCAGCAAGCAACGGCGCTTTCCTGGATGTGACCGATGAGGAAATCCTTCAGGCCTACAAGCTGCTGGGAGGACAAGAAGGCATCTTCTGCGAACCAGCTAGCGCGGCTTCAGTGGCAGGTCTGCTCAAACGCAAAGATGAAGTGCCTGCAGGAGCGACGGTGGTTTGCGTGCTCACAGGCAACGGACTCAAAGACCCCGATTGCGCCATTAACAACAACGACGCTGCCTTCCATACCGATCTGAACCCCGACCTGGACACGGTGGCCAAAGTGATGGGTTTCTGAGTCATCAGCTCAGCCGGACATGGTCTCCATCTCGAACGAGCCCCTTCAAAGAAGGGGTTTTTTGATGTCAAACGAGCGAAGAGGAATAGCAACCAGATGACGAACTGCCTGCGGAAGCTGGTGGAAAACCATGCCTGAAAGCTGTGGAGATCGAGGCTCAAAAGCCCTCCTCCATCAACCTTCAGATTTCCCCAGGCTGTTAATTCTGTGAAAAACAGCTATTTCTCCTCATCAGTGCAAAAAGATTCCCCAGGCCTGTGTGATCAGAAAAGAGCTGGTCAGCAAGGGACTTGATGGTTTTCCACGGTTTCCACAGGCCCTACTACGGCTGTTTTAGTTTTTTCTAAAAGACTTAAACAGCCAATAAGCAGCAAAAACGGCAAGTTCGTTTGGACCATTGCGCTTCGTGCGTCCCTGTGAAACCGTGGGTGACCTCAGGCCTTGCAGCGGACAACGTCGCCATGAAACTGGTTTGTTCCCAAACGGAACTCAACGCTGCGCTGCAATTGGTCAGCAGGGCGGTTGCAGCAAGACCGACCCATCCGGTGCTTGCCAACGTGTTGCTGACCGCGGATGCCGGCACTGATCGGTTGAGCCTCACTGGTTTTGACCTCAATCTGGGCATTCAGACTTCCCTGGCTGCGACCGTTGAAACCAGTGGTGCGGTCACGCTGCCAGCGCGACTGTTTGGTGAGATCGTTTCGCGTCTTTCCAGCGATTCGCCCATCACCCTTGTCACCGATGAAGCCGGAGAACAGGTTGAACTCACCAGCTTGAGCGGCAGCTACCAGATGCGCGGCATGCCTGCGGATGATTTCCCGGAGCTGCCTCTGGTTGAGAACGGCACAGCGCTCAAACTGGATCCAGCAGCTCTGGTGAAAGCACTGCGCAGCACGCTGTTTGCCAGCAGTTCCGACGAAGCCAAGCAGCTGCTCACAGGGGTGCATCTCCGTTTTGATCGCACCAGCCTTGAGGCTGCTTCCACGGATGGTCATCGTCTGGCAGTGCTTAGTGTTGATGACGCACTACAGGACCCTCTTGCTCTCTCAGACCAGGAGGCTTCGGAGGAGCCTGGCCTTGCTGTCACCCTTCCGGCCCGTTCCCTGAGAGAAGTGGAACGTCTGATGGCGGGATGGAAAGGAACAGATGCTGTGAGTCTGTTTTGCGAAAGCGGTCAGGTTGTGGTTCTGGCCGCTGATCAGATGGTGACCAGTCGCACCCTTGAGGGCACCTACCCGAATTACCGCCAGCTCATTCCTGATTCGTTCAATCGCACGCTTGATCTTGATCGTCGGGCCTTCGTGGCTTCACTCGAACGCATCGCTGTTTTGGCTGATCAGCACAACAATGTTGTTCGCATCGGCAGTGATCCTGACAAGGGTCTGGTTCAGATCAGTGCGGATGCTCAGGATGTTGGTAGTGGTTCCGAGTCCCTATCGGCTCAGATTGAAGGTGACCCTGTACAGATCGCATTCAATGTGCGTTATGTGCTTGATGGTTTGAAAGCGATGGATTCGGAACGCGTTCGCCTGCAGTGCAATGCCCCGACAACCCCAGCCATCCTTTCACCATCAGATGATGCTTCAGGCCTCACCTATCTGGTGATGCCTGTTCAGATTCGTTCCTAACCTTGACGCTGCCTGACCCACTGCTGCTCAGCGATCTACTCAGGCACCGTGTGCGTTGTGATCAGGGACTTGATCACGGCATTGGGGTGATGGCTTGGATGCATCCTCCGGTGCATCGCCTGTTGGGCTGGGTGAGTCGTCCTTCCGCTCTGCGTAACTCCCGCACTGTCTGGAGACTTGATCAGTGTCGTGGTCTCGATGATCAGCAGGTGTTTGTGAAAGGGGCTCCTTCAGAGATTGATCAGCTCACCCTTGAGCGGCTTCCCACCCTGCTGGATGCCGACTTGCTCGATGTCGCTGGAGAGCGCCTTGGCCAGGTTGTAGACCTCGCCTTTGTTCCCTCAACAGGAGAGATCTTGCACTATCTGGTGTCTCGCAGCGATCCACGTCTGCCAGGAAGCAGCCGCTGGCGGCTCACGCCTGATCGCATTGTCGACCAGCAGCCTGGGTTGGTCTCCACTGGTCTTCGTGATCTGGATGATCTTCCCGAGGCGCGCGCCAGCGTTCGTCAGGATTTCGTTCGTCGGTCTCGTCACTGGCGGGAGCAGTTGCAACAGTTTGGTGATCGTGCCGGTGAACGGCTTGAGGGGTGGTTGGAGGAACCTCCTTGGGACGACTACCCCTCTCGCCGTGATCTCAACGGGCCTGATGATCGTTCCCAACCCATGGATTCAGATCCACTGGAGGATTGGCATGACGACGACTGGATCGATCGAGAGCCGGCCATGCAGAACCGACGGCTCGGGGAACGAGATGGAGATCCCTGGATCTGATTGGCACGGTCGGGCTGTCGGCAACACTGGGTGCAGATGACCTGTTGACTGTGGTCCAGTCTTCTTCTGCGGCTGAGACGTTTGATGTCGCGGCCGCCCTCCGCCAGGAAGGGCTCACGCAGCAGGATTACGTCGAGATTCAACGTCGCCTAGGGCGAGACCCCAACCGGGCTGAACTCGGCATGTTCGGGGTGATGTGGTCAGAGCACTGCTGTTACCGCAACTCCAGACCGCTGCTCAGTGGTTTTCCAACAGAGGGACCTCGCATCCTGGTGGGTCCCGGTGAAAACGCCGGTGTGGTGGATCTTGGCGGAGGCCATCGCCTCGCGTTCAAGATCGAAAGCCACAATCACCCCTCGGCAGTCGAACCCTTTCAGGGTGCCGCGACAGGTGTTGGTGGAATTCTCCGCGATATTTTCACCATGGGTGCTCGTCCGATCGCTCTGCTGAATGCCTTGCGTTTCGGCCCCCTGGATGATCCAGCCAATGTTGGATTGATGCAGGGCGTGGTAGCTGGCATTGCCCATTACGGCAATTGCGTGGGTGTGCCCACCGTGGGTGGTGAAGTGGCTTTTGATCCCTCTTACAGCGGCAATCCTCTGGTCAATGCGATGGCCCTCGGTCTGATGGAGACCGACGACATTGTGAAGTCCGGGGCTTCTGGAGTTGGTAACCCCGTGGTTTATGTGGGCAGCACCACCGGTCGTGATGGCATGGGTGGTGCCAGTTTTGCCAGTGCTGAGCTGAGTTCTGCTTCTCTGGATGATCGTCCCGCTGTGCAGGTGGGAGATCCGTTTCTGGAAAAGGGGTTGATTGAAGCCTGTCTGGAAGCATTCCAGAGCGGTGATGTGGTCGCCGCTCAAGACATGGGGGCTGCTGGTCTTACCTGCAGTTGTTCGGAAATGGCAGCTAAAGGAGATCTGGGAATTGAGCTGGATCTCGACAAAGTTCCTGCGCGGGAGCAGGGCATGACCGCCTACGAATACCTGTTGTCTGAATCGCAGGAGCGCATGCTGTTCGTGGTGCGTGCTGGCCGCGAAGAGCCTCTGATGGAGCGTTTTCGCCGCTGGGGTCTGCAGGCGGCTGTCGTGGGTCGCGTCCTAGCTGATCCTGTCGTTCGGGTGCTTCAGGCAGGCGTTGTGGCTGCAGAGGTCCCTTCGAGGGCTTTGGCGGAAGACACGCCGATCAATCACCATGATTTGCTCAGCGAACCTCCTGCTGAGATTCAGGAGCTGTGGCGTTGGTCAGAAGCGGATCTTCCCCTCCCAAGCCAAGACTCTGACTGGAGTCAGAGTCTTCTGCGCTTGTTGGATGATCCCACGATTGCAAGCAAACGCTGGGTGCATCGTCAGTACGACCAGCAGGTTCTGGCGAACACCGTGGTGTCGTCTGGATCCGCAGACGCAGCTGTGGTCAGACTTCGGCCGCAACAGGGTGAAGGATCGCTGGATGCTTCAACCAAGGGAGTGGCTGCCACGGTGGATTGTCCCAATCGTTGGGTTGCGTTGGATCCTGAACGGGGTGCCCAGGCAGCTGTTGCCGAAGCTGCACGCAATCTGAGTTGTGTGGGTGCTGAACCTCTCGCTGTCACCGACAATCTCAATTTTCCTTCGCCTGAAACCCCCAAGGGCTACTGGCAGCTTGCGAAGGCATGCCGCGGTATCTCGGATGCCTGCAGAGCTCTCAACACCCCGGTGACCGGTGGCAATGTCTCGCTCTACAACGAGATCAAAAAAGATGACGGCACCCTGCAGCCGATTCACCCCACGCCTGTGATCGGCATGGTGGGTGGTGTCGACGACATCGCGACCGTGATTGGTCTGGGATGGCGACAAGCTCAGGATTCCATTTACCTCATTGGTGTCGTCCCTGATGACGCCGAGGATCTCTCTCTGGGATTGGCAGGCAGTGCCTATCAACAGCTGATCACAGGGTCTCTGGCTGGTCGACCACCTTTGCCCAATCTTCCGATGGAAGCCAAGGTTGGCTGTCTTGTGCGTGAGGCGATTACTCGCGGTCTGCTGGGCTCAGCTCATGACTGCAGCGATGGCGGTCTCTGCGTGGCTTTGGCGGAATCTTCGATTGCTTCGGGGTTGGGAATCGAGATTGACCTCAGTGTTCAGGGTGTGCGTTTGGATCGTGTTCTGTTTGCGGAAGGTGGGAGTCGGATCGTGGTGTCGGTCAAGGCAGATCGCATGGGTCTATGGGAAGCGCTGTTAGCTGAGCAGGACGATCTGCCAATCACTCGGATTGGTGTTGTGACCGAACAGCCTTGCTTGCAGGTTCATGTTGATCATCACCCTTGTCTGAATCTGGAGGTTGAGCAGTGTCGTGATGTCTACAGCAGTTCACTACCGCGAAGAATTGATGGCAACGGGGAGCTTGCTGAATAACCATGTGTCGCTTTGCTAAAATTGAAATGATTTTGTCTCCCGCATTGTTTGGCTTTCAAGCTGATCATATTGATGATTTATTTATGAATTCAACGATCATATTTGAATCACTGAATAACTTTGTGAGCGAGTCGTAGTTATGTGTGGAATTATTGGAGTTTTTTCTGTTGATTCTGTTAATCAGCAGATCTATGACAATCTTCTTCTGCTTCAGCATCGTGGACAGGATTCTGCAGGAATTGTCACGATGGATAACTATACATTTCACGTCCATAAACAACGTGGACGGGTTCGTGAAGCATTCCGAACGCGCGATATGCGCAAACTTCTTGGCAATGTTGGTCTTGGCCATGTTCGTTACGCCACCAGTGGAGCTGCTGCAGCTGAAGATGAAGTCCAGCCTTTTTATGTCAACGCTCCGTATGGAATCACCTTTGTTCACAATGGCAATCTGACCAATACCAGTCAGCTCGAACAGGATCTTTTCAAGATTGATCGACGTCATACCAACTCCTCCAGCGACACGGAGATGTTGGTGAATGTTCTTGCCACTGAAATTCAATCCCATCTCACTGGTCCTGATCTTTCTCCTGATCAATTGTTTGATGCCGTGTCGTCGTTGCATCGCAGAGTCAAGGGCTCCTATGCAGCGATTGCTCTGATTTCAGGCCGCGGCCTTCTTGCTTTTCGTGATCCTTTTGGCATCAGACCATTAATTCTTGGCCGCAGGAGTGCCAAAAATGGACGGGATGAATGGATCGTTGCGAGTGAATCGCTCGTGATTGAAAACAGCGGTTATGAAATTGTTCGTGATGTTGAACCTGGTGAAGCAATCTTCATCGACTTTGATTTCAACTTGCACCAACGTCAATGTGCGCAGTCTTCCCAGCTTGTTCCCTGTGCCTTTGAATACGTTTATCTCGCAAGGCCAGATTCCGTTATGAACGGAATTTCTGTTTACGAAACAAGGCTTCGCATGGGTGATCTGCTTGCAAAAACAATTTCTGACTCATTACCAGCTGGTGATATCGATGTTGTGATGCCGATTCCAGATTCAGCCAGACCTTCTGCTATGCAGGTGGCAAAACAACTTGGGATCGAATATCGCGAAGGATTTTATAAAAACCGTTATGTGGGTCGCACGTTCATCATGCCAGGACAAGCGGAAAGAAAAAAATCAGTACGGCAAAAACTCAATGCTTTGGGGACTGAATTTGCTGGAAAGAATGTTCTGATTGTGGATGATTCCATTGTTCGTGGTACGACATCCAGGGAAATTGTGCAGATGGCGCGCGACGCTGGAGCCAATCAGGTCACATTCACATCGGCTGCGCCGCCTGTTCGTTTTCCCAATGTGTATGGAATTAACATGCCCACGAGGGCAGAGCTTCTAGCTCATGGACGTTCGACTGATCAAATTGCAGACGTGCTCGCTGCCGATCATGTTGTGTATCAGAGCGTTGATAATCTCAAGAAAAGCATTGTTCAAGGTACTGATATCCAGGACCTTGAAATGTCTTGTTTTGACGGTCACTATGTGACCGGAGATATTGATGAGAACTACTTCGAGTGGCTGGAGGGGAACTGCAGTTCTTGAAATGAATTCAGCTCATTAGAGGAACAAGCTCAACCAGTGTTTCTTCTGCTTTGAATCTCAGTTGCGTGGGTTGATTGCTATCTATGCTGATGGTTGTGTTTTCGATGCGGGCATGGCGCCCTTTGTTGGTTATCACACCTACCAGATCTGCGCTTTTACAGACTGAGACCAGGCGTTCGCTTTCTTTGTGATCGGCGTTCAGTTTCACTGCGACTTCCCCTAGATCTCCACGTTTGCATCGGCGCAGTTCGCTGAGGGATACGCGAATTAGACAACCGTTGTTGGTGCCGATCAGCACCTCCCCACTGTTGTTTGATTCAGAACTGCTGCTGTCAGCGGGTTGGCTGACTGCCCCCACAAGGTTTTCTCCGGGCAGCATGCGCATTGTCATTGGCCCCTGGGCCAACTTGCCCATCAAGGGCAGGCACTGCTCTTCAACTGGAAGGCAGAGAATTCGACCAATGTCACTCACTAGAGCTACGGTTCCACCTTGTTCGCAGATCATTGCTGAAAGCAGTGAAACGCCTTCCTTCAGTTTCAAGATGGTGGCAGCGCGCCCTGAGAGCTCCTGAATTTCATCTAGTGGAAGTCGTTTGAAGCGTCCGTCTGTAGTCAGCAGACCAAGAGACGATCGGCTGTTGGTGTCTTTGTCATCAACAGCGGGAAGTCGAAGCAGGTTGATCACTGTTTCGCCCTCTAAGGCTGTCGGTAGGAATCGCTCCAGGCCTCCAGGTTGCTGACCTGCAAACTCCCAGCGCACCAGTGCGATCCGACCACTGGTGGTGAGTGCCAGCAATCGCGGTGCAGGGTTGATCGGCAGGATCAGTCGTGCCGGGGAGGGTTCGTCGCCCAGATCGACTGCTTCATTGAGGTGCAATCGGCCGAGCAGCTGGGGGCTCACCACCTTCACCTGACCGTCGGTTTGTACCAGGATGCGCGATTCAGGTGGCAGAGCATCGAGGGCCTGACGGCGTTGCAGTTCGGCATTGGGGCGCTGGCTTGCTGCCCGTTCCGCCATCAGGTGATCACCTCCTTCCACTAGACGTGTGCGGCGAGGGGTGGCAAAGCGTTTTTTCAGCTGGCGGAGCTCCTGAACCAGTGCATCCAGAAGCTGTTCGCGATTGTCCAGCAACAGCTTCAGTCGTTGCCGTTCAGCTCGCAGTTCATCGGCTTCCTGGTGCAGGCTCTCTTGCTCCAGCCCCGTGAGCCGTCGCAAGGGCATGGCCAGAACCGCATCAGACTGTCGCTCGCTGAGATCCAGTTGCACCATCAGGCTTGCTCGGGCCGTTGATGCATCGCGCGCCTCCTGAATCATGGCGATGACTTTCTGCAAAGAAGCCAGCGCTGTGATCAGGCCTTCCACCACCTCGAGCCGGTCCTCTGTTTTGCGCAGGGCATGGCTGGTTCGGCGAATCAGCGTCAGTTCCCGATATTCCAGGAAGGTCTGAAGCATTCGGCGCAGCGAAAGTTGCCGAGGTTGACCGTCCACCAGTGCCAGCAGGATGGCCCCGAAATTGCTTTGCAGAGACGTTCGGCGCTGCAAGTCCTTGAGAACTGTGTCCGTATCAGCGTCTCGCCTCAGCTCCACCACAATCCGCATGCCTTCGCGGTCGCTTTCATCGCGTATGTCGGCAATGCCACCGATCTTTCCGTCGTTGACCTGTTCAGCAAGCTTTTCGATCCAGCCAGCCTTACTCAGTTGATAGGGCAGCTCAGTGACAATCACTGCGTTGCGCTTGTGTTTGCCCTTTCCTGGTTGCACTTCCTCCACGTGGGCGACGCCCCGCATCGGAATGCTGCCGCGACCACGCAGATAGGTGTCACGGATTCCGCTGCCGAGCAGCACTTCACCGCCTGTGGGGAAATCTGGACCCGGGATCAGAGCCAGTAATTTCTCATCGCTCAGATCCGGTTTCCGCACCAGGGCCACAAGCCCATCCACCACTTCACCGAGGTTGTGGGGCGGGATGCTGGTGGCCATGCCCACCGCGATGCCAGCACAGCCGTTCAGCAGCAGAAACGGCAGCTGTGCCGGCAGGACCGTCGGTTCTTGCTGGGACCCATCAAAGTTGGCAGCGAAATCGACCGTGTCGTCGCCGATCTCATCGAGCAGTGCCTCATGAGCGATCGGTGCTAGTCGCGTTTCGGTATAACGCATTGCGGCAGGTGGGTCATCGTCCACGGAACCGAAGTTGCCGTGGCCATCCAGCAGCGGATGGCGGCTAGAAAAGTTCTGGACCTGTCTGACCAGCGCGTCGTAAACCGCCTGATCACCGTGAGGGTGATATTTACCGAGAACGTCGCCGACGACGCGGGCGCATTTGCGATACGGGCGATCAGGTGTGAGCCCGAGCTCGTGCATCGCGTACAGGATGCGGCGCTGAACCGGTTTGAGACCGTCGCGGACATCTGGCAAGGCCCGACCCACGATCACGCTCATCGCGTACTCGAGATAGGAGCGCTGCATCTCGTGATGCAGGGCGATCGGTTGAACGCGCTCCTCGGCCATCCGCTCCGGAATCAAGAAGGCAGAAGGCGCTTAGCCTACAGATCTTCGTTCTGAATCACTCAGCTGATTTGGGATCGGCATTGGCTTCAGCACGTTCGACGACTCCTCTGAGGCTGGGTGTCGTCAGCAGAACGTCAGTCGCCTGGCGAAGTTTCGAGCCCCAGAGTTGATTCTCCTGATGCCCTGGAAGCACGTAATTGGGATCTTCAGCGAGCGCTTTGCGAGCCAGTTCAAGCGATTCAGCGTCGCCAGGATTTTGTTGATTGAGCGCAGCGGCCAGAGCCAGCATCGGCTCTGGGTTGCGTTTGATCGACAGCACGGAACGCCAGCGCTTGATGGCTTCGGGTGTGTTGCCCATTTCGAACAGCACCAGAGCTTGATTATTCAGTGCTTCCCAGAAGCTGGGTTTGATGGTTGTGGCCTGTTCAAAAGCCTTTAGAGCTTGTCTCAGGTCCGACTGCATCACGCGGGCATTGCCGAGATCAAAGTAGGCACCTGCGTTTTTGGGCTCTAGTCGTAGACCCTCATCGAGAAGAGAGATGGCGTCATCAGGACGTTCGTCGCGCAGTGCAATCGATGCTTCTGCAAACCAGAGTCCTGCTTTCCCCGGTTTCAGTGCTTTGGCCTTTGCCAGTGAGCCGGCGGCCGCTTTGAGCTGATCACTGCGCAGCTGCGCTTCAGCCAGAACCGACCACAGTCGTTCGTCATTCGGCTGGAGTCTGACCGCTAGTGCAGCAAGACTTGCTGCTTCCTCCGGTTGCCCCAGGCGCAGCAATTGTGCAGCGGTACGGCCGATGCCGACACCGGCTCCCTCCAGCTCCTGGGCGCTGGGTGTGTAGACGTATGGGGGCAGAGCCCTCGCTGGTGCAGCGTTGAGAGCACTAAGAGTTCCTGTCAGCATCGTGATCATCAGAGCTCGATGCCAGCTCCGTCTTCTACGAGCTTGAACTCCCATCGCTGATCCTAGAATCAGCTCACACTAGGGGGATTGTCAGGTCTCGCTGCAGCGGCATTGCGTCTCCACATCCAGGGTTTGATCCGGCGTAGCGCCGATCCCCGCAGCCGCTCGTCCCAGTCCTCGTCCGTCCAGCGTTGGATGTGCTCTGCCTGGAGGTCTAGCAACCACGATCTCGGTTGCACATCAGGATCATCGCTGGATGGAATCGCGCCCTGATTGAAAGGGCAGACGTCCTGACAGATGTCACATCCGGCCACCCAGGGCCCTATGGCTTCGGCCATGGCAGCAGGCAGTTCTGGATTGCGGTTTTCAAGAGTGTGAAAAGCGATGCAGCGTCGTGCATCCACCACAAACGGTTCTGTAATCGCATTGGTTGGACAAGCTTCGATACAGGCGCGGCATTGACCGCACCGCGCTTTGGCTGGTTGATCGGCTTGGAGATGTTCTGTGGTGATCAGATGACCGATCACCATCCATGAGCCCCTCCTGGGGTGGATCACATTGCTGTGTTTGCCGATCCAGCCAAGGCCTGCCTCTTCTGCCCAGGCTTTGTCCAGAAGTGGCTCAGCATCCACGCAGACGCGCCAGCGACACTGAGGTCGGATGGTTTCCAGCCAGCGACCGACCCGTCGAAGTCGCTGATTCACAACCCGGTGATAGTCCCTTCCCCAGGCGTAGCGGGCGACCGCCAGACGGTTGGGATGGCGCTCGGCAGCGACGTGATAGTTCAAGCCCACCGCCAGGATGCTTTGAGCCCCCTCCAACAGGCTTGCTGCTGAAAGGCGACGCGGTGCCGCCATCCAGTTCATGTCTGCTTGGTGGCCTGCTTCTAGCCAGCGCTGCAAAGCTGCAGTCCGCATTTGCAAACGTTGGCTACCAGGGAGTGAAGCGATGCCAACGGGGTCGAATCCCTCTTCCTTGGCCCGTTGTTTGAGGGCCAGGCTCAGCTCTGCAACGTTGGCTGGAACATTCAAAAACCCGACCTTAAAGTTGGTAACCCTTTTGGCATCGTGCCGTGTCAGCTCCCTCCCAAGACTCTTCTTTGCGTGCCGCGCCCTTGTTGCGTTGGTTGGGAATCACCTTGGTGCTTCTGCTCGCATTACAGATCGGAGTTGTGCTCAGTGCTGCTGAATGGAGTGATGGGGTTTTTCAACAGCTTTTGATCGAACGCCTTGTGAGCCAGGCTCCGATGGGTTTTGTCGGTTTGCTGCTGATGCTGATTGGGTCCCGTCTGGATGACCCGCAACAGCTGCGCACGCCGATTCGCTGGGTTGTTTGCATTATTTCCGCAGTTCTCGCTGTGGTCATGATCGCGGTGATTCCGCTTGGAATTACAGGGAATCAATCCCTGATGGGCGAGGCTGATCAGACCCTTGAGCAAAGGCGCAGTCAGCTCGAGATGGCCCGTCAACAGTCGGCGAATCCAGAGAACGTGAAGGTTCTCGGCGAGCAGTTGGCTCAGGCAGGTCAGCTTCCAGCTGATGCCACCGAGGAGGACAAGATTCAGGCTGCTCAGACGTTCATTGACAAACAGCTTTCACAAATGACTAAGCAGATTCAGCAGGCGGAACGCCAACGTGGTCTGACAATGAATCAGCGTTTCTTTGGCGGCACCATCAGTGCTGCTGTGTTGGCAGTGGCGCTGGTCTTGCTGGCTCTCGGCGCAGTCCTCTGACCGCTGGTTAGGTTGGTGGGACTAGTTGGCTACAGGCCCCCGGCGTTCCTTGGTTCAGTCCAATCCAAGACCTGACCTGCCGCTTAGCGCCAGGCTTCAGAATGATCTCAAGAACGATCTGATCGCGGGTCTTCTGGTGGTCATTCCGCTTGCCACCACCATCTGGCTCTCCACGATTGTCAGCAAATTTGTGCTGGCGTTCGTCACATCGATCCCCAAACAGTTCAATCCATTCATCAATCTCAATCCTCTGCTCCAGGATTTGATCAACCTGGCGCTTGGGCTGACGGTCCCCTTGATGGGAATCCTCTTGATTGGGTTGATGGCGAGAAATATCGTTGGTCGATGGCTGCTGGAATTTGGAGAGGGAACTCTGCAGCGCATCCCTCTCGCCGGTTCCGTTTACAAAACGCTCAAGCAGCTGCTGGAAACGTTTCTCCGCGATAACTCACGGCGCTTTCGACGCGTCGTGTTGGTTGAGTACCCGCGCGAAGGTCTTTACAGCGTTGGTTTTGTCACAGGCCAGGTGGGGCCGTCTCTTCAGTCCGATCTCGGTCAGAACTTGCTGAGTGTGTTCATTCCTACGGCGCCGAATCCCACCACAGGTTGGTACACGCTTGTCCCTGAGGCATCAGTCAGAGAACTCGATATTTCTGTTGAAGATGCGTTCAGAACCATCATTTCCGCTGGCATTGTGAATCCGGATGAACGCGAAGCGCCGGTGAATCGCAGTTTTTCCAGTCTGATCGCTCAACTCAGAGCATCTGTGGCACCCTCATCGTCCTGAGTCGTTCGTTCGATACATTCCGCCGCTTATGCAGACCCGAACCCTCTCCCGTGAGCTTGCACTGTTTGTGCTCGGTCAGTGCGCTGAACGAGAGCGTTCCTCAGCGACGCAGGACAATCTCGAGATACTGCTTCAGAAAGCACTCGACAGCTTGATGCAGCACTGGCGCGAGGTGCTTGATCATTGCGCTGGTGATCTCGAAAAAGCTCAGCAATCGCTGCTCGACAGCGAGTTGCAGGACGGCAGTACTTCCACTGACATGGCCTCTGTGCGCACCCATCTGCGCGAGACTCTCACAGGGGCGGAACAAGTTCTCAATGGTCTTTCGGCCAGTCTTGAGTTGCCTCGTCTCTTAGCGCTTGCTGATCAGGAACAGGTTCGTCAGGAAGCCATGCGCCGCATTCAGTTAGTCCTGAAGTCTCGTCAGGACATTGACGATCAACTGGACGGCGTCATGGAGGGTTGGAGACTGAGTCGGCTGCCTCGCATTGATCGCGACATCCTGCGCTTGGCAGTGGTTGATCTCCGTTCGATGAACACCCCGGCTTCCGTCGCCTGTAGTGAAGCTGTGGAGCTGGCCAATCGCTACAGCGATGAACAGGGCCGTCGCATGATTAATGGGGTTCTTCGGCGTCTTCAGAACGCCACCGCTTAGGCGCTGCTTTTATTCGAATGGTTTACGACTGGTTTAATCGAAGCGCCGAGGCTCCCCAGACTCCTGAGCAGCCATCGAAGTCTGAGCAGACCCTCGATCCTGCAACTGCTCAGGACAATTCAGGACAAACCGCACCGGCTGAAGAATTGCCGCAGTCAGATCCGGAGTCCGCTGGAGCTGAATCCGTGCAGGCCGTTGCTTCGGAAGAGGATGACCCACTTGAGTGGGCACGGCAGGCCTATGCCCGTCTGAAAGCGCAGAAGGAGCTTGAGAAGACCACGCAGTCCGTGACGGCTGAACCGGTGACGGCTGAACCGGTGACGGCCGAACCGCCTGTGGTGTCTCCTGATCCACCTGCGCCTGACTCTGTGGTTCCAGCATCGGAACCCGATTCGCCACTGTCGTCTGCTCAACAACAACCGTCTGCACAGCAACAGCCGTCTGCCCCTTTTGCTGCTTCTGCACCGGGTCTCTCTCTGCTTGAGCAGGCTGCGGCCCAGCGGCAGGAACGTCAGCAGCAATTAGAGCAGGCTCCAGCCCCTGTTGTTGTTGAGCAAGCCAAGCCCGCGCCTGTTCAGTCTCAGCAGACCGCTGATCAATCCGATGAGCCCAGTCTTGGCGAGTTCGACGAAACCTTCACCTGGTCAGCAGAGGTTCTTGCCGCCCAAGGTCTTCGCTCTGATCAGATCACCCTTGAAGAGATCGATTGGCTTGGCCGCCTGCGACAGGGCCTTGAAAAGACCCGTCAGGGCTTTGTCACTGGTCTGCTGGAAAACCTCGGCGATGACCCGCTCACTCCGGAGGTGCTTGATGACCTCGAGTCGTTGCTTTTGCGCGCAGATGCTGGAGTTCAGGCCACAGACCAGGTGCTGGATGCTTTGCGACGGCGCATGAATGAGCAGGTGGTGGATCCCATCGAGGGCATCCGCTTCCTCAAGGAACAGTTACGTGATCTGCTCGACCAGCCCACGCGCGACAGCGGCGTGAAGTTGCTGGCTCCACAGCGTGATCAGCTCAACGTGTGGCTGATGGTCGGTGTGAACGGTGTTGGCAAGACCACCACGCTCGGAAAACTCGCCAACCTCGCGGTGCGTAGTGGTTACTCGGCAATGATTGCTGCTGCCGACACGTTCCGGGCCGCTGCGGTACAGCAGGTGCAGGTCTGGGGAGATCGCAGTGATGTGCCGGTGATTGCCAACCCTTCCTCTAATGCTGATCCAGCGGCAGTGGTGTTCGATGCCATTGGAGCTGCCCGATCCAAGGGCACTGATCTTGTTTTGGTCGACACGGCCGGTCGCCTGCAGACGAAACACAACCTGATGGAAGAACTGGAGAAGATTCGTCGCGTCGTGGATCGCCTGGCTCCTGAAGCTCATGTGGAATCCCTGCTCGTACTGGATGCCAGTCAGGGACAAAACGGTCTTAAGCAGGCGATGGCCTTTGCCAAAACTGTTGGTCTCACTGGTGTGGTGATCACCAAGCTCGATGGAACGGCCCGAGGTGGAGTGGCTCTGGCGGTGGCTTCCGAGGCCGGGTTGCCCATCCGCTTCATCGGTGCCGGGGAGGGAATCAGAGATCTGCGGCCGTTCAACAGTTTCGAGTTTGTGGAAGCACTGCTGGCAGGTCGCTGACGGCTGTTTCCAAGGCGGAACTGAAGCCTTCAGCTTTCTCCGGTCAGAGTTGCTACCTTGCGTTTTCTGCCAGGGGTTGCCGTGAGCAGCAATCCATCACGGCGCCATCCGGCTTCTTCGCTTCGTTCGGGGCCTCCTTCATTGACGGCGACAACGTCGCTGCGTCAGTTGCTCGACAGTCTTTCCAAGGAACAGCGCGCCAATCAGGAGCTGCTGGTTTCGATTGGTTTTGCGCTGCGCAGTTTTACCAACCTCAATCGCTTCCTTGAGCTTGTGCCCGTTGTGGCTGCTCGTCTGGTCGGGGTCGATGGTGCACTGCTGATCCCTTATCAAGCTGACGGGCGTCTGTGGACTGACCAGTTGCAGATGCAGTCCGTCTTGCGGTCGGAGACTTTATTGCAGGCGGTGATCAACCATGAGCCTGGACGTTCGGCCGGGTTCGGATCCGATGATGCTCTCGTGCTTGGCCTGGATCGACTGGTGCAAAGTCACCTTGGACCGGCTGGTGTGTTCGCAACGTCTCTGGTGGCCAGAGGTCGCCAGCGCGGACGTCTTTATGTGTTCAACACGTCTGGATCGCTGGTCTGGAGTGATGCCCATCGTCGCAATGTGCAGCTGGTGGCTGATCTCACCGGTGTTGCGATCGAAAACGATCAGATGCTCCAGGAGGCCCGCCTGCACGAGCGAATGGATCGCCAGCTCAGCATCGGTGCAGAGATTCAGGCCCAGTTGCTGCCGGATCATTGTCCGGTGATTGAGGGGGTCGAACTGGCGGCTCGTTGCCGTCCGGCTTTTCAGGTGGGTGGTGATTACTACGACTTCATCCCCACTCGTCCGGAGTTGATCGGTCGTCGGCGTGAGCGAGGTCGTTGGTCGCTGGTGATGGGCGATGTGATGGGTAAGGGCGTTCCAGCCGGTCTGCTGATGACGATGCTGCGCGGCATGTTGCGTGCGGAAGTGCTGAGCGGATTACCGCCGGACCGCATCCTTCATGACCTCAACCAGCTCGCCCTCGAGGATCTATCCCAGTCGCACCGCTTTGTGACGCTGTTTTATTCGGATTTTGATCCGCGAACGCGTCGGCTCCGCTTTGCCAATGCTGCGCACAATCCGCCTTTGATCTGGCGGGCTCAGCAACGCTGCATTAGTCGTCTGGATGCTCCTGGTCTGTTGATCGGTCTGCAGCCTGAAGCGGAATACGGAAGTGGTTCCACGGTGCTCGAACCCGGCGATGTGCTGCTGTATTACACCGATGGCGTCACCGAAGCCCCTGGGTTGACGGGTGACCGCTTCGATGAGGCGCGCCTGATCCGCAACCTCGAGACCGCCTGTCGTTCGGGTACGGGTTCGCAGGGAATCCTTGATCAGTTGTTCGGCCGTCTTGATCGGTTTGTGGGTCCGGATCGCCAGCTCGAGGATGATGCCTCGATGGTGGTTCTCAAGGTTCGGGAAGGGTTGATGTTGCCATCGGTTCCACGGTCTCCGGCCTGACAAGCTGAAGGGATCTGTGTTGAGGGTGGCCCATGGCAGGTGGAGTGACGGGCGGAGGCTCCGCCACCTGGAGTGACCGGTTCGAACAGGGACTGCATCCGGCGATCGAACGCTTCAATGCCTCGATCGGCTTCGACATCCATCTCCTTCGAGAGGATCTGGATGGTTCAGTGGCCCATGCCCGCATGTTGGCTGAGTGCGGAGTTATTGAGACGGTGGAGGCTGATCAGCTCTGCAGCGGTCTGGAACAGATCCGCGCAGAGGCGGCTGCCGGCAGCTTCAATCCCGGTCTCGACGATGAGGATGTGCACTTCGCTGTCGAGCGTCGGTTGATTGCACTGCTGGGGCCGGTGGGAAAAAAACTGCATACCGGCCGCAGTCGCAATGATCAGGTGGGTACAGATCTGCGTCTGTGGCTTCGTCGTCGAATCGATGAGCTTGACCCGCAGGTGCGGCTGTTTCAGACCGCTCTGCTGCGTCAGGCGCTTGAGCACCGCACCACGCTGATTCCCGGTTACACCCACCTGCAGAGGGCGCAGCCCGTTTGTTTGGCGCACCACCTGCTTGCTTACGTGGAGATGCTCGAGCGGGATCGTCAACGGTTTCAGGATGTGCGCAAGCGGGTCAACTGCTCACCACTGGGTGCCGCAGCCTTGGCTGGAACGCCGGTGCCGATTGATCGGCGCAGCACTGCTGCAGCCCTGGAATTCGAGGGGATTTATGCCAACAGTCTTGATGCTGTGAGTGATCGCGATTTCGCTGTGGAGTTTTCAGCTGCAGCATCGTTGTTGATGGTGCACCTCAGCCGTCTGGCCGAGGAGGTGATCTTCTGGGCTTCGGAGGAATGCGGATTTGTGCGTCTGAGCGACCGTTGCGCCACTGGCAGCAGCCTGATGCCACAGAAGAAGAATCCTGATGTTCCTGAACTGGTCCGTGGCAAGTGTGGTCGGGTGTTTGGTCATCTGCAGGGGCTGCTGACCATGATCAAGGGGCTGCCGCTTGCGTACAACAAGGATTTTCAGGAAGACAAGGAAGCGCTGTTTGATGTGGTGAACACCAGCTTCCAGTGCGTTGAGGCGATGACGATCCTGATCGAGGAAGGGCTGAGCTTTCGTCCTGATCGGCTGGAGGCTGCTGTTGGATCAGATTTCTCCAATGCCACCGATGTAGCCGACTATCTGGTGGCCCGACAGGTCCCTTTCCGCGAGGCCTATCAAATCGTTGGTTCCGTGGTGAAGCAATGTCTGAGCGATGGAGTGTTGCTGCGCGATCTGAGCCTTGAACGTTGGCAGCAGTTTCACCCCTCGATAGACGCTGACCTGTTTGATGCTCTCGCGCCCCGTCAGGTTGTCGCCGCTCGCCTGAGTGAGGGCGGTACTGGGTTTGAACGGGTTGAGGAGCAGTTGGCGCTCTGGAGCGCTCGGCTTGGGTTAACGAATCACTGATCATTTCGCGAGACCGGGTCTACCCTGAGAGAGCCAAAGGTTGTTGGTCCTTCCTTGGATCCTGAACCAATGGCTTGTCTGATCCGATTGGGTCCTTTCTCTTCAGGTCCAGCAGTCAAGTGAGCATTTTTGTCGGCAATCTGCCCTTCCGCGCCGAGCAGGAAGACGTGATCGAACTGTTTGCAGCTCATGGAGAGGTCACGAACTGTGCCCTTCCTCTTGAGCGTGACACCGGTCGCAAGCGTGGTTTCGCCTTTGTGGAGATGGTCGATGAAGCGGCGGAGGCCGCGGCGATCGAGGCTCTCCAGGGCGCTGAATTAATGGGTCGTCCCCTCCGCATCAACAAGGCTGAGCCCCGCGGTAGCGCACCTCGTCGTGGTGGCGGCGGCTACGGCGGCGGTGGTGGTGGCGGTGGCTACGGCGGCGGTGGCTACGGCGGCGGTGGTGGTGGCTACGGCGGCGGTGGTGGTGGCGATCGTCGCTCCGGTGCCCGAGGCTGGGAAGATCGCAGCTATGGCGGCGGTTCGTCCGGTGGCGGTTACAGCGGTGGTGGAGCTGCTGGCGGCGGCGATCAGTCCGGTTCTCCTTACGGAGGTGGTGTGGAAGAGGGTCGACGCAGTCGTCGCCGTGGTGGTGCTTCCCCGAACGATGGTGGTGGAAGCAGCTATGGCGGCGGCGGTGATGGCGGTGGAGATGACTACGGCGGTTACGGCGGCGCCGAAGGTTGAGTCACCGATTCGTTCAGTTCAACGTTTAAAGCCCGGCATCTGTGAGTTGCCGGGCTGAATGTTCCAGCACGCTGAGATCTGCCCCTGTGCGCTGGGCTTGCTCACCAAGGTCGCGTCGCCAGTGGCGGGCACCCGGAACCCCTTCCACGAGCTGCACCAGGTGGCGGCAGAGATCCCACAAACGGCCACCCCGTTGCAGGTGGCGTTCGGCATGGGGCATCAGGCCTGTGATCACGTCCGATGCTTTCACGGTCCGTGGAGCAGCGCCATAGATCAGGGCATCCATCGTTGCCCAGCGCAGAGGATGGGCATAGGCGGCCCGGCCAACCATTGCGCCATCGCAGTGATTCAGAGCAGACAGGCACTGCTCTGGGGTATCGAGTCCGCCGTTGAGCTCGATTATGAGCTTGGGCCTTCGTTGCTTGAGCGCGATCACACGCTCGTGCTGTAACGGCGGGATCGTGCGGTTCTGTTTGGGATCGAGGCCATCCAGCCAGGCTTTGCGCGCATGCACGCTGAAGCGGGTGGCACCGGCCGTGGCCACTTGATCCACGAAAGCAGTGAGCAGGGTGTCGCTATCCAGATCATCAATGCCAACCCGGTGTTTCACCGTCACCGGCAGGATACTGGCGGTCACCATCGCTTCTACGCAGCGGGCGACGCGTTCGGGTTCTGCCATTAGGCAGGCTCCAAAATTGCCGGCCTGAACTCGAGAGCTTGGGCAGCCCACATTGAGGTTGATTTCGTCATAGCCCCAGTCCGCTGCCATGCGAGCGGCCTCGGCGAGCAGTGATGGCTGATCGCCGCCAACTTGCAGTGCGATCGGATGCTCCTCTACATCGAAGTCGAGTAGGCGTTCCCTTCGCTTGGTGTAGTGAAGTGCCTGGGCTACCACCATTTCGCTGTACAGCAATGCATGACAGCTGATTTGGCGCATCAACTGGCGGAAATGCCGGTCTGTGCAGTCCAGCATCGGAGCGATGCTGAAGCGCCAGCAAGGTTCCCGATCGGTTCTGGTGAGGGAATCCATCCCTCCATGCTGCCTGGTTCTTGGTTCCGAGTTGTTTAGAACGGTTCAAGCAACGACGCGACATCTGTGATGCCCTCCAGCTTCGAAAAGTGGCTATTGAGCAGGCGCTCCATGTTGTTCGCCACGATTTCAGGCCTGGTTGGTGTTTTCCGGGCTCCGAAGCAGGTTGCCGCTGCCTCCGATCCATCGGATTCCAAATGGGATCTCTCCGATCAGGAATGGAAGAAACGTTTGTCGTCGGATTCGTATCAGGTGCTGCGCAGGGAAGGCACCGAGCCCCCGTTCACCAGTGAGCTCAACAGCGAGAAGAGATCCGGTATCTATCACTGTGCGGGTTGCGATCTGTCGTTGTTCTCATCGCAGGCCAAGTTCGACAGTGGCACGGGTTGGCCAAGCTTCTGGCAGCCCCTGCCAGGTGCCATCGACACGAAAGTAGATTTCAAGTTGATTGTTCCGCGCACGGAATACCACTGCAGCCGCTGTGGCGGCCACCAGGGTCATGTGTTCAATGACGGTCCCAGGCCCACCGGCAAGCGTTACTGCAACAACGGAGTCGCTCTGCGCTTCCAGGCCGCTTGATCTGATTGTGATCGGTGGTGGTCCTGCTGGTTACATGGCAGCGATCACTGCGGCTGAGCAGGGTTTGCGCGAGGTTGTGGTTCTGGAGGCCACGCCGGAGCCACTTCAGAAGGTGCGCATCAGTGGTGGTGGCCGCTGCAATGTCACGCATGCCTGCTGGGATCCCGCTGAACTGTCCAGCCATTACCCCCGTGGCAGTCGACCGTTGCGGGGTCCGTTCAGTCGTTTCGCCTGTGGTGATGCGATCGCCTGGTTTGATGACCATGGCCTCACCCTTGTTGAAGAACCAGACGGACGCATGTTTCCGCAGCAAAACCGTTCGGAGGCGGTGATTCACTGCTTGCAGAACGCCGCGACTCGGGTGGGTGTGCAGCTGCGGACCAAGGTGATGGTGCAGCGGGTTGAGGTGCAGAGGGATGGTGGTTTTGTGGTTGATGGGCGTGGGCTTGATCAGCGATTGAAGGCTCGCAATGTGATGTTGGCCACCGGTGGTCATCCCAGTGGTCGAAAGCTCGCGGAGTCCCTCGGTCATCACGTGGTGCCGCCGGTTCCTTCGTTGTTCAGCCTGTCGCTGCAGTCCAAAGCACTTGCCGCCTGCAGTGGCATTGCCATTGATGAGGTGAGCCTTGATCTGAAGCTCGGGGATCAGCGCTTCCGGCAAACCGGTCGGGTCCTGATCACCCATCGCGGACTCAGTGGTCCGGCAACGCTGCGACTATCGGCTTTTGCCGCTCGAGCGCTTCACGACAGCCACTACAAGGGCGAACTGAAGGTGGACTGGAGTGGGGGCCTGGGCCGTCAGGGTGTGGAGCAGAGACTGCGGCAGTGGCGGGTGGAAATGGCACGTCGCACCTTGATTTCGGCCAAACCGTTTGAGCACTTGCCGCGTCGCTTGTGGCAGGCTTTTCTGTCTGCCGTTGCTGTCGATGGTGAGCGCCGTTGGGCGGATCTGCCGTTGAAGGTTGAACGCCAGCTGGTCGATATTCTCTGCGCTCAGCGCCTGCTGATTCAGGGCCGCGGCCCATTTGGTGAGGAGTTCGTCACTGCTGGTGGAGTGGCCCTCGGCGAGGTGAATCTGGCCACGATGGCAAGTCGTCGCTGTCCAGGGCTCTATGTCGCCGGTGAGCTGCTGGATGTGGATGGTGTCACCGGCGGATTCAACTTTCAGGCTTGCTGGAGTGGAGGCTGGCTTGCTGGCCAGGCCATCGCCGCTGCCGAATCCCAGCTGGTGGTTACTGAATCTGATCAAACACGGTGAACATCGGCAGATACATCGCCAAGGGGATCGAACCAACGATTCCACCCATCACCACGATCATCGCCGGCTCCAGCATTAAGGTCAGTGCCTTGACTGACGCGGATACCTCGTCTTCATAGAAGTCGGCCACCTTGCTGAGCATCTGGCCCATCTCTCCGGTCTCTTCGCCGATTGAAAGCATGCTCAGGGCCATGTCGGGCAACACTTTCTGCCGTGTCAGAGCTGTGCTCAGCAGCATCCCTTCCTGAACCAGCGCTCTTGAGTCGAGGATCGCGTCGGAAATGATCGAATTGCCTGCCGTTTCACTGGAGATGTCCAGTGCCATCAGGATGGGAACACCGGCTCTGGTTAATGAACTGAAGATCCTGCAGAACTGGGCGGTTGCCGTTTTCATGATTAGGTCCCCGAACAGGGGCACTTTGAGCATCAAGCGATCCACCACACGCCGGCTGTTAGGAGTTGCTTTATGACGGCTGAACAGCCATACAGCCACTAGCAGACCACCGGCAAACAGCAGACCTGCGGATGAGCGCAGAAGCTCGCTTAGGTCCACCATCATCTGGGTGAACAGTGGTAGTTCAGCGCCCAGATCTTCGAAGATCCCCGCGAATGTTGGAATCAGAAAAATGGTCATGCCCAGGAACACAAGGCTGGCGATCACCAGCACCGCCACGGGGTAACCGAGTGCACCCTTGATCTGGTTCTGCAGGCGAGCGTTGTCTTCCAGAGGCTTGGCCAGCCGTTTCAGTGATTCATCCAGCACCCCGCCGGCTTCACCGGCTTCCACCATGGCCACGGTGAGCTGGTCAAACACTTTTGGCCACTGGTGTATGGCTGCTCCCATCGCTGTGCCTTGGTTCACTTCCATGCCCACTGCGATGAGCGCTTTCTTGAACATCGGCAGCTTCTGCTGGGTGCTCATCAGATCGAGACTGCGCACGATTGGCACCCCTGCATCCACCGGCGTCGCCAGCTTGCTGGCCCAGACCGCTTTCTCCTTCACCCCCGGAGGTTTCTGGAATGCTTCCCCCCAAATCGATGGAGAGCAAGCTCCCGCCGGATGCGTCCATCCTGGGCAATGCGTCGTTCGGCAATGTCCAGATCCGCCATGATTTTGAACCGGGAGGTCACGGCGGGAACCATTCGGTTGGGCAGGGGTTCGATGTAGCTCTGCAGCTCACCGTCCTGACAGAAACGCAGCTGAAGACCGGCTTGCTGCGGTTCCACATGGATGTCGTTGGCACCAAGCGCTAGAGCTTGCATCAGGATCCTGTCCACCAAATTGATCACCGGTGCCTGCTCAGCATCGTTGAGGCTGGACTCGAGATCTTCCGGACCGGAGTTTTGTGCGGTTGCCTCGTCGGGATCCTCGACCAGAACCCCTTCCACCGAAAAGTCCTGCAAGTAGGAGATCGCTTTCTCTTCCAGGCTGTCAATAGTGGAAGTGGTTTCAGCGTTGGTCTGAGGTGTAGGTGACGTGTCCTGGGATTGGCTACTTAGTAGTTCATTCAGCCGTTCTGCAAGGGCGGCGTGACGTGCACGGTCAAATCCCATCGCTTCCAGTTCCTGGAGCAGTGAGGGTTCATCGGCGCTGAGGAGCTTGCCTGGGATGATTCGCTGCTACAGAAGTTCCAGTTCCAGATGCCGGCGGTCTTGGCTCACGGATCAAAGTTGCAGAAAGGTGCGGGCTTCCCCCGCTTGTGGGAGGACTGCCTCACCTATCAACATGTCTAGACGTGAATTCGCAACCGGTCAGCATGAGTGGCGATGCTTCCACCCCAGCGCAGGATCCGTCGTCGGCTGGTGCCGACGGCCAGCAACCTGCTGTGACGCCAAACGAAACTCTGGACACGACACCAGTCGTGGACGAGTCAGCGTCCACTGAAGTGACAGCCGAATCGGAGTCAGGGACCCAGTCCGTTGACAACGACGCCCGTCTTGAGCAGCTCGAGAAGGAGCACTCCGCGCTCAGAGAGGAGCATGAGGTGTTGCGCGGTCAGTACGTACGCATCGCTGCGGACTTCGACAACTTCCGCAAGCGTCAGAGTCGCGACCAGGATGATCTCAAGCTGCAGCTCATCTGCAGCACCCTCACTGAAATCCTTCCCGTTGTGGACAATTTCGAGCGTGCTCGTCAGCAGCTCGATCCTCAGACGGAAGAAGCGCAGGGGCTTCACCGCAGCTATCAGGGGCTCTACAAACAGCTGGTTGAGGTGCTCAAACAGCTGGGTGTTGCTCCGATGCGAGTGGTTGGCCAGGAGTTTGATCCAACCCTGCACGAGGCGGTGCTGCGTGAGCCCAGTGAAGAGCATTCAGAGGATGTGGTGATTGAGGAGCTGCAGCGTGGTTATCACCTCGATGGCCGCGTCCTGCGTCACGCCATGGTCAAGGTGTCGATGGGGCCTGGCCCACAACAAGCTGCCGGCAGCGAGACGTCCACTTCTGATGCTGAGGTCGCCTCTGAAGGGGAGGTTTCGGGAGATGCCAACAGTTGATCAGACCTCTGCTTTTACTGTGATTTTCAGGACGTCCAGCTGATGGCCGATTACTACGAGCTACTCGGTGTTAGCAGGGATGCTGATGCCGACACCCTCAAACGGGCCTATCGGCGACTGGCTCGCCAATATCACCCCGACATCAACAAAGACCCTGGCGAAGAGGATCGCTTCAAAGAGATCGGACGTGCCTACGAGGTTCTCAGTGACCCCCAGACCCGTGGTCGCTACGACCAATTCGGTGAGGCGGGACTCGGTGGCGCGGCTGGCATGCCCGACATGGGCGACATGGGTGGCTTTGCCGATATTTTTGAAACCTTCTTCAGTGGGTTCGGTGGAGCCGCCGGTGGTGGTCGTCAGCAACGCCGTCGTGGACCTCAGCAGGGAGATGACCTGCGCTACGACCTCACGATCGACTTTGAGCAGGGGGTGTTCGGACAGGAGCGGGAGATTCGCGTTCCTCACTTGGAAACCTGCAGCACCTGCAGCGGTAGCGGTGCCAAGAGCGGCAGTGGCCCCACCACTTGCTCCACCTGTGGCGGTGTTGGCCAGGTGCGCCGGGCAACCAGGACCCCTTTCGGCAGTTTCACCCAAGTGGCGGAATGTCCCAGCTGCAATGGCAGTGGTCAGGTGATTGCTGATCCCTGCAATGCCTGTGGCGGACAGGGTGTCACTCAGGTGCGCAAGAAGTTGCGGATCAATATTCCTGCTGGTGTTGACACCGGTACCCGTCTCAGGGTGACCGGCGAGGGCAATGCTGGCTTACGGGGTGGTCCCTCTGGCGACTTGTACGTGTTCCTGACCGTTAAATCCCATCCGTCGTTGCAGAGGGATGGATTGACGGTCCACTCTGAAGTGAAGGTGAGCTATCTCCAGGCGATTCTCGGTGACACCATCGAAGTGGACACAGTGGACGGGCCAACCAGCCTCGAGATTCCTGCTGGAACTCAACCCAATGCCGTTCTCACCCTAGACAACAAGGGCATTCCCAAGCTGGGCAACCCTGTGGCCCGCGGCAATCAACGCATCACGGTCAATGTGAAGCTGCCAACTCGTCTCAACACTGAAGAGAAGGGATTGCTCGAAGAGCTGGCCGGTCATCACTCCGCCAGGGGAGAGCAGCACCATCACCACAAGAGTGGTCTGTTTGCTCGTCTGTTCGGACAGCGTTGACCATGACGGAACGTCTCCCCGATCGTCAGCTCGATCTCTGTGGGACGCCCTGTCCGCTCAATTTCATTCGCTGTCGGCTCACTCTTGAGAACATGACTGCTGGTCAGTGCCTTGAGGTGGATCTCGATCCTGGTGAGCCAGAAGAGATGGTGGTTCCGGGACTTCGACGTGATGGCCATCAGGTCCATGTGGAGCGTCTCTCTGATGTTCAGGTGCGACTGAAGGTGATCTGTGCCGGTGATTAGCCATGAGCTGCATCCGGGCATGGTCGTTGCACTGCAGGCCAACTATCTCGAGGTGGAGCTGGAGGCCCCACCTGTTGATGTTCCTCCCCGTTTGCTCTGCACGCGTCGCACCCGACTGAACCATCGTGGTGCTGCGGTCCATGTGGGTGATCGTGTGCGTGTGGAAGCCATTGACTGTGATTACGCCAGGGCTGTGGTGGCGGAAGTGGAACCTCGGAGCAGTTTTCTGGTTCGTCCTCCCGTGGCTAATGCCTCATGCATCCTGGTGGCGGTCGCCGTTGAGCAACCTGCTTTTGATGCCGATCAGGTCAGCAGGTTCTTGCTCACGGCTGAGAAGACCGGATTGCAGGTGTTGCTCGTGCTGACCAAGTGCGATCTGCTGGATGCCGATGCCTTGTCAAAACTGCGTAAACGTTTGCAGGGATGGGGGTATGAACCGATTCTTGTGTCCACTCGTTCTGGAATGGGCCTGGAAGAACTGCGCGCCCACTTAGCCACTGTTCCGATCTCGGTGCTTTGCGGCCCCTCGGGGGTCGGTAAGAGTTCGTTGCTGAATGGTCTCCTGCCCGGACTGGCGTTACGGGTGGGTGCGGTGTCAGGTCGTCTGCAGAGAGGGCGTCACACCACGCGTCATGTGGAATTACATGCGTTCTCTCCTGGCTCCAGGGTTGCTGACACTCCAGGGTTCAACCGTCCGGACTTACCGGATGATGTTTCCAATCTGGAAGTGCTGTTCCCAGAACTGCGTGTCCAGCTTGATCAACATCCCTGTCGTTTCCGTGACTGCCTGCACCGGGATGAACCGGGTTGTGGTGTGACTCGCGACTGGGAGCGCTATCCCATGTATCGCAAAGCTGTGGAGGAGCTTCTTGAGATCAGCCGCCCATTCCGGGCAGGTTGAGATCGAGCCCGCCGGTGAGCTCCTGCATTCGCTCCTTCATGGTTCCAGTGGAGCGTTCGTAGGCAGATTGAAGTGCGGCAAGTGTGGCTGCTTCAGCGGCTTCTTGCCCTTCATTCAGAAGGCTGGGATCCAACTTCACACGTAGGGGCTGCTGGTTGCCGGAGAGCCAGATGCAGGCTCGGCCGTCTTCGCTGCTGCCTTCGATCTCCATGGCATCGAGCTCTTCCTGCAGTTTCTGAGCGTCTTGCTGGATCTGCTGTGCCTTGCGGAAGGCTTCGGTGAGCTGTCCAAAATTGGGAAGTCCGAACCCGGCCATGGCATCGCTGAAGGAACCGAAAGGTTAGGCCGCCATCTCGAACCCCAGTCGTTTCACTTCAGGCTGGAGCTGGATGCCGTGGGCATCGGCTACCTCCTGTTGCACCAAGCCAATCAGGCTGCGGATATCTGCAGCCCGGGCTCCTCCAGTGTTGACAATGAAATTGGCGTGCACTTCAGAGACCTGCGCCCCACCGACACGGCGGCCTTTCAGGCCAAGACCTTCGATCAAACGACCGGCCTTTGCAGGTTCTGGATTGCGAAAGACGCTGCCACAGCTCGGTTGCTTGTAGGGCTGGGTGCTGGTGCGATGGTTGAGATTTTCGCTGGTGCGCTCTTGCAACTCGGTCGGATCATGACCTGCTTCCAGCTGAAATTCGGCGGCCACGACCAGGAAGGGTTGGGTCTGTAGAGCACTGTGGCGGTACGCGAAATCGAGCGATTCCCGCTCAAGCCTCCGGATCCTGAAATCATCGCCTTGCAGAGGAACCACATCCACGCTGAGCAGCCGTTCAGCGGTACAACCACCCTGGGCACCGGCGTTCATCACAGCGGCTCCGCCGACGGTGCCAGGGATGCCCACGGCCCACTCCAGCCCTTGCAATCCTTTTCGCGCCGCACGCCTTGCCAGGGTCGGGATCGGTTCACCAGAACTTGCCCGCACCCTGCCGGTCTGGGCGTTCAGTTCAAGTCCCTGCAGCCGTCTCAGGCAGAGAGTGAGTCCTGGAAGCCCTGCATCAGCAATCAGCAGATTGGAGCCTGCACCGATCACACGGACGAGTAATCCTTCGTTTGCCGCCCAATGGAGCAGGGTGGGAATCTGCTGGGCTTGATTCGGTTCGGCCAACCATTGCGCTGGTCCGCCCACTCTCCAGGTTGTGTAGTGGGCTAGGGACACCTGCTCTTGCAGGATTCCCTCTTCCTTCAGGTCTCTCAAGCTGTCAGTGTCGACTGACATGACGTCTGCTCCTGCAAGGCGTTCGGTGACAGCCGTGACCAGAGACTGTTCACATCACCGGCTCCCATGGCCAGTACGAGGTCATCGGCACAGCTGTGCTCCCGAACAAGATCAGCCAGTTCGTCCATGGTGTCGGCCACCAGAACCGTCTGATCGGCACTGTGTTGCTGAATGCACGATGCCAGGGCTTCGCTGCTCACACCGGGGATTGGAGTTTCACCGGCTGAAAACACCGGAGCCAGAACAACGATGTCGACGTTGGAGAGCGCCACCGCGAATTCGTTCTGAAATTCCTGAGTGCGGCTGTATCGATGCGGTTGGAAGACCGCCAACAGTCGTTTTGGACTTCGCGGCAGTGGGCTTCGCCCACTGGACACCATCAGAGCGGCCATCGCCAGGGTCGCCGCCACTTCACTGGGGTGATGGGCGTAGTCATCCACCACTAGACGTCCCTGCCAGTCGCCCCGATAGTCGAAGCGGCGTCCAGGTGTCTTGAGTTCGCTCAGGTGGGTCACCAGACGCTCGAGAGGAATTCCTTCCAAACGACATGCAGCGAGAGCCCCCAGGGCATTGCTCAGGTTGTGAAGCCCTGGCAGCGGCAACGTGATTCGGCCAACGTACTCAGCCTGTTCATATAGATCGGCAACCGTGTGATCGCCTTCAAGGGCTACCGGCAGAGCGGCGAAATCAACATTGTCGCTGCGTTGCACTGACCACCAGGCGTCAGCTTGGAAGTGTTCGCTCAGGATCGGGTCGTCCTGATTGGCAAGCAGTCGACCGCAACCGGCGGCGAAGCGGCGCATGGTGGTGATCAGATCATCGAGATCTCTGTAGTGATCGGTGTGATCCAGTTCCAGGTTGGTAATCACCCCCAGGGTTGCGTTGAATTTCACCAGGGAGCCATCGGATTCATCGGCTTCTGCCACTAGCAGCCGGCCCGAGCCCGCATGTCCGTTGCTTCCGTAGCAGGGAACGATTCCACCAATCACAGCGGTTGGATCTTCACCAGCGCTGTGAAGAAGTGACGTCACCACTGTGCTTGTGGTGGTTTTGCCGTGACTTCCCGCGACTGCGATCGACGGCTGTTGATCGATCAGGGCAGCGAGTAGGTCGGAGCGGTGCCAGACAGTTAGCTGCAATTGCCGGGCTGCGGTCAGTTCAGCATTGCTTTCGGGGATGGCGCTGCTGATCACCACCAAGGGCGTGGCTAAACCACGTGTTTTCAGTTCATCAAAATTATTTGCAGTTTGCGAGGCGAAAGCCACCATGCCAAGCGACTGCAGGGTTTCCATTGTTGGGGACATCTTGCGGTCGGAGCCACTCACCTGGTGACCGCGGTTGAGCAGAATTCTCGCCAGGGCAGACATGCCGATTCCGCCTGCACCGATGAAGTGCACTGAGGAAGGGCTGTCAAGCGATCTGCTCAAGAACAAATGCCGTGGACGCGCACGATAAATCAGCATTTCCTGCTGACCACCAATCGGCGCAGACTGTCGCGCTAGCCCCCTCAAAAATTTGAAGCTGGGGCTGTTTCATTGGAAATTAGCGATTTCTGTATGATCAGCGGCCATTCCCTGCGGATTGTCCGCTCCTCATATGACTCTGCGCGTTGCGATCAATGGATTCGGCCGAATCGGTCGCAATGTGATGCGGGGTTGGATCAGCCGTGGCGCTGACACCGACATCGAGATTGTGGGCGTAAATGCCACCTCGGACCCCAAGACCAGTGCTCATCTGCTGACCTACGACTCCATTCTGGGCAAGCTGGATCCCAGCGTGAAGATCGAAACCACTGACGACTCGATGATCGTCAATGGCAAGCAGGTGAAGTTCTTCTCCGACCGCAATCCCCTCAATTGCCCCTGGAAGGACTGGGGTGTGGATCTGGTTCTTGAGTCGACCGGTGTCTTCAACACCGACGAGAAGGCCAGCATGCACATTCAGGCCGGCGCCAAGAAGGTGATTCTCACCGCTCCTGGCAAAGGCCCAAAGGTCGGCACGTTCGTGGTCGGTGTGAATGAGGATCAATACCGTCATGAAGATTTCGACATCCTCAGCAACGCCAGCTGCACCACCAACTGCCTCGCCCCGCTGGTGAAAGTGATCGATCAGTCGATCGGCATCAACCGTGGCCTGATGACCACCATTCACAGTTACACAGGTGACCAGAGGATTCTCGACAACAACCATCGCGATCTGCGTCGTGCTCGTGCCGCTGCTGTGAACATGGTCCCCACCTCCACGGGTGCAGCCCAAGCCGTGGCTCTGGTCTACCCCCCTGTGAAGGGCAAGTTCACTGGTATCGCAATGCGCGTTCCGACTCCGAACGTTTCAGCCGTTGATCTGGTATTCGAGTCCAACCGCGCGTCTTCCGTGGATGAGATCAAATCGATCCTCAAGGCAGCTGCTGATGGTCCGATGAGCAAGATCATCAAGTACGGCGATCTGCCCTTGGTGTCCAGCGACTACGCCGGCACGAATCAGTCGACCATTTTTGACGCGGATCTCACCCTTGCAATGGGTGACAACTTCTTCAAAATCGTTGCCTGGTACGACAACGAGTGGGGCTACAGCCAAAGAGTTGTGGACCTCGCCGAGGTCGTGGCCAGGAACTGGAAATAATCAGGATTTGAGCTGTTTTTCAATCCCTCCCGCTGGGAGGGATTTTTTTTGGTCACGTTTCATTCAGAGCAGAGCCGAAGTGATCAAACTCTGCAGCGGTGACAGGACGTCTGGTCTCACTCCAGACGATCTGATTGCTCCCCGCGGTGATGCAGCCGATCCGCCGGCTGTCCGGTTGATGTTCAAGCCAGCGTTGGGCCCAGAGGGCTGGGAGACTCAGCACCAATTCGAAATCCTCGCCACCGTTCAGGCACCATTGATCCCAGAGCTCGCCAGCGGGCCAGCCTTCCGCTCGCGGAAGCCAGTCATGGGTGAGTTGAGCTCCGCAGTCACTGCTGTTGCAAAGAGCCTGCACCGCCGCCAGGAGACCGTCACTGCTATCCGTGCCGGCGGCTCTCCAGGGCAAGTTTTCAGGCTTGTTCTCGATCAGGGTGGTTAAGGCATCCAGCCTGGGTCTGGGGCGGCGATGTTGGCTGATGGCCTGGTGTTGAAGGGCTTCCATTAGTGCACTGGTGCCATTCAGAGTCGGATCACCTTGAAGCAGTGCTAGCCCTAAACGGCTTAGTCCATGGTGCCCGCTGGTGACGAGCCAATCGCCTGGACAAGCATCACCACGATGCAGGCGTAAAGGCCCGAGTCGACCGAGTGCGGTGACCGAGATCAGTTTTTCTGTGCCTGCGGAGCAGTCTCCTCCCAGCAGGATCCCTCCATAGCAGTTGAGCGCTTCGCTGATACCGCGGTACAGATCCTCAACCCAGCTCCATGGAGTGCTTCCAGGTGCCACCAGAGCCACTGTGATCCCATCCACAGCAACGGCGCCGCTGGCTGCCAGATCCGACAGGTTGGTTGCCACGGCCCGCCAGCCCACATCCGCTGGACTTGTGGTGCGGTCACTGAAGTGAATGCCATCCACAAGTACGTCGGTGTTCACAAGCAGCTGCCGGGTGTCGGCGGCCAAGGTGCACGTGTCATCAGCCAGCTGGCCAGGAGGAGCGAAGCGAGCTAGCCGCCTGAGCAGCTCCGCTTCACCCAGCCCAGCCAGTGTGACCGTCACGGAGCTCAGGCGTGCTGCTGGAGTCGATCGGCCCCTTCGACTACTTTGATCCGTTTGATTTCATCGTTGACGCCCAGTTCCTCGAGCACATCGAATCCGTCAACGACATAACCGAAGGCTGCATTGCGCCCATCCACCAGATTCAGCCCTGCTGGTGTCAGCTCTGCTTCGTAGAGAAACAGAAAGAACTGGGATGAGCCGTCATCCAGGGCCTGATCGGAGTGTGCCCAACCCAGCGTTCCCAGGGTGGCAAAGGGAAGCACCGGAGTGGCTTTGAACATGCCGACGTCTTCGAAGGTTTGGTTGTAAAGAGTTTCCGTCTCATCGGGAACACGGATTTCCAAGGGCACGTGGCGTTCCTGCTTGGTTTTTGGATCCACATAGCCAATGTCAGGTCCTTTGGGATCTCCGCTCTGCAGGATGTAGAAATCTTCCGCACGGTTGAAGGGCAGGCCGTCATAGAAGCCCTTCAGGCTGAGATCAATGAATGCACCCGCAGTCAGCGGTGCGTTGTAACCATCCACCACAGCCGTCAGATCGCCCTCAGTGGTTTCGATGACCACGGTGGCTCGGCCTGCCAGCCGTGGCAGGTCGTCGAATTCCGACGGGATGTCAGGCAGCCGATCATCAATCAGCAGTGATTCCAGATCACCGATCTGGCTGAGGGTCTTGCGTCGTGACTGGATAAACCCGGCTTTGTCTTTGTTTTCAATGCGTTCCTGCAGAACGTTTAGGTCATCGGCCACTGCATCAAGGATCTGGTCGGCTTTGGATTGATCATCGCTGGGCATCGCGGCGATGATCGCCTCCCTTCTTTTGCTCAGCAGGGATTGCGTGCGTTTGAGACCGCGTCCGAGAGCACTCCAGCGCTTGGCACGCAAGTCATCACTGGTGCCTTCAAGTTGATGTTGAAGATCGCGCAGGTCCTGCTGATTCATGGGCAACGAATCACGCAGGATCGCTGCTGGATCCTGCACTGCGTTTCCCTGGGGGAGTCCCGCCAAGGCGGGTGGGGTCCAGGCCAGGCCAACCATGATCAGCAGGCTGATAAGCCATGCGCTAAAGCGTTGAAATCCCAACCGAATCGCCAAGGAGAACCCCAGGTGCTGAAAGGACTTTGGCACAGCCGTATGATCCCCTGAACAGTTCGGCGGGAATGATCTCCAGCAACGACTTTCGCACCGGCACCACGATCGAGCTCGACGGTGCCGTTTGGCGCGTGGTCGAGTTCCTGCACGTGAAGCCTGGCAAAGGGTCGGCCTTCGTTCGCACCAAGCTCAAGGCGGTTCAGACCGGGAGCGTTGTCGACAAAACCTTCCGTGCCGGAGAGATGCTTCCTCAGGCTGTTCTGGAGAAAGCCACTCTCCAGCACACCTATATGGAGGGTGAGGACTATGTCTTTATGGACATGTCGAGCTATGAGGAAACTCGCCTCACCGCTCAGCAGATCGGTGACAGCCGCAAGTACCTCAAGGAGGGCATGGAAGTGAGTGTGGTCTCGTGGAACGAGAAGCCCCTCGAAGTGGAGTTGCCCAACTCCGTTGTGCTGGAGATCGCCCAGACCGATCCTGGTGTGAAAGGTGATACTGCCACCGGTGGAACCAAGCCTGCGATCCTTGAAACTGGTGCTCAGGTGATGGTTCCTCTGTTTCTCTCGATAGGCGAGAAGATCAAGGTGGACACGCGCAATGATTCCTATCTTGGTCGGGAGAGCAGCTGACTATGCAACTCGATCACGATCAGCTGCACAAGCTTTTGGATGCCCTTGGTGAAAGCGATATCCAGGAGTTCCGCCTTGAAGGCGACGACTTCCGTCTGGAAGTTCGTCGCAACTTGCCGGTTACAGCCGTGGCTGCCCAGGCGGTCCCTATCGCTCAGGTTCCAGCACCGGTGCCAGTAGTTGATGTTCCCGCCCAGGGAGAATCAGCTTCAGCGGCTCCACCGGCTGCGGCGGGTTCCCGTTCTGACCTGGTCGATGTCACAGCACCAATGGTCGGCACCTTCTATACCGCTCCTGCCCCAGGTGAAGCTCCCTTCGTGGAGATCGGTAATCGGATCAATGCCGGTCAGACAATCTGCATTCTTGAAGCCATGAAGCTCATGAACGAGCTGGAGGCGGAGGTCGCAGGTGAAGTGGTTGAAATCCTTGTGGATAACGGCACCCCGGTGGAATTCGGTCAGGTGCTGATGCGCGTCAAGCCCGGCTGAGTTCCCAGGCCGCCTGGATGGCGGCCAGCATGCTTGTTCCTCTTGCCACTCCTTGTCCGGCGATGTCGAAGCCGGTGCCGTGGTCGGGGGAGGTTCGTAGAAAAGACAAGCCCAGAGTGGTGTTCACGGCCTGATCGAAGGCCAGCAACTTCACCGGAATCAGGCCCTGATCGTGATACAAGGCCAGGATTCCATCAGGTCCGACCTGACCAGCACTGTTGCTCCATGCTTCAGCAGCACTCAACCAGCACGTGTCTGGAGGGAGGGGGCCTCTCAGTTGCACGCAAGGATGCTTGCTTGCCCAGCGCTCCAGTAGCGGGTTCAGCCACTGCTGCTCTTCACCTCCCAGTTGTCCTTGCTCTCCGGCATGCGGGTTGAGGCCGGCCACCAGCAATTGAGGAGCGGGATTGAAACGCAGGCAGAACCCTGCGAGTTCATCGAGCTTGCGTTCAACCAGATCCGCCGTGAGAACCTCTGGTACTTGTCCAAGCGGGATGTGTGTGGTGGCCAGCAAGGTGTTCAGCCTCCATCCGGTTGCCGGTGAGACAGCCGTGAACAGCATCGAGGCAGTGTTGCGTCCATCCAGTTCCGCAAGACGTTCGGTCTGTCCGGGATAGCGATGTCCGGCTTGATGCCAGGCATGTTTCGCGATCGGTGCGGTCACCAGTGCCCGTGCTTGTTGCTGTTGGACCAGCTCCACAGCTCTGCTCAGCCATTGGAAACCTGCCTCTCCACTTGTTGGTCCTGCGTCGCCGGGTTCGAGAGGCCCTCCGGGCACGGGTAAATCCTCAATGCTCAATGCATCTGGATCTGCGATGGGATCCTGTGAATGCACTCTGAGCTGGTCAGCGGTCTTTTGCAGGCTGGCCTTGCAGCCAACAAGCAGAGGCATCGGCATGTCCGCTGGCCGCCTGGGATCAGCCAGGGCTTTCAGCGTGACTTCCATGCCGATCCCAGCAGGATCACCGAGTGCGATTACGAGGCGCTGCTTAGCGTCATGGCATTCGATGGATGGGGTCATGCTGCGTTGGCTGGTGATCGGCCTGTTGCTCTACGGCCTGGGAACGGCGTTTCGGGAGGGATGGCTGGAAGTTCAGTGGAGTCGCTTGCTGCATGATGCAGGTCTGACCTTTATTGATCCTGATCAGCCCTTGAAGCTGGATCAGGTTCCTCTGCTTAGCCCGAAGAGCTCTGAGTCGGATTCCCCATGAGTCTTTCTGCTTCCAGACAGTGGGCAAGCCCACTGCGGAAGTTGGGATGAACCATGGTGTAGCCAAGTGTCTTGCAGAGAAGATCGTTGCTCACTCTGCGGTTTTCGGCCCAGAAACTTCGGGCCATGGCGCTCATGTCAGCTTCAGCATCCGTGTAATTGCGAGTCTCTGGCAGGTCGCAGTCCAAAAGGTCTGCGGCATGGCGCTGCATCACATGACTGGGAGCGGGCTCATGATCACAGAGGTTCACAACGGGAGGGTGCTGTCCTGCAGCAGAGCAGTGCATTAAGTGCAGGCAGGCCGCGGCGATGTCATCGACATGCACCCGGCAGAACACCTGGCCCGGCTTATGGACAGGCTTCAGGCTGCCGGCCTTCACAGCCGCGAGGGGTGAGCGACCTGGTCCGTAGATCCCTGGTAACCGCAGAATCTGCACTGGCAGACCACTGTTCATCCACTCCTGTTCACAGACCAGGCGTCTGCGGCTGCGGTCCTGACCGGGTTGTGGTGGATCCGCTTCGCTCACCCAGGCCCCCTCTGTGTTGCCATAGACGCCTGTGGTCGACAGATAGCCCGCCCAACGAAGCGGCAGTTGCCTGAGCTGAGGCCCCAGTGTCCGCAACACAGGGTCGTTCTGATCCCGCCCAGGTGGAATCGTGCTCAGTAGATGGGTCACGCCATCCAGCTCAGCGTCGGTTGGTATCAGGTTTTGGGCAGTGTCAAAACGTAGATCTCTGCTCTCGGGATCGGGGTTTCTGCTCGTGGTGAGCACCCTGATGTTCAGGGCCTCAGCCAGTGCAGCCAGCCGGCGTCCACTGAAGCCGGCCCCAAGGATGCACAACGTGGATCCAGCGGGCAGCGATCGGCAACGGTTGACAAGTGATTCCGTCATGAGTACAAACGTATCAGTGGCAATGCAGCCGTGACCAGTTCCTGTCTTCCCCTGATGTCGTCTCAGTCATCCATGCTGCCTCGAAGTGCTGGCAATCGCAGCATGGTCGTGGAAACTGGCGAGAGCACTGCTCTGCGTCGCTTGGCGGCAACCGTCTTCGCCTCGGTGTTGGTGAGTGCAGCCTTTGTGCTGGCACCCGAGCAGCCTGAACAGCAGGCTTCAATTTGTCAGCAGCATCATTCAGCAGAAGCTTGCAGAGTTTGGTGATGCAGGATCGGGTTCAGTCGTTTCAGGCAGCCTCGAGGCCCCAGTTCTGATGACTCTGGTGATTGAGTGAAGCATCAGGTGCCATTGATGCGTGAGAGGTTTGATTCAATTCGGGTTGAGCCCACTGCAGAAGTCTCAGGGCAAGCCGCAAATCTCCATCCATCCAGGCACGGATCGCCATGGCTCGTCGCGGATCGTAAAAGCGTTGGCGTCGATACCAATCAAAAACTTCAGAATCAGATTTATGCCCATTGCATGAGAGACAGGCTGGAACGCAGTTTTCGGTGGTGCTTAAACCGCCCTTGGCTCTTGGAAGAATATGATCAATCGATTCAGATTGTTTTCCGCAGTAAATACAGCTTTTACCGGTGTAAGTATGTAGTGATTGACGCCATCTTCGGACTCGCAGTTTGGGGCATAGATCTTCAAGGAAAACCGCGTCCCTGTTATGCATCCGAATGGTTCGGTTGAAAGAATTCTGGCGCTTTCGCTGGGTTCGTCAATGTGTTCTTCGCTGCATTTTTGGCACTTTTTGAAGTGTGATTTTTGAGCTTCAAGCCCCTTGCTGGGAGCACAAGAAGCAATACAATTGCATTTGCTGAAATGTCGTTACGGCATCATCAACGTCCTGCTGCAGCCTTGGGCTGACCCCTTCAGGACTGGTGAGGGTCACCTATCCCTTTGATGCCGTCACCCATGCGCAGATGGGCCGGATCAGGCCTCGGGGACTCTGGAAAGGTTCGCAGCATGGCTGGGAATTTCCACTGGCCGCAGCCGAGTACCTACTCGACCGTTTGGGTTCACGTTTTCGGGTTGAAGACGATCTGTTGCGTTGGCTGGACTGGCATCGTCATCCACTGCCACCGCTTCCTCGTCACCGGGAGCTGATGGCTCGTGCCGACCTGGATCAGCCCCTAGCGGATGGCCGTGTACCGCTGCCACATCAACGGTCGGGTGCTCGTTGGTTGCTGGCACGTCGCGGAGCCTTGCTGGCTGATGAGATGGGTCTTGGAAAGACGCTCACGTCGCTATTGGCAGCTCGTGCACTGATGCGTGCCGTACCTCTGCGCTTGATGGTGATCGCTCCTGTGGGACTTCATCCGCACTGGCAGCGCGAAGTTGAGTCTCTCGATCTCGAGTGCACACTGCACAGTTGGGCCCGGTTGCCGGCTGACCTTCCGGAAGCCGGAACACTTCTGGTGGTTGATGAAGCTCATTTCGCCCAGTCGCTTCAGGCTCAGCGAACCCAGGCCATGTTGCGCTTGGCTCGCCATCCGCGCCTGCGGGCGGTGTGGATGCTCACGGGCACACCCATCCGCAATGGTCGACCGATTCAGTTTTTTCCGCTACTGGCGGCCATGGATCATCCACTGGCTCGTGATCAGCGTTCCTTTGAGGAGATCTTTTGCCAAGGACACTGGACTGAGCAGGGTGGTCGGCGACGCTGGCGTGCCAATGGTGCAAGTCGTCTGGAGGAATTGCGCCGCCTCACCCGACCATTGGTTTTGCATCGACGCAAGCAGCAGGTGCTGGGTCTGCCCGCCAAGCAGCGCCGCTGCCATGGCATTGCACTGGCTGCTGATCAGGCGTTGGGATTCGATCACCGCCTGCGTCTTGTGGTGGAGGACTATCGCCGACGCGTGCAGCTCGGCGAAGTGCGTTCGGATGCTGAATCACTGGCCGTGCTCACCTCCCTGCGCATGATTGCGGCCGAATTCAAGCTCCCCGCTGCTCAGGCGCTTGTGGAGCAGTTGCGTGCTGATGGTCAGGCGATCGTGCTGTTCAGCTCCTTCGTGTCACCGCTGCAGCTTCTGCAGGAGCGGCTGGGTGGTGTTCTGTTAACCGGTCGGCAAAAACCGGAACAGCGACAGGCTGCAGTCGATCATTTTCAGGCTGGTGGGACCGACCTGCTTTTGGCGACCTATGGATGCGGAGGGTTGGGATTCACACTGCATCGGGCACGTCAGGTTGTGCTTCTGGAGCGGCCCTGGACCCCGGGCGATGTTGACCAGGCGGAGGATCGTTGCCACCGCATCGGCATGGATGGTGGGCTGACCAGCCATTGGCTTCAGCTTGGTTTGGCCGATCAACTTGTGGATGGTCTGGTGGCGAGCAAAGCTGACAAGATCGAGTTGCTGCTGGGTCCGCGTCGCATCAGTGTGAATCGTCAGCCGTTGCCGGCGATGGTGGCCCGATGTTTGCAGGATTGCTGACGGACCTCCAGCTCGTGCTTGAGCAGAGGGTCTTTGGATTTGTTCCGGCTATTCAGCAGGGAGATGGCCTGGCTCACATCAGCGCAAGCCTCATCATCACGCCCCATCAATGTTTGGATCAATGACCTGTCGGTCAGTGGCAATGGATTGTCAGGGTGATTTGCCACAACCGCATTGCACTGCCCTAGGGCTTTGTCCAGTCGCTCCAGATTGATGTTTTCAAGGCAGCTGGATGCTTTCACCTGTGGATCTGGTGACGCAGCTTGAGGACTCTCGGAGTTCTTGCAGGCCTGGATGGTGAGCAGCAGACCACCAATCAGGAGAACCGACTGCGGCCATGTGGACCGCCAATCGGCTCGCGCAGGCTTATGCAATGACAAGGGTTTCAGTAGCTGTACCGATCATCAGCATCCCAGTCCGTTGAAGCTTCACTGGTAAAACCACTGCTCGTGATTGTGCTCTCACTGGAGGTGCTTGAGGACTTCTTGGAGGTTTTGCCTCCAAACAGATCGCCAAGATATTGGCCGCAATCCGGATAGCTGCCGGGTTCCTCCACCACGGTTTCGGTGATCATGACGGCCGCATGCTTCGGAGATGTCTTGAACACTCCACGGCTCTGACGCTTGATCAAGGCATAGGAGGCTTCGAAGCTCACAGAGTGATCATTGCCCTTGCTGCGCATGAAGCAATAAATCTCAGCCCCTTTTTTGGAGTCGGTGCTGGCTGCCTCAACAGGAGCAGCTACAAGCAGCATCCCCGCCATAGGCAGCAGGACGGCAAGGCGGGTGCGGAGGCTGGCCATTGATGGACAGGGAAGGCGATCTGCGTCAACGTATCGGCTCCCGTTTGACTGTCCAGAGGGGAATCAGGAATTACCTAGTCCCAGAGGGGTGAGCAGTTTCACCACCAGTGGTAGGACCAGAAGCACGGTGATCAGTCGTACGGCATGCAGTGCCGCAACAGCGGCGCCAACTCCGTAATCCTCTCCGACCAGGCTCATACCACTGATTCCACCGGGCGCTGCTCCCAGCAGGGTGATGAGCGGGTCGACACCAAGCAGACGACTGGTCCACAGACCAATCACTAGACCTGTCATCACCAGCGTGAGAGTGATCAGGACCGCAGGCTTCCAGAGTTGTTGCAGCTGCTCAAGAGAGGTTCGCGTCAGTCCGGTGCCGATCACAGTCCCGATTCCGATTTGAAGAGCGGTGCGTGTACCGGGCGGCCATGCGGCAACTTCAACGCGTCCGCTCATGCTCACGACTGCAGCACCGATCAGTGCGCCCGCAAGCGGTGCTGCGGGAATTCCAGTTTTCATGGCGAGCAGTCCCATGCCAGTGCCGGCCAGGGCATACACCAGCAGGGTCATCAGAGAAGGCATGGCACCCGCAGGCAGCAGATCTCTCAGTTTGAAGGCAGAGCGGGATGGCCTCATTGCACTGCTCTTGAGAGTTGGCCACCCATGTGTTGTCATCAGGCCAACACTCGCCTGTCTTCGGATGACTCAGTCTGTGTCCTTCCGCATCACCCGTACGGCGGAAGATGTCGCCCAGATGCTCAACGCCTTGTCGCAGCGCTTGGTGAAGCTTGAACAGAGGCTCGAGAGTCTGGAGCTGCAGGTCCGTCAGCAGCGCAGCGAGGCAGAAACCATGCCTGCTGAAGAACGGCAGCGCCTCGATGACGTGGACCAACTGCTGCTTGATTGCCAGGAGTTGCTCAACAGCACTCAGCTGAGTTCGGATGCGGCTTCCGACTCTGCAGGAGCGTTGTCTCAGCCTTCTATGAGTGAGTCCGAATACGAGGCTGAAGCTGCATAAAGCTGGTCACAGGTGGCAAAATAAAAAGAAAGCCGACCATGGCATCCACCACCTTTTCAACCTCTGGTCCTCGCAATACCGGCAACAGCCGTTGTTCCCACGCTCCAGGTTCACCCGGATTGTCGTCTGCGAATTGCAGCGGTTTCTTTGAAGGTGGTCATCAACTTGAAAAGCTGGAATTCGCTTTAGCTGTAGCCATTACCAGAGGTGATCGATCAAGGTCTGATCAGTTGCGTGCTCAGATCGCGGATCTGGGCGGCAATATCGAAGAACCAGGCACTTGAGTTGTGATTGCTCCTGTCGACAGGAAACGGGCTTGAGACGCAAGAAGCCCGGGGTCAAATATTTGGACTCTTCGCTTTTTTGTGAATTGATATTTTCCGCGACCATTTGATATTATTCATGCAATTATTGCATTGTCGCTTTGACGACGTTGTTGAAATCTGCTGTACCTCTTCAATCCGTGGAGCCTGATCGCGAACAACTGCTCATCCGAGCACGCCAATGGTTTGATCAAGCGCGCGCTCAGGCAAGCGAAGGAAATACTGTTGGGTCAGCCCAACTGATCTTGAGGGCTCTCAATCATGAACGCAGGGCCGGTAGTGTTGGCCCACAGGTTATTCAACTGATTAAACCAAGAGCTTCAACTTCCAATTGGGGTAGTCGCAGTTAGAAGATTATTGTTTATCAATTTATAAAGCGGGTGACCGGATTTGAACCGGCGACGTTCAGCTTGGGAAGCTGACATTCTACCGCTGAATTACACCCGCACTCAAATATTCTATCTCATGTTGGAAACTTCTCAATAGTCATTCTGGCTTTTCACTGACTCAAAATCTCTGAGGCTGCACTTAACCCAGCACCCATCGAGCCCTTGTGCAGACCGAGTGATTGCAAAACTGATTCGATTGCTGCCACTGCCGTTAGCACGTCTCTGTCACAGACAAATCCAAGATGTCCGATCCGGAAGACTTTGCCCTTGAGATGATCCTGACCGCCTGCGAGCAGGATGTCGTAGCGGTCTTTAACAGCCTTGCGTAGCTGTTCCGCATCAATGCCATGCGGTGCTACAGCCGTGATGGCAGGACTGCCATACCCTTCCTCGGCGAACAGTGGCAGACCGATCGCCTTCATGGCTGCATGGGAAGCTGCCCGATGCCTGGAATGGCGAGCAAAAATTGCCTCCAAGCCTTCGGTTTGCATCATCCCCAGCGCTGCTTCCAGTGCGAAGTAGAGATTCACTGCCGGAGTGAAGGGGTTGCTGTTCTTGGCGGCTGTTTTCCGATAAGGGCCAAGGTCCAGGTAGAACTTCGGAAGATCGGAGCGTTCATAGGCCTTCCAAGCTCGATCGCTCATGGCAACGAAGCTCAGGCCGGGGGGCATCATGTACCCCTTTTGGGAACCTGAGGCCACGACGTCAAGGCCCCAGGCATCCATTGGTACGTTCGCGGCTCCAAGGCTTGTGACGCAGTCCGCAATGGTGAGAGCCATGCCGTGGGTTTTGACATGGCCACTAATGGTCTCAAGGTCATTGATCACTCCGGTGGAGGTTTCGGAGTGGGTGAGGATCACTGCCTTGATTGATTTGGTCGTGTCGGCTTCCAGTGCGCTGCGAAAGGTGTCTGGATTGAGTGGTTGACCCCACTCGGCTTTGATGACTTCCACATCCAGGCCGTAGGCCCGCGCCACTTTCACCCAGCGTTCGCCGAACTTGCCGTTGTCACCACAGAGCACCTTGTCTCCGCGGCTGAGTGTGTTGATGATTCCCGCCTCCATGGCGGCGGTACCGCTACCGGTGATGACCAGCACATCACTGTTGGTTTGATGCAGCCAGCGCAGCTGTGTATTGGTGCGTTCCACCACGGCTTGGAATTCGCCGCTTCGATGGCCGATCGGGTGGCGTCCCATGGCCTTGAGCACTGTTTCGGGCACCGGGGTGGGTCCCGGGATCATCAGGGTGAGCTTGTCCTGCACGGGCTCGATGGGTGCCAATCGTCCATCCTAAAAAATGATCTGCAGGATTTCCCATCGCCACAACGTTTGCCGATTCAGGATCCGGGCTGACCCTGCCTGTTTGGGTGGCGGCTGCGGCGCGAGCTGCGGCGCTTGTTCTTGCTGGATCCGCAGCGCCCACGAGCGTTGATCTCAGGATTCCTGCTGAACAGGGGCTGCGTCGTGTGGAGCTGCATGCGGCTTCGCTGCTGGATGGTGGTGACAAGGCACTGGCGATCAGCATCTGCGATCCCGGTGCTGGATTGGATCTCACCCGCGGCCTGGAGATCTGGGTGCTTGTGAGCCTTCGCTCCCCTGGGGAGGGATTGCAGATCCACGCCGGCGAGGGCGTTGGTCGGCTGGAGCAAGAACGGTCAATGTGTATTTCAGGTTTCGCCCGTGAGTTGCTTGAGCTCAATCTCAGCGATCTGTTGCCAGTTTTGGGTGGCCTGGATGTTGAGGTGGTGTTTCCCCGCGGACGGGAGTTGGCATTGCGCACCAGCAATTCAGCTTTCGGTGTGGTTGATGGTCTCGCATTGATTGGCACGCAGGCTGAGGTGCAGACCAGCGCTTCCCCTGATCAGTTGCAATTGGCTCGTGAGCGGTTGCGTGAGCTCACTGATCAGAACGGTTTCGCAGGTCGGTTGACGCTTGTCATTGGTGAAAACGGTTTGGATCTGGCTGAGCAGTTGGGACTGTCTGATCAGCAGCCGCTACTGAAGTCAGGAAACTGGATCGGCCCCTTGTTGGTTGCTGCTGCTGAATCCGGAGTGCGGCAGCTGCTCTTGCTCGGATATCACGGAAAACTGATCAAATTGGCGGGAGGGATCTTTCACACCCATCACCACCTCGCTGATGCACGTCTTGAAGTGTTGGCTGCTCTGGCCGTGCAGCAGGGCCTCGATCTGGAATCCATTCGCGCCCTGCTTCAAACCGCTTCGATGGAACAGGCCTGGTGTTGGTTGCAAGCCCATGATCTGGAGCAGGCTATGGGTCTCTGGATGGCCGTGGCTGAGGCGGTTGAAGGCAGGAGTGAGGCTTATCTGAAGCGCTATGGCTGCACCGGCATGCGAGTTGGTGCAGCCTTGTTCAATCGGTATCGTCAGCTGCGTTGGGCAGGGCCTGAAGGTCTACTGATGCTTCGGCATTGCGGCGTTCAACTGCATCCTTTGGCTGCTGATTCAGGTCAAGGCCCTTCTCTACGCTGATTCATTGGCGGCCGATTTCGCGGCCTACCGTTCCACGGCTTTCGTGCGAGATGTCCCAGGTTCCGATTGAAGGTCCGCGTCAGCCGGCCATCGTCATTCTTGATTTCGGCTCCCAGTACTCCGAACTGATTGCCCGCCGGGTGCGAGAGACCGAGGTGTTCTCCGTGGTGCTGGGCTACAGCACATCCGTTGAAGAGCTGCGTCAAATCGCGCCAAAGGGGATCATCCTCAGCGGTGGCCCAAGCTCGGTGTACGCCGACGGTGCTCCCCTCTGTGATCCACAGATCTGGTCGATGGGGATTCCTGTTCTCGGCGTTTGTTACGGCATGCAGCTGATGGTGCAGCAGTTGGGCGGTCGTGTGGTGGCAGCCACCGGTAAAGCGGAATATGGCAAAGCACCGCTTGAAGTGGACGATCCCACGGACTTACTCACCAATGTGGATAACGGCTCCACGATGTGGATGAGTCATGGGGATTCGGTGGAGGCGCTGCCGGAGGGATTCGTGCGTCTTGCCCATACGGCCAATACACCTGAGGCGGCCGTTGCCAATCATGATCGCCAGTTGTATGGCGTGCAGTTCCATCCCGAGGTGGTCCATTCCACCTGCGGCATGGCGATGATTCGTAATTTCGTTTACCACATTTGCGGTTGCGAGCCTGATTGGACGACAGCAACGTTCATTGAGGAAGCTGTTAGGCAGATCCGCAATCAGGTGGGTGACAAGAGGGTGTTGCTCGCTCTCTCAGGTGGCGTGGATTCATCAACCTTGGCCTTTTTGCTCAAGAAGGCCATTGGTGATCAGCTCACCTGCATGTTCATTGATCAGGGCTTCATGCGGAAGGGTGAGCCTGAGTTCCTGATGGACTTCTTCGACCGCAAGTTCAATATTCACGTTGAGTACATCAAGGCTCGGCAACGATTCCTGACCAAGCTCAAGGACGTCACGGACCCCGAGCAGAAACGCAAGATCATCGGCACCGAATTCATCCGTGTGTTTGAAGAGGAGAGTCGTCGCCTCGGTCCTTTTGATTACCTGGCCCAGGGCACGCTGTATCCCGATGTGATCGAGAGTGCAGGAACCAACGTTGACCCCAAGACCGGGGAGCGAGTTGCCGTGAAGATCAAGAGCCACCACAACGTGGGTGGCCTTCCCAAGGATCTTCAGTTCAAGTTGGTGGAACCGCTGCGCAAGCTGTTCAAAGACGAAGTGCGCAAAGTGGGTCGCTCACTTGGACTTCCTGAGGAGATAGTGCGTCGTCATCCCTTCCCTGGTCCGGGTCTGGCCATTCGCATTCTTGGTGAAGTCACAGCTGAGAAGCTCGACTGCCTCCGTGATGCTGACCTGATCGTGCGTGAAGAGGTGAAGGAGGCTGGTCTGTATCACGACATCTGGCAGGCCTTCGCTGTTCTGTTACCTGTGCGATCGGTGGGGGTGATGGGTGACAAGCGCACCTATGCCTGGCCGATTGTGCTCCGATGCGTGTCCAGTGAAGACGGTATGACCGCTGACTGGTCGCGCTTGCCCTACGACCTGATGGAGACCATTTCCAATCGCATTGTCAATGAGGTGAAAGGTGTGAACCGTGTGGTGCTGGATATCACCAGCAAGCCTCCGGGCACCATCGAGTGGGAATAGCTCAGGCTTTGAAATCCAGCACTGGCTGGTTCATGGCTGAGTTAGTTGCTTTTTTGCTAGTCCAAGTTGGCCCTCGACGGGAGTGTCAAGGAGTGCCTTCAGGGGGCTGGTAGGCCGTTGCCAGCACCGATAACCTTGGCCCCCGGCTTCAAGGATGTGACCGCTGCCCAACAGCAGGACCAGCAACTGCAGCGACGTCTCCAGCAGGACAGCATCCAGCTTGCTGGCAAGACCATTTACATCAATCCGTTTCTCTACTGGCGGCGCTTCGACAGCAACACCGATCGCTGGTTGCGCGAGCCTGGACAGTTGAATGAGGATCAGATCCAGCAGAATCGCGGCCGTTTCTATCCAGAGTTGGAGTGGGCTCTGCTGGATCCCTCCGATCAGGAGATCAAGGATGGCGCGGTGGAGATGTTCCTGAAAAGTCTGGAACTGATCGGAACGTTTCATCCCGAGCTCACGTCAGGCCAGCTGCTTGAGGTCGAGCGCAAGATGGCGATCACCAAGAAGCGCTCCTTCGAGCGCTGGGTGGAGAAGTCGTACCGAAGGCGGGTACGACTTCAAAGCCGGGAGAAGCGTCGGTTTGCCCGGGATCGCTTCTGGCGTGGCTGGTCTGAGTGGATTGCCCTCGAGACCACGCATCATGCTTTGGTTCCGATCGTGGCGATTGTCGTGCTGTCCGGTGTGATCGGCTGGTCATTGGGGTCCTCTCGTTCAGCCTGTCCGACACTTGTTCTCCCTTCGGAGCAGACTGGACTTCGTTGAATCATTAGGCCCGCCTCTATGGCCGATAGCCAACCACTTGATTCGCTGCGCCTTGCGCTGATGCAGGAGGTTCTACCGATGGGTCTGGCGTTTGTCGATCGCGTCCGCACGGATGGCCCCGCCAAGGCCGTTGAGTCGGTCGCCAGAGGGGATGATCCCCTTGGCGATCTGCGAGAGCAGGGTGAAGTCGCGGCTCGGGAGGTTCGTGAACGCTTGGATCAGATCAGCCCCGGGCTGGGAAATCCTGTGATGTCTGTCCAGGTGGAGGTGGATGAGCCTGTGGCGCTGCAAGACAGTCTCGATTCGGATCACAGTGACGCGTCGCAGTTGCAGGACGTTCTGGCACGGATTGATGGGCGTCTGCAGCGGTTGGATGCGCTGGTGAACAAGGTGAGTTGACTGGGATGGCGGGTCCTGGTTTCTCGCAACGGGATGGTCAGCGTCAGAGCGGTTTGCGTCAGCAGCCACTGGTGCTTTTGGCGCTCGTTCTGCTGGTGAGTGCGGCGATGGTCTCCCGCCTGGTGTGGCTTCAGGTGCTTGAGGGGTCCCGCTACCGCGAACTGGCTGATGAGAATCGCATTCGCCTTGTTCCTCGTTCACCGACACGAGGACGGCTGCTGGATCGCAAAGGGCGGGTGTTGGCCTCCAGCAAATTGACCTACTCCCTTTATGTCGAGCCTCGCTTGGTGGACGAAGCCAGCTGGCCAGACCTGCGCGATCGTCTGGCCAGCTTGCTGAGTCTTGATGCGGCCGTTCTGGATCAGCGCCGCGGCAGCGGACAGGCACGGGACGGTTATCGCATCAATCTGGCTACCGATCTGAAACCTGAGCAGGTTCTGCGTTTCCGTGAACAGTCGAAGGGGTTGAAGGGGGCCCAGGTGGATGTGGACATCCTGCGCTTCTACCCTCACGGCACCCTGGCGGCTCATGCCCTGGGCTATACCCAGCCCATCACGGAGCAGGAATACAAGACTCTCGCCGACAAGGGATACAAAATCCGAGATCGCATCGGGCGCATCGGCGTGGAGGCAGCTTACGAAACCCATCTTCGCGGTGCCTGGGGTGGGCAGATGCTCGAAGTGAATGCCATGGGCGAGGTGCAGCGTCATCTTGGCGATCGGCCTTCGGTTGCCGGCAAGGACCTCAAGCTCACGCTGGATCTGGATCTACAGAGGGCAGCGGAGCAGGCTTTGGCCGACAAGCCTGGTGGTGCGATCGTCGCGATGGATCCCAGCAATGGCGCCCTTCTTGCTCTGGCCAGCAAGCCCACATTCGATCCCAATTTCTTCTCCAAGCTCGTCACCACCCAGAAGGAGTACGACGCACTGTTTTCCAATCCGAAAAAGCCTTTGCTCAGCCGGTCTATGAATGCTTATGACCCCGGCAGCACCTGGAAGGCTGTGACGGCGATGGCCGGCATGGAGTCCGGCAAGTTTCCTGCTGATACGCAACTCAACACCACCGCCTGCATCACTTACGGAGGTCATTGCTTTCCTGATCACAACGGTGCCGGCTTTGGACGTATCGGCTATGCCGATGCTTTGCGTTTCTCCAGCAACACCTTTTTCTACCAAGTAGGTGTTGGCTCAGGATCCCTTGCGTTGAAGAAAGCGGCGGATGCGCTGGGCTTTCAACAGAAGACCGGCATCGAGATCGGTTGGGAGGAAAGTGTGGGGCTCGTGGGTGATGAAGACTGGGCGGCGGCCGGTCGTGGCTGGGCTGACCCCGGAACGACCCCCTGGATTCCGGAAGACATGGCCAGTGCTTCCATCGGGCAGTCGGTGGTTCAGATCACGCCTCTCCAGTTGGCCAGGGCCTATTCCGTGTTCGCCAATGGTGGCTGGCTGGTCACCCCCCATCTGGCAGATCAGGGGCTCGACTGGACTGACCCTGCTCGGCGCACAAAAGTCGATATCAAACCATCCACGCTCAACAAGATCCGCGAGGGTCTGCGCAAGGTGGTGTCTGATGGCACCGGTTATGGATTGAACGGTCCTGGGATTCCACCGGCCGGAGGCAAGACAGGAACTGCAGAAGACAGCACCGGCGGACCGGACCATGCCTGGTTCGCCACGTACGCGCCTTATCCAGAGGGGAAGATCGTGATCGTGGCCTTTGCCCAGAACACACCTGGCGGCGGATCAGTGCATGCCCTGCCGATGGCTAAAAAGGTAATGGAGGTCTGGAACCGCACCCGCGGCAAACAATGATTCAGGCGGCAGCGCTCAGTTGCTGCTTCTGGAGAACGTTGCGGTAGTAGCCGCGCAATTGTTCCGTTGCACCTGCCCAGCCCCAGCGTTCTGCTTCTTCTCTGGCGGCTCTGCGCAGTGACTGGCGTTCGATGTCATTGCCGAGCAGGCGACGCGTGGCTGTGATCAGGCTGGAAGCACCTCCATCGTTGCCTTCGGGTTCATAGAGACAGCCATTCACGCCGTCGGTGATGATGTCGGGAATGCCGCCGCGGTTGGCTCCAACCACCGGGCAACCGGCTGCCATTGCTTCCAGCAGCACCAGTCCGAGAGTTTCAGTGCTGGAGGGGAAGAGGAAAGCATCACCGCATGCATAGGCGCTTGCCAGCTCTTCACCGGCTAGGTAGCCCACAAATGTGGTGGCCGTGCCTTCAAAATGTTTTTCCAGTTGCTGGCGGTGAGGTCCGTCTCCGACCAGCGCCAGACGAGTATCGGGTAGAGCTTCCAGCACAGGTTTGATCCGCTCGATCTGCTTCTCGGCGGAGAGCCGGCCCACGTAGAGCAGCAGAGCACCGCGGTCGTCTTGATCGCCCATCAAGCGTTGGCGCATTGCATTGCTGCGCAGCTCAGGACTGAACAGTTCGGTGTCCACCCCTCGCTGCCAGAGATCCGTGTGCTGGATCCCCTTGTCACTCAGCTCCTGAACCATGGCGGTGGAGGTGCACAGATTCAGAAGGGCCTGGTTGTGGGCAGCTTTCAGCAGTTCCCACAGCAATGGCTCGAGCATGCCCATGCCGTAGTGCTCGAGGTACTTGGGCAGATGGGTGTGATAGCTGGCAACCAGCGGGATTGATTTGGTCTTGGCGAGCCAGATGCCCCCGAGCCCCAGCACCGCTGGATTCACAACATGAATGAGGTCTGGCGCGAAGCTGTCGATCGCTTCGGAGACAGCTGGTCGTGGCAGAGCCAGCTTCAGCTCCGGATAGAGCGGGAGAGGCATGGCGGGCACACCGATCAGGCGGGCACCCATGTACTCCTCCGGACAGCCTTCTGGACAGAACACCATCACCTCATCGCCGGCGTCCACCAGATGCTTCACCGTTTTGGTGAGGCGGGTGACGATGCCGTCGACCTTGGGCAGGAAGGTTTCGGTGAAGAAGGCGATTTTCAAGGGAAGGGCCTGATCAGGAGGCGGAGCCGATGGCTTGGGCCTGGGTTTTCGTCCAGGCAGAGGTGCAGAGGATGCGGTTGCGATCGCAGCGATCGGCGTAACGGGTGGCGATTTCCACCACTTCCTTCAACAGGCCGTCATCGAGTGTGGTGGGGTTGAGCCCGAGCTCAATGAAACAACGGTTGTCAACGATCAGATCGTTTTCAACGGCTTCGTTGCGGGGATTGGGCAGGTTGTTCACCTTGGCTCCAGTGAGGGCTGCAACTTTCTTGGCCAGTTCACCCACCTGGTGGCTTTCGGTCATCTGGTTGAAGATCTTGACCCGTTCGCCTTGTTCTGGAGGGTTATCAAGGGCCAGCTGGACGCAGCGCACGGAGTCGCGGATGTGAATGAAAGCGCGTGTCTGGCCCCCAGTGCCGTGCACGGTCAGTGGATAGCCAATGGCCGCCTGCATCAGGAAGCGATTGAGCACCGTTCCGTAGTCGCCGTCGTAATCAAAACGATTGGTCAGCCGTGGGTCGCGATCGGTTGCGTCTGTGTTTGTGCCCCAGACGATGCCCTGATGCAGGTCGGTGATGCGGACTTTGTCGTTCTTGTTGTAATAGAGGAAGAGCAGCTGATCCAGCGTCTTGGTCATGTGATAGACGCTGCCAGGGCTTGCCGGGTGGAGGATTTCCTCCTCGAAGCGACTGCCATCCGGCTGGGGGACTTCCACTTTCAGGTAGCCCTCAGGGATAGTGGCGCCTCTGTGGGAGCCGTATCCGTAGACGCCCATGGTTCCTAGGTGGACCACATGAATGTCTTGGCCGGATTCCACGATGGCGGCCAATAGGTTGTGGGTTCCGTTGACGTTGTTGTCGACCGTGTAGCGCTTGGTCGCGCTGCTTTTCATCGAATAGGGAGCTGCGCGCTGTTCAGCGAAGTGCACGACCGCCTCAGGCTTTTCCTGGTTGAGCAGATCAACCAGGCGCTCGTACTCGTGGGCGATATCCATGTGCACGAAGCGCATGGGCTTGCCGCCGGTCTCTTCCCAGGCTTTGAGGCGATCACCGATGTTGGCAATCGGTGTGAGCGATTCAACCTCCAAGTCGATGTCAATCTTGCGGCGACTCAGGTTGTCCACGATCACAACATCGTGGCCCTGATCCGCCAAATTCACGGCGCAGGGCCAGCCGCAGAAGCCGTCACCACCGAGAACGAGAACTTTCACCCCAAACTCCTGCTGAAGCGTGCGAGCCGCCAATGAGGTGCAAGCTACTACAGGGTTTTCAGCTGATCGCCACGGTTAGGGCCATCAGTGCCACCACCAGCACTGAGCCGCTGATGATCAACGCTCTGGAGGCACTGCTGCGGCTGGTTTCCTTGGCCATGACCTCCATGCGGGGCTCCTTGGCAAAGGCATTCAGACGTCCACCGTCTTCGGTTGTGACCTGCATGGGTCCGTTGTGACTGGACGGACCTTATGAGTGCAATTGCTTAATGACCTCATTTATGTCGCTTGCTTCATGTCACTTCACTAGTCTTTACTTGACCAGTCCGGTGGTCGGAGAGCTGGCACTGGCTTGTTCGAGTTTTGGCAGTCGGCCAGAAAGGTAAGCAGTGCGGCCCGCTTGAACCGCCTGACCCATCGCTTCAGCCATCGCCGCAGGATTGCCCGCTAGGGCAATGGCGCTGTTGACCAAGACGGCATCGGCGCCCATTTCCAGAGCGGCGGCGGCTTCACTGGGGACCCCGATCCCGGCATCCACCACGACTGGAACACCGGCGTTCTCGATGATGAGTGCGATGTTTGATGCGTTGCGCAGCCCCTGCCCGGATCCGATCGGTGAACCCAGGGGCATCACTGTTGCGCAGCCCACCTCTTCAAGCCGTTGGGCGAGCAGCGGATCGGCATTGATGTAGGGCAGCACTGTGAATCCCTCCTTCACAAGCTGTTCAGCAGCCTCAAGAGTTCCGAAGGGATCCGGCAAAAGGTGCCGGCTGTCGGGAATCACCTCCAGCTTCACGAACGTGTTGTCTTCCTGGCCTGCCAGCTTGGCCAGCTCGCGGCCCAGCCTGGCCACACGCACGGCTTCATCCGCGTTGGCACAGCCAGCGGTGTTAGGCAGCATCCAGATGCGTTTCCAGTCGATGGCATCCATCAGGCCGGCGTGGCCGGCTGCCACTGTCTGCACACGCCTTACGGCCACGGTCACCATGTCGCAATCGGAGCGAACGAGGCTTTGCTGCATCGCTTCCAGATTCGGATACTTGCCCGTGCCGGTGAACAGCCTGCTGTTGAACTGCCGACCACCGATCAGAAGTGGGTCGGTGTTGGACGGGGTCGAAGCCATTGAATGAGCTGCGGACTAGTGGGGAACCGGATCGGAAGTCGAACAGGCCACGGTTGAGGGACCTACCCTGCGGCCATCATCCGTTCTTGTCATGCCCATCACTATGGACATGAACGCGCCGATTGAGATTCCGGCGACGTTCGAACCGTCACTACCTCTCGATGCCTCCGCCTTGACGGAGCCACTTGATCTTGAAGGTTCGGTTCAGCGTTTTGATCCGATTGCCAGGGCCGCCAATATCGCTATGTCGATGCCGAGAGAATGGTGCGGCAGTTACATGTCGTTCTCAAGTGGCAACAGCGTGGATGTGAAACTCACCTTTGCGAGTGTTCAGCCCATCGGCCAGATGGTTGATCTGAGAGGAAACATGCAGATCGGCGAGATCAGCACGCTGGTGCAGGGCAATCTCAATGCATCGTCGGATCAGTTGGATTTGTTGCCGCTTGCCAGCCAGCTCACGGACGACCTCGAGCCTGGTGGCAGTTACCTCGCTCTTCAGGGAATGTCCCTTTCGAGCTGGCAGGCTCCACGGCTTACCAATCGCGGCGGCAGCCTGAGCTTGGCTCCAAGCTGTCCTGGTTCAGAAGCCCCTGCTGTCAGAGCTCTCTGGTGAGCTCTTCTGCGATTCGATGAAGGAGCTGGTTGTTTGGCCTCTTGCTGCGCGTTCCAATCGTTTGAGTCGGTTTTTTGCCGTTTTGTTCGACGGCTCAAGTGCCAGCACTTTGCGGTAAAGGTCTGCTGCTTCCTCCCTGTTGAGCAAACGCTCCTGAGCAAACGCGAGATTGTTCAGGGCCACTGGATAGTCCTGCTTGGCCTGCAGGGCAAATTTGTAATGCCTTACAGCTCCTGAAAAATCCTTCTGAGCAGCCAGGGAAAATCCCAATGCGTTCTGGATCAGAGCCCGAGCTTCCTGAGGTTCATTGTTCAGGCGTTTCACGGCCTGACGCAATGTTGCTGTGGCCTTCGGATAAAGACGTTTGCGTAATTGGACGGAGGCGAGCTCATACAAATCTCCAGCATCCTTGGAGGACCCAGCTTCGGATTGCTCAAGACGAATGAGCTCTAATTCATCACGGCGAACTCGTAGAAGCTGCCGACCTGAAATGACGGCCGCAATAGCAAGCAAGCCAATCAGCCCAAGCAGGTAGGTCTGCGGCAGGAAGGAATTCATGAAGGCTGGTTGAGCTCCCGTAAAGGGACGCTATTCAACCCTGAGTTGCATTCACCACACTGGCGAAGCTGGAGGGGTCCACCACGGCCATTTGTGCCAGCATTTTGCGGTTGATGCGCACATCAGCTTTTTTGAGACCACCGATCAAACGGCTATAGCTCACACCGTTCATGCGAGCTGCTGCATTGATCCTGGCAATCCACAGACGGCGGAAGTCGCGCTTGCGCCGGCGCCGATCGCGGTAGGCGTTGCACAGAGCCTTCATGACCCGCTGATTGGCGGTGCGGAAGAGGGTTCCGTTACTGCCTTGGAAGCCACGAGCCAGACGGAGAATCTTGTTGCGACGCTTACGGGCGACGTTGCCTCTTTTAACGCGTGCCATGGGTCTTGAGAAAGGGAATTAAAGGAAGATGTGATCAGCTACTGCTTGCAAAGCAGTCCGTGTCTCAGGCGTAGGGCATCATCAGGGCCACACGCTCTTCGTCGGTGCGATCAACGACAGCTTTCGTTTTCAGGTGCCGTTTCAATTTCGGGCTTTTGTGATCCAGCAGATGGTTGTGAAACGCCCGGCGTCTCAGGAATTTGCCAGTGCCTGTTGCTTTGAACCGCTTGGCGGCTGCTTTGCGGGTCTTGAGCTTGGGCATTTCTCTGGCAGTGCGCGGCACAAACAACAAACATAGAACCTCAACCTGCCTTCAGCCAAACCCTTTGTTCAGGTTCATGCTCAGATCAGCTGTCCAGCCCGCTGTGATGCCCCGTTCCGCTCCAGTCGCAGTTTTCAAGCTTCTCCCCTGGATTTGGCTTCCGGTTTGGGCGGGCCTGGGTTGTCAGGCCCAGGTCATCGAGCAGCCTTCGCCTCCTTCTGAAGCTCAAGATGAGGCTGTTGTGGTGCCGACTCATCGAAGCGTGCCATTGCCGCCCTCGGCCAGGAACTCCGTTCTCTGGGTGTCACTCGATGATCATCTTGGTGCAGGAACTCGGTCCGATCGATCGGCTGCTCAATTGACGTTGATCAGCGCGGGAGCTGCTCCACTACGACTGCTGGATCAAGCCGGAAAGCTTGTGTCGTCGGTTGACCGGCTGCGCTTCAGCTGGCGACGCGTCGCTCTCCTGGAACCTCTCGATGTGGCCCGACGTGTGGCCGGACCCTTTGCGAGTTTCGAGTCAGCCGAGCAAATCGCTCAGCGATGGCGTGGTCAGGGGGTGGAGGCGCAGGTGGCTCATCCAGGCGAATGGGAGGTTTGGGCTCCCGCTGATGCGCTTGATCTTGCAGGTGTGTCTCTGCGTGAGGTCAGTCAGCGCATCAGCAGTGTTGTGATGCCCGTGCTCGAGGGGCCCGAGGGAGGACGCACCCTGCAGGGGCCTCTGCAAGTGCAAGCTCCTGATGGCATGCGTTGGAACGGTGGTGTTCTGCGCGGACCGTTTCGTCTGCAGGCGGACGCCTATGGCAGCTGGACGTTGCTGGAGCAGCTTCCGCTTGAGCGTTATCTCGAGGGGGTGGTGCCCCATGAGATCGGAGCAGGATCCCCAGCGGCTGCTTTGCAGGCTCAGGCTGTGCTGGCTCGCACATGGGCTTTGGCCAATAGCCATCGTTTTGCTCTGGATGGATATCACCTCTGCAGTGACACCCAATGCCAGGTGTACAGCGATCCACGGCTGGCAAGTCCAGCCGTTCGACAGGCCATCCGTGCCACGTCCGGGGAGGTCTTGTTGTGGGATGGCCAGCCGATTCATGCGGTGTATCACGCGACCAATGGCGGTGTGAGTGCTTACGCCCAGGAGGCCTGGAACATGGAGCCACTTCCCTACGTGCAAGTTCAAGCGGATGGTGCGGCCGCTTGGGGTCAGTCGATCTCCCTGCCTCTGCGCAGCAACCAGGACGTTCAGGCTCTGTTGAACAACGGGGGTGGTGCCTATGGAGCAGGTCATCCCCGTTTTCGATGGAGCCGTGTTTACACCGCAGGACAGCTAGCCCAGGCCCTGGCCGCTGCAGACCAGGGAGATACTGTCCCGACATCGATGAGCGTGCAGAAGCGCGGGCCCAGCGGAAGGGTTCTCGCCCTTGAGATTGATCGGGATCGTGGAGCCAAACCCGTGGTCTTGGAATTGGATGCCATCCGGCGCACCCTTCGCCGTTTGCCCAGCACGTTGTTCGTTGTTGACGCTGAAGGGGCGGGGGTCTGGCGCTTCCAAGGCGGAGGATTTGGCCATGGAGTGGGGCTGTCTCAGGCAGGTGCGATCGATCTGGCCGATCGCGGTTGGAGTGCTCAGCGAATCCTGCAGCACTATTACCCCGGAACCCACCTGGGGCCATTCACAGCTCCTGCTGGGTCCGCTCCTGCTAAGGCCCCTTAAAGTTCTCCATGTTTCGTCGTGGTGGGAGGGCTGTGGCCGCAGGGACTGGAGATCACCGCCGCGGCAAGACGGTCTTCTTCCTGGCGGCCTGTGGCTGGGCCGGCGCGGCGCCCCATTGGCTGGATCCATCCCGGAGTCTGATTCCTGCCTTCACTCTGGCGATGGTGCTCGGGGGCTATGCCCTGCGCACTTTGATGCGAGGCCCTGATCAGCAGAGCACGCAGAGCGAGGGCAGCGATCCGGATGATTCCCCGTCCTTCTCGGCGGCCATGTCAGCGGAGCTCTTCCCAACGGTGGATGTCGTGGTTGCTGCCCGTGATGAGGAAGCGGTGGTCACTCGCCTGGTGGAGCGCCTCAGTGCCTTGCGCTATCCCGATGGACGTCTGAGTTTGTGTGTGGTTGATGACGGCAGCGAAGACCGCACTCCCGACCGTCTCGCAGAGCTTCAGGTTCGTTTCCCTTCATTGCGGGTGATCAGCCGGCCTAGGAATGCCGGCGGAGGAAAGTCGGGTGCTCTCAATGCCGCTCTGGCTCAAACCGAGGGTGAATGGCTGCTGATTCTTGATGCGGATGCCCAGCTGAGTGCGGATCAGCTGGAACGGTTGATGCCCTTCGCAACCAGCGGTGATTGGTCCGCCGTTCAGATGCGCAAAGCGGTAACGAATGCAAGCAGCAACTGGTTAACCCGTGTTCAGGCCATGGAGATGGCCTTTGATGCCCAGCTTCAGGATGGACGGCTTGCCGGTGGTGGAGTGGCTGAACTGCGCGGCAATGGTGAGCTGTTGCGTCGGGATCTGCTGGAAGCCTGCGGTGGTTTCAATGAGGACACCGTCACTGACGATCTGGATCTGAGTTTTCGTTTGATGCTTCACGGAGCTCGGATTGGCATCCTCTGGGATCCACCGGTGCAGGAGGAGGCCGTTGAGTCGCTTCAGGCACTCTGGAAGCAGCGCCAGCGTTGGGCAGAAGGAGGCTTGCAACGCTTTCTCGACTACTGGCCGGGCTTAATTTCTTCGCGTCTGACCTCTGCCCAGCGAAGGGATATGGCATGTTTCTTCTTGCTTCAGTACGCCCTTCCTGTGGTCTCCTGGGCGGATCTGTTCACGAGTGTGATTAGCCGCACCACGCCGGCTTATTGGCCTCTGTCGATCGTGGCCTTCAGCGTGTCCGGGGTTGCCTATTGGCGTGGCTGTCGACGCCCCAGCGAAGGGCCCGATTTGCCCTCGCCGGGTCTTTTCAATCTTCTGCTTGGCATCGCCTATCTCAGTCACTGGTTCCTTGTGATCCCCTGGGTCACCCTGCGCATGGCGTTTCTTCCTAAACGACTTGTCTGGGCCAAAACCACGCACAGCGGACAAGAGGAGACAATTCAGGCTTAAGAATTTATGTATTCAAGTTTTTTGGCCTTGGCTAGTGACAGATATGAAGATATTTCTTTTGGAGAAATTTTCACAACCCCTTTTCAACTTGGTGCTTGGTCTTTACTCGAGCCCATGGGGGAGCAAAATCATGCTCCTCAGCTTTGTTGGATTCGTCCAAACCTTCTCGGTTGCGTTTGGATGGCAGGAGATGGAGAAGGAAAATCTGGGATGTGTATTTATCTCAGCCTCCTGTCTGAGGAAACTAAATGTTGGATAGAGCCTCAGGTTGTTTCTCAAGATGAAAAACGTTCAGAGCAAAATCCCCTTCTATTTGTCAGTGACGGTTGTCTTCACTTGATTCATTCCGCTCAACATGTTCGTTCGCCTGAGGATATCTCTTGGCGTGATGAAGAAACAAGTTTCTCAATGCAATGGACAGCTGCACTTCGCCATCAGTCTCTGCCGCTTGAATCGCTTAATCCGATGTCTCTCGAGACTTGGGGAAGGGACGCTTGGTCGGATGCTGAGGATCTTCTCAATACACCTGCATTTTGCCGTCATCCGCCTCATCCTCTTGCCGATGGAACTTGGCTTTTGCCGATATATCGAACCCTTGAGGCAGGCGGTGCTTTTGGGCACGACTACACCGAGGTGTTAAGGCTTGATTCCAAAGGTCGTCCTACGTCCAAACCCGTTGAAGTTCCACAGAGCGTAGGTCGAATTCATGGATCAATTGTCTCCTCCGAGAATGGAGAAACATTATTAATGTTTTTACGCAGTCGATTGGCTGATTGCATCTATCTCAGCAGAAGTCATGATAGCGGAAAACATTGGTCAAAACCAGCTGCAACTGAACTTCCCAATAATAACAGTTCTATTCAAGCCTGCAGATTGGCTAGTGGAAGATTGGCTTTGATTTTCAACAAATTCGGTTTTGTGCAAATAAGTTCTGATTCCGGCGAGCATGTGCATGAATGGGGAAATGCGCGTTGGCCACGTACCCGCTGGCCATTGTCAATTGCGATAAGCGATGACGACGGTCTTAGCTGGCCTTGGATTCGCGATATCGACAGTGGATTTGGTTTCTGTGGTCAGATGAACTGGGATCTCAATGGCCAACTGGCTTATCCGTCTCTTATTGAGGGTCGTGATGGCGATCTTCATATTGCATATTCTTGGGCTAGCCGGCAGGCGATTCGTTATGTCACGTTTCGCGAAAAGGAAATCATTGGTTATGACCCCGAGGTCATTCCAGGTCCACGTCCAGGACCTGACCATTGAAGAAGTCAGCGAAGCGCTTCACCTTTTCATCCATAGCGGAAGGCTCAGCGCGCACTGACGGGACTGTTGCTGCTTTAGCCGACACGTCGGCAGTGCCTGTCTGAACAGGTGCTGTCTGGCTGGTGGCAATCGAGGGAGCTGCAGTTGCCTGCGGCGGCTGGACAGAAGCCGTTGCTGATGTGGGTGCTGGAGATGCTGCATTGTTTGGCAACACAGCCGCCGATGCAGGGGGGGAAGGCAGCTGAACGCTGTTGCTGGGAGCTGGTGCAGGTGGCGGTGCCGTTGTGGATGCTGTTGGGTTCGGCATTGCTGCCATCGGAGCTGCGCCTCCATGGTTTTCGAGCACCAGCTGACGGTTGCCTCCCATGGCAGTTGCAATCGCTTTTTCCAGCAAGGTTGCTCGGCTCTGCACCATGCCCATCCAGTTCCCGGAAACCTGCACGACGGCGCGGTGGCTGTCGATCCGGACCAGCCGGGCCTGCTGCGACAGCAGCATGCGCGTGGAGGGAAGTTCCAGACTGGCCAGGATTTGTTGCCAGAGCTCGCCAAGGTCTTCGCTTGGAGCGGGAGTGGTTGCAGCTGCTTCAGCTGGGGGTTCGGATGTTGTAGCTGCCTGTGAAGGCGGCGAGTGGGTGTTGGATGTGTCGGGAAGGCTTACCGCTGGCACGGCTGTTGAGGTATCGGCTGTTGAGGCCTTGGCTGTTGAGGCAACAGCTGGTGCTGGGGCAGGCGCTGGTGTTGGAGCAGCCACTGAAGCCGCAGGAGCCGCAGAGCTCACTCGAGCTGGTGCTGAGGTTGCTGCGCTTGTCGTTGCGGCTGGTTCAGCCAGCAAACCGAGCAGCAGCACCTCCAGCCAGAGCCGAGGTTGCACGCTCTGACGCAGCTGTTGTTCAGCGCCTCGAAGCTGAGCTTGCCACTGCAGCAGTCGTGTCCTGCCAATGGATTTGGCGAGGTCCGGCAGTTGATCGCGGAACTGTGGGGAGACACCGGTGAGTTCAGGTCGATTTGGAGCAGCGGCCATCAGCACGAGATCCCGCAGGATCCCTGCCATGCCCTGAAGAACGGATCCGGCATCACGGCCGCGGTCAAGCAATTGACGGCTCGCTTCCAGCAGCGTCACGGGCTCACTGGTGCTCATGGCCTTCACCAGCTCCAGCAACTCCTGCTCAGGAACCGCTCCCAGCAAATCCCATACCGCTCCGGCTTCGATTGGTCCAGGTAGAAGGCTGAGCTGATCCAGCAAGCTCTCTGCATCGCGCAGGCCCCCCTGGGCACGTTGGGCCACCACATGCAGAGCTTCCGGTTGGATTGGAATCGACTCCTCTGAGGCGATCCATTGGAGGTGCTGCTCAAGTGCATCGAGAGGAATGCGCCGAAAGTCAAATCGCTGGCAGCGGCTGAGGATGGTGGGCAGAACCCTCTGTGGGTCGGTTGTGGCCAGCACGAACACCACCTGTGGAGGTGGTTCCTCCAGGGTCTTGAGCAGCGCATTGAAGGCTGCGGTGGAGAGCATGTGGCACTCGTCAACCACATAAACCTTCCAGCGCGCCTGCACTGGAGCGAACCTTGAGCGCTCGATCAGGTCGCGGATGTTGTCGACGCCGGTGTTGGAGGCGGCATCAATCTCGATGACATCCAGTGCTGTGCCTGAGGCGATCGTGTTGCACAGTTCGCAGTTGCCACAGGGTTCCGGCGTCGGACCGTCGTTGCTTAGGCAGTTGAGTGAACGGGCCAGGATGCGAGCGCTGGACGTTTTACCCGTTCCGCGAGGCCCGCTGAACAGATAGGCCGGGGCAATGCGTCCGGTGCGCAGTGCATGCCCGAGGGTGGCCGCAATCGCTTCCTGGCCCACCAGCTGATCAAGCCGTTGGGGCCGGTACTTGTGATGCAGTGGCTGGTACGGCTGGCTCATGCACTGCCGGCAGGATTCTGAGGCTACCGAGGTTCAGGTCGTGAGACTTTGTTTTCTGCTTGAGAGGTCTCATCCAGCAGTGAATGGAGCTTGTTTTCCATGTCTTCAACGGCTGCTAGTTCATCGGCGATGCTCCGGCCTGTGAGCAACAGCTGCTGACTGCGTCGAGTCACGCGTTCATCAGCCCCCTGACCAGGCATGCCTTGCATCCAGGTCTCCGCTTGTTCCAGGGTGCTGTCCAGTTTCTGCATCAGTCGTATTCGCAGCTTCTGAAGTTGTTCCAAAGCTCGCCTGGCACGCTGGCGAGACTGTTCATCGACGACTCCCTTACGCATCAGCACACCCAGGCCGGTGAGCAGGGCCGCAGGCATCAGCTGGCCGAGTGCCAGTGCACCGAGGCTGCCTGTATGGAGCCAGTCCTCCACCTGACCGCTCCGATGCCGCCCTGTTTTGCACCAGTTGGCGAAGTGCTCGCAATTGTTGAACAGCAGGTTGTAATTCTGTTCGCCAACCCTGCTCATGGCCCTTCTCAGGGTCACCCCCGCCGGCGATGCCTCTTCATGGCTGACCATGCGCACCTCTTGCCCCCTGCTGAACTCTTCGAGGGAGCTGCGCAGGATTTCCCGACCTTCCAGGTAATGGGCAACCGAGCCATCGCCCAGATCGATCCCGTGGTGCAGGAACAAACCGTGCTGACGAGGAACCCTTAGATGGTCGGCGGTGGCCATGGCCTTGATCGAGGGCTGACATGAGTCTCTCGCGAAGTTCCTGTTCAGACAGGCTCGGAGAGAGTGGGGTCTTCTGAACCGCAGGGGCTGGTCCGATCAGGCTGATTCCTGCTGGCGATCCTTGCCGGGCAGCGAAACCACCTTGCCGCCTGTGTGCTCCTCCACCATGGCGCGGGTGATTGTGAAGTCCGGCACGTTTTTGCGGGAGGGAAGCTCGTACATGAGGTCGAGCATCAGCTCTTCGACAATGCCGCGCAAGGCTCTAGCTCCGGTCTTGCGTCGATGCGCCTCCTGAGCGATGGCTTCGATGGCTCCTGCCTCGAAGTCAAGTTTCACGTTGTCCATGCTCAGCAGCGTTCTGAACTGCTTGACCAAGGCATCCCTGGGCTCGGTGAGGATGGATTCCAGGGCATGTTCGTCCAGTGGATCTAGAACAGCGCTCACCGGCATGCGGCCGATGAACTCAGGAATCAGTCCGTACTTCACCAGGTCATCGGGCTCGAGGTGACGCAGCACCTGGGAAGCCTGAAGGTCGCGTGTGGCCTTGCCGCGACCGCGTCCGTCGCTTGGCACGAAGCCAATGGCGTTTCGACCCATGCGTTTCTGAACCACATCGTCTAACCCCACGAACGCACCGCCACAGATGAACAGGATCTGGCTGGTGTCGATCTGGATGCAGTCCTGATAGGGATGTTTGCGGCCGCCCTGCGGTGGGACATTGGCAACGGTGCCTTCCAGCATCTTGAGCAGTGCCTGCTGCACCCCTTCACCGGAAACATCCCTGGTGATCGATGGGTTTTCGCTTTTGCGAGCGATCTTGTCGATTTCGTCGATGTAGATGATCCCCCGTTGAGCGAGATCCACATCCATGTCGGCCTTCTGCAGCAGCCTCAGCAGAATGTTTTCCACGTCTTCGCCCACGTAGCCCGCTTCCGTGAGAGTGGTGGCGTCGGCCACGGCGAAGGGCACATCCAGCATCTCCGCCAGGGTTTGGGCAAGCAGCGTTTTGCCACACCCCGTGGGGCCGATCAGAAGAATGTTGGATTTGTGCAGCCTGGTGGCGGTCTGTTCCGTTTCCCCTTTGCCGTCGCCCTGCCAGGCCAGGCGTTTGTAGTGGTTGTAAACCGCCACAGACATCACTTTTTTGGCAGCGTCCTGTCCCACGACCTGCTGGTCAAGGAAACCCTTGATCTCCTGTGGTTTAGGAATGGAGGCGAGGGTTGGGGCAGGCTTTGTGGTCTTGCGCGTCTGGCTTGAGCCGCTCTTGCGCGTCGGCTCACTGCCTTGCCGGGCACCACCCTGCGCGTCGATCAGTTCCTCGTCCAGAATCTCGTTGCAGAGATCAATGCACTCATCACAGATGTAGACACCGGGTCCGGCAATCAGCTTGCGCACTTGCTCCTGGGACTTTCCGCAGAAGGAGCACTTCAGATGGGCGTCGAACTTGGCCATCGGGCGCTTCGCAGGTCAGTCGGAACACAGAGCAGGATCGGAACGATCTCAACTCCAGATACTGAGGATCGCGACAGAACGGGCTGGTGTCAGCCCTCCGTAACGATTTCTCCGTCTCCGAAACTGTCCACAACCCGATCGATCAAGCCGTAATCAACGGCTTCAGCGGGAGACATGAAGTTGTCCCGGTCCGTATCTTCGGCAATCTTGTCCAAGGGCTGGCCGGTGTGATCGGCCATTAGACCGTTGAGAGTTTCCTTGAGGAACAGGATTTCCTTGGCTTGGATTTCGATATCAACAGCTTGGCCTTGAGCGCCACCAAGGGGTTGGTGAATCATGATCCGTGCGTTAGGAAGCGCCAGTCGCTTACCTTTGGCACCTCCAGACAGCAGGAATGCTCCCATGGAGGCTGCCAAGCCGTAGCAGATGGTGACGATGTCAGGAGCCACCTGCTGCATGGTGTCGTAGATCGCCAGGCCTGCAGTCACAGAGCCGCCTGGGGAGTTGATGTAGATCTGAATGTCTTTCTCGGGATCTTCCGCTTCGAGGAACAGCAGCTGAGCCACAAGGGCGTCCGCCACTTGATCATCAACACCGGTGCCAAGAAAGATGATCCGCTCGCGCAACAATCTGGAATAGATGTCGAAGGCGCGGTCACCTCGACCAGACTGTTCAACCACCGTGGGCAGCACTCCAGGAGCTGCCTGAGGATGCTGCGAGACAGGTTGAATCCCCTGCCAGCGGTTCTGAATTGGATGGTGACTGCGGACGTCGATCACTCGGCGGCTGGCGGGCTTTGCATGCAATCTATGGCTGTAGATCAGGCTTCGGCGTCATCACTGTCCTTCTTGGCGCTTTTCGCCTTGGTGTTTTTTTTCTTTTCAGCGGGTTTGCCACTCTTGGCCGCGGCCTTCTTGGCTGTTCCCTTGCTCTCTTTGCCTGAGTCTTCAGGTGCCTTGTCGGTGACAGTGCTGTTGTCTTCCAGCCAACCCAGGAGCTTCTCCTGAAGCAGGTCGTCCAACACGGCCTGACGAAGACGTTCGGGGTCGATGTCGCGTTCGCCGGCGAGTTGCTGCTTCACGTCCTCGAGCTTGGCGTCAATTTCACCGTCTTCGACTGTGAGTTTTTCACTCTCGGCCAGCGCTGTTAAGGCGAGGCTTCGGCGCAGGCGCTCCTCCGCTTCAGGTCGTGAGGACTCCATCAGGTTGCGGACCAGTTCGGGAGTGAAAAGAGATTTCACATCCATGCCCTGCTGGGCAAATTGTCCAGCGGTCTGTTCAACCAAATTGCGAACCTCCTGCTGGATCAGGCTTTCGGGAAGCTCAACCTCCAGCTGTTCCACGAGTGCGGCCAGCAAGGCGTCGTGCCGGTTGCTGCGTGCGCGGCGCTCGGCGTCATCCTTCAGACGCTTTTCAAGGTCGCTGCGCAGATCGGCTAGAGACTCCTGTTCGCTGGCCTGCTTGGCGAAGTCATCGTTCAGTTCAGGTAGCTCGCGGGTCTTGAGGTCTTTCAGTTCGATCTCAAAGTTGGCCTTGCGACCGCGTGCATCCTCCTTGGGATAGTCATCGGGAAATGTGCACTCCACGGTTTTGCTGTCGCCAACTGCCATGCCCACCACGCCTTCAATGAAGCCAGGGATCATGCGGCCGTGCTCGAGGTCCACATCCATGGAATCGGCGCTGCCGCCCTCGATCTCACTGCCGTCATCGCTGTAGCTGCCTTTAAATCCCACAACAGCGATATCTCCCTTCTCTGCCTTGCGTCCTTCCACGGGAACCACGGTGGCCAGCTGGCGGCGTGAGTCCTCGAGCATTTCGTCCACGCGGGCCGGGTCGTAGCTGACGCTCTCCGCTTCGGCCTTCAGACCCTTTGTGCTCTTCAGCTTTGGTGTGGGAGCTACATCGGTTTCCAGCGTCACCGTGATGCCTTCACCCGGTTTGAAACTCTCCAGCAGTTCATCGAAGCCGCCGCTCAGTTCAGGCTGGCCGAGAGCTTCGATGGTTTCCTGTTCGAGGGCATCGCGCCAAACGCTGTCGACCAAAGTTTCCAGCGCTGTGGCACGGATCCGCAAAGCTCCCAGCTGCTGCACCAGCACGGTGCGGGGAATCTTGCCTTTGCGGAACCCCGGCAGATTGACACTGCGGCTCAGTCGTTTGATCGCTTCCTCATAACTGGCTTCACAGCGTTCCGCAGGAACAGCGACCTCCACGGCCAGTCGGCTACCGGGACGGGAGGAGGTGGAAACCTTCAGGCTGGCGGCACTCATCGGCTGGGTCGCAGGTACAAGCAGCCCAACACATTAATTAAGTGCCTGACCATCACCCCCGCGTAAGCTGCTTTGTAGGAAAAGCCACACCCTGGCTTCAAGTGTTCAGGGTCGTTGCAGCCGGTGGTTGCACCACCTGCCCGTAAGTCTCTGTGTCCCCGTCCGTTTGACCCCCGTTAACTCGTTACCGAATCGACCTCTAACGGTGGCCGTCCTTGGTGCCAGTGGTGCGGTGGGCCAGGAACTGCTTCAGCTGCTTCAGGAACGCAACTTTCCGGTTGCTGAGCTGCGTCTGCTGGCCTCTGCCCGTTCCGCTGGGCAGGTTTGTTCTTGGAATGGACAGACGATCACGGTTCAGGAAGTCTGCGAGTCCTCGTTTCAGGGAGTCGATCTGGTGCTCGCATCCGCTGGCGGTTCGGTCTCTCGCCAATGGCGTGAAGCGATTGTTTCCGCTGGCGCTGTGATGGTGGATAACTCCAGTGCCTTCCGCATGGAAGACGGCGTGCCTCTGGTGGTTCCTGAGGTGAATCCGCAGGCTGCTGCTGAGCACAACGGTGTCATCGCCAATCCCAACTGCACCACGATCCTGCTCACGCTGGCTCTGGCCCCTCTGGCTGCGAAGCGTCCGATGCACAGGGTGGTCGTCAGCACCTATCAGTCAGCGAGTGGTGCTGGCGCCCGGGCCATGGAGGAACTGAAGGATCTCTCCCGTGTGGTGCTTGATGGCGGCACGCCCAACAGTGAGGTTCTCCCCCACTCATTGGCTTTCAACCTTTTTCTGCACAACTCACCATTGCAGTCCAACAGTTATTGCGAAGAAGAAATGAAGATGGTCCATGAAACCCGCAAGATCATGGGTTTGCCGCAGCTTCGCTTCACGGCGACGTGTGTACGGGTGCCGGTTCTGCGCGCTCATTCAGAAGCAGTCAATGTGGAATTCGCTGAGCCGTTTCCCGTGAAGGAAGCCCGCGAGCTGCTCGCCGCTGCCCCCGGGGTGGAACTGCTCGAGGAACCTGCCAGCAATCGCTTTCCCATGCCGACGGACGTGACTGGCCGTGATCCGGTGGTTGTGGGGAGGATTCGACAGGACATCAGTGAAGAGAACGCACTTGAGTTCTGGCTGTGTGGAGATCAGATCCGCAAAGGTGCGGCTCTCAATGCCATCCAGATCGCTGAACTGCTGTTGCCCGCCGCCTGAACGCCATGAGCACTGCTGCAGAACTCTCTCCCACTCCTTTTGGCCGTTTGGTGACAGCCATGGTCACCCCTTTCGATGCAGAGGGCGGTGTGGATCTGGCGCTCGCCGGTCGTCTGGCACGTCACCTGGTGGATGAGGGATCGGAAGCTCTAGTGGTGTGCGGCACCACAGGAGAATCCCCCACGCTCAGCTGGAGCGAGCAACTGAAGATGTTCGAGGCAGTGCGGCAGGCCGTGGGCCCTGGCGTGCATGTGCTGGCGGGAACTGGAAGTAATTGCACCCGTGAGGCGGTTGAGGCCACGCGTGAGGCGGCGGCAGCAGGTGCCGATGGTGCATTGGTGGTGGTGCCTTACTACAACAAGCCCCCTCAAGACGGGATGGAAGCCCATTTCCGTGCCATTGCGGAAGCTGCGTCTGACCTGCCGTTGATGCTCTACAACATTCCCGGTAGGACAGGTTCCAACATGCAGCCGGCCTCAGTTGCCAGGCTGATGAATTGCGCCAATGTCGTGAGCTTCAAGGCTGCCAGCGGAACTACGGAAGAAGTCTCTCAGCTCCGTCAGGCCTGTGGTCATCGCCTGGCGATATACAGCGGTGACGACGCTCTTACCCTGCCCATGCTCTCGGTGGGCGCCGTGGGCGTTGTCAGTGTGGCCAGCCATGTGGTGGGGCGCCGACTGCGCAACATGATTGAGGCTTATCTGGCTGGTCAGAACGCGGTTGCCCTTTCGCAGCATGAGCAGTTACTGCCACTGTTCAAGGCCCTGTTCGCCACCACCAATCCCATTCCGGTGAAGGCCGCTCTGGAGTTGAGTGGCTGGCCGGTGGGTGCTCCCCGACTTCCCCTCGTTCCGCTGGAGCCCGCCATGCGCGCTGCCCTCTCCGAAGCCCTCGATGCCCTGCGTCAGACCTGACGCCAAGGCTGCTGACTGCGCTGATGTGCGCCTCCCTGATTGATTTTTTCCATACGCAAGCGACCCCATGACCGTCACAACTGCCCAAACCAAGCAACCCACCCTGAGAGTGATTCCTCTTGGAGGACTGCATGAAATCGGCAAGAACACCTGCGTTTTTGAATATGGCGATGACCTGATGCTGGTTGACGCCGGCCTCGCTTTCCCCAGCGATGGCATGCACGGCGTGAACGTGGTTCTGCCCGATACCAGCTTTCTGCGAGAAAACCAGAAGCGCATCCGCGGCATGATCGTTACCCATGGTCATGAAGACCACATCGGTGGCATCGCTCACCATCTCAAGCACTTCAATATCCCTGTGATCTATGGGCCGCGACTGGCTCTCTCGATGCTCACCGGAAAGATGGATGAGGCGGGTGTCGCCGATCGCACCACCTTGCAGACCGTCGGACCTCGCGACGTGGTGAAGGTGGGTCAGCACTTCTCAGTGGAGTTCATCCGCAACACCCACTCGATGGCCGACAGCTTTTCGCTGGCCATCTCCACACCGGTGGGAACCATCATTTTCACGGGTGACTTCAAGTTCGATCACACCCCTGTCGACGGTGAGCACTTCGATTTGGCTCGGCTGGCTCACCACGGCGACAAGGGAGTTCTCTGCCTGTTCAGCGATTCCACCAATGCCGAGGTGCCGGGTTTCTGTCCTCCCGAGCGGTCGGTGTTCTCCAACCTTGACCGTCACATCGCCGAGGCCGAGGGGCGTGTCATCGTCACCACCTTTGCCAGTTCAATTCATCGTGTGTCGATGATCCTTGAGCTTGCTCTCAAGAACGGCCGCAAGGTTGGCTTGCTGGGTCGCTCCATGCTCAACGTGATCGCCAAGGCCCGTGAGCTGGGCTACATGCGTGCTCCGGATGAGCTGTTTGTGCCGATCAAGCAGATCAACAATGTCTCCGATCGTGAAACCCTGTTGCTGATGACCGGCAGTCAGGGTGAGCCCCTTGCCGCACTGAGTCGCATCTCCCGCGGCGAACACCCGCAGGTGAGAGTCAAGAGCTCTGACACGATCATCTTCTCCGCGAGCCCGATTCCCGGAAACACCATTTCTGTGGTGAACACGATCGACCGACTGATGATGCTGGGCGCGAAGGTCGTGTACGGCAAGGGAGAGGGCATTCATGTCTCTGGCCATGGCTTCCAGGAGGACCAGAAGCTGATGCTGGCTCTCACGCGTCCGAAATTTTTCGTGCCCGTGCACGGTGAGCACCGCATGTTGGTCCGTCATGCCAGGACCGGTCATTCCATGGGCGTTCCTGAGGACAACACGCTGATCATTGATAACGGCGATGTTGTTGAGCTCACCGCAGACTCAATCACCAAGTCGGATCCTGTGAAGGCTGGTATCGAGCTGCTCGATCAGTCGCGCAACGGCATTGTTGATGCCCGCGTGCTGAAGGAACGTCAGCAACTGGCAGAAGATGGCATCGTCACGATCCTTGCTGCGATCAGTACCGATGGCGCCATGGTGGCTCCACCTCGCGTGAATCTTCGCGGTGTCGTCACCACTGCCGATGCCCGCAAGATGTCGCTTTGGACGGAACGCGAAATCAAGTGGGTGCTTGAGAATCGCTGGAAGCAGCTCACCCGCAACACAGGTGGCAAGGCCCCGGATGTCGACTGGATGGGTGTGCAGCGGGAGGTGGAGGTCGGTCTCAGCCGCCGCATGCGCCGTGAACTTCAGGTGGAGCCTTTGATCCTCTGTTTGGTGCAGCCGGCACCAGCAGGAACACCTGTGTACAAAGGCCGTGCGGACACTGAGCCCGATGACCGTCCAGCGCCCCGTGGACGTGGTGGTCGCCATGGCGGTGGTCATGGAGCTGGTCGGCACGGTGGTGGTGGCCGAGATCGCAACCGCGAAGGCACTCCAGCGCGGGTGATCACGACATCTCGCTCAGCTGCTGTTGAGGCCAAGTCGGCTCCAGTGAAGGAACCTGTGGCCGCAGCTTCGCCAGCCTCCACGCCCTCCAAGGAGCCTGCGCCTGTTGCACCTGCCTCTGCAGCGCCAGCCGTCGATCAAGACATGCCCGCTGGCCGTACCCGCCGTCGCCGCTCAGCTGCGGCGTGAGGCTTTTTGTAGCCACGACCAACGGCTAGGGGCCTGGCTGCTGTCTGAGTTGTCCTCGGATGGCGGTAAGGCTGTTGCTGGCAGTTCCACCACAATCCTGCCTTCCCTTAAACGTTTCCGGATTGTGTCGCTGATCTCCGGGTCGGCTTTGGTCTTGGGTGCTGGGGTTACGGCTTGAGTCGTTGTCTCCTGGCCGAGTTCACCGCCTGCTTCAGGTTCGGATCCAGGCTCAGGTTCCTGTTCACTGATCGGCTGAGGTTCAGTTTCGGGCTCAGGCTCAGTTACGGCATTGATCTCGATGGAGAGGGTTTGGTCATGACCGTCGTCTGATTGTTCGTCGTTGTTGAGCCAGGGCATCGCGGTTGTGACGACGCTCGGCTCCACTGAGTCCACCGCCGGGGATGCCGCGTTGATAGAAGGGTCAGCCACTTAGGCAAGGGAGTCCTTGGTTGCCAGAGACTCCTTGAATCGATCCTCAGCTGGATCAGTCGCCTGCGTGGATCTGGTCACCGACTCACGACCGCTCCTGATCCGTTCCAGTCCCTGTTCCGCGAGTTCCCGCAGTGTGTCCTGTGGGTGACTGGTCAGCACCAGCTGGTAATGCCTTTCAGCTTGATCAGGGGCTTGAAAGCCGCAGAGGTCATGTGGCCCGCTAGTAATGCCACGAAGGCTCGCCAAGCCAGCACTGCATCCCGTTCAGCACCCTTGTCCTGGATTGGCTCAAGCTAATTGAGCAGTTCAACAGTGATGGATTGCGCAGTTTCAAAGTCACCAGCGCCGTAGGCCTGTTCAGCGGCGAGATAGTTGCTTTGGAAGTCGCCGTCCAAGTGAGTTCAGTTCCTGTCTTCCAGTTGTACCCAGTCCCGGCACCAGTGGAGTCGCTTTCGACCGGCCAGATGACGCTCACCAGGTGGTTGGCTTGGACCGATGGCAGTGCTCAGTTCTTCAAGCTGCCTGGCCGAAAGTGCTGGCATGCCTTGGGCCTGCAGCCATCCATGCAACAGCAGTCGTCGTGCTGAACCGGGCAGTTGTTGCAGTGGCGATCGTTGTAAGGCGCCGTCCTGTCGTTTCAGCTTGTCCAGACTCAGCGTCACCAGTGCGCTCTGGGTGTCCTGCAGTTGGGACACTCGCTCGCTCAGTTCAGCCATGCGCCTGCTGCAGCCGGGGTGCAGGGCCTCCAGTACCGGCAGGACCTCCTGACGGATGCGGTTGCGATCGAAGCGTGGATCTTCGTTGCTCGGGTCTGTCCAGATCGGTAGTTTCAGGTCCTGGCAGATGACGGCGGTTTCTTCACGACTGAACTGCAGCAGCGGACGCACCAGGCGAATGTCATTCGCTGACGTGGCATTGAGGGGCCGCTGCCAATGCAGGTTGCCCAGCCCGGCCAGATCCGTTCCCCGGCTGAGTTGTAACAGCAGTGATTCGGCTCGGTCGCTGGCGGTGTGTCCAGTCACGACCGTGCGGCAAGGGTTGGCCGGGCTGTTGAGGTTGAGCTGCTCACAGGCCTGATGCAGCTCGGTGTAACGCCATGCACGGGCCTTGGCTTCGCTGCCAGTGGTGCTGAACTTGCTGGTGCTGATCAGTAGTGGCAGCTGTTGCGTCTGGCACCAGCTGGCCAAATCGCTGGCAATGCGTCCGGACTCTGGATGCCAGCCGTGGTCTCCATGCCAGAGCAGCAGAGTCCAGTGATGTCGATCGGACAAATCCCTCAGCAGCCCCAGCAGAGCCATTGAGTCTTGACCGCCGGAAACCGCCAGCAACAGTGTTGCCCCCTTAGGCAGCAGCTGGGGATTCTGTAGAAGTTGGCGGTGAAGTCTGTCGTGCCAGTTCAGCCAAGGCTCGCCGGCTCTCATCGCTCTGGGTGAATGTCGATTCGATCCTGCCTGTTCGTGCGGTGTGAGAATGCATTCATCTGATGTCAGCTTGATGTCCCGCCTTTCTCTGCTGCCTGCTGCCCTCCGCCGCAGCCTTGAACAGCGTTCCGCGCTGAAGGTGATCGCCGGTCTGATGAACTTCAATGCGGATTCGGTCGCTCGCGTGTCCCGTGCCGCTGGATTGGGTGGAGCGGATCTGCTTGATGTGGCCTGTGATCCGCAACTGGTGAAGTTGGCGGTTGAGGCGTCCGGTGGCCTGCCGGTCTGCGTGTCGTCTGTGGAGCCCGAGCAGTTTCCCGCTGCTGTGGCTGCTGGAGCGGCAATGGTGGAGATCGGAAACTTTGATGCCTTTTATCCCCAGGGGCGCATCTTCGGAGCTCAAGAGGTGCTGGAACTCACACGCCGCACTCGCGGCTTGCTGCCTGAGGTTGTGCTGAGCGTCACCGTTCCCCATGTGTTGCCCATGGATCAGCAAGAACAGCTGGCGGTGGACCTGGTGGTGGCGGGTGCCGATTTGATCCAGACCGAAGGTGGCACCAGTGCCAAGCCCTTCAGCGCCGGCAGCCTTGGTCTGATTGAGAAGGCTGCTCCTACTCTGGCCGCGGCTCACAGCATCAGTGCTGCTCTGCATCACGTCGGTGAGACGGCACCGGTGCTGTGCGCATCGGGTCTTTCGGCTGTCACCGTGCCGATGGCGATCGCAGCCGGCGCAGCCGGTGTGGGCGTTGGTTCTGCGGTGAATCGCCTCGATGATGAGCTTGCCATGGTGGCTGTGGTGCGCGGTCTGCGTGAAGCCTTAGGCAGTGAGGTCACCAGCCGAGTCTGATTGCTGCGGACACGCGCGCCCCAATGGGCCCCGTAACGTGGGTGCCCCATTCAGGGTTTACAGCGCGAGGACCATGCCTGCCTACGACCTGACTGCCCCCTACAGCCCTAAAGGTGATCAGCCGACGGCGATCACTCAATTGGTGGAGGGCGTGAATGGTGGTCGTCGTTATCAGACCCTTCTGGGTGCGACCGGCACAGGCAAGACGTTCACGATGGCCAATGTCATCGCTCAGACCAGTCGTCCTGCTCTGGTGTTGGCTCATAACAAGACTCTGGCTGCACAGCTTTGCAATGAGCTGAGGGAATTCTTTCCCAACAATGCTGTGGAATATTTCATCTCCTATTACGACTATTACCAGCCGGAAGCGTATGTGCCAGTCAGTGATACCTACATCGCCAAAACAGCATCGATCAATGAAGAGATTGACATGCTGCGTCACTCAGCGACGCGATCCTTGTTTGAACGCCGCGATGTGATTGTTGTGGCTTCCATAAGTTGCATCTATGGCCTGGGAATACCCAGTGAATACTTGAAGGCATCGGTGCAGTTCCGGGTTGGTGAATCTCTTGACCTACGAGGTTCTTTGCGCGAACTGGTGAATAACCAGTACAGCCGCAATGACATGGACATCACGCGCGGTCGCTTCCGCGTCAAGGGCGATGTGCTGGAAATCGGGCCTGCTTATGAAGACCGTCTGGTGAGGGTGGAGCTGTTTGGTGATGAGGTGGAGGCGATCCGCTACGTCGACCCCACCACTGGCGAAATCCTGCAGAGTCTTGAAACCATCAACATCTACCCGGCCAAGCACTTTGTAACGCCGAAGGATCGTCTGGATTTGGCGGTGAAGGATATCCGCCATGAGCTCAAAGACCGACTGGAGTTCCTGCAAACCGAAGGCAAGTTGCTGGAAGCTCAGCGACTGGAGCAGCGCACCACCTACGACCTGGAGATGCTGCAGCAGGTGGGCTATTGCAATGGCGTTGAGAACTATGCCCGTCATCTGGCCGGACGTGAACCGGGCTCCGCGCCGGAATGCCTGATCGATTATTTCCCCGACGACTGGCTGCTGATTGTTGATGAGAGCCATGTCACCTGTTCACAGCTTCAGGCCATGTACAACGGCGATCAGGCCCGCAAGAAGGTGTTGATCGACCATGGTTTTCGTCTGCCCAGTGCAGCCGACAATCGGCCGCTCAAGGGTGAAGAGTTCTGGACGAAGGCACGCCAGACCGTGTTTGTGAGTGCCACGCCCGGCGACTGGGAAGTGAAGGTGAGTGATGGCCAGGTTGCGGAGCAGGTAATCCGTCCCACTGGAGTGCTGGACCCTGTTGTGGAGGTGAGGCCGACAACAGGTCAGATCGACGACTTGCTGGGAGAGATCCGAACGCGGGCAGAGAAGCAGCAGCGCGTGCTGGTGACCACGCTCACCAAGCGCATGGCGGAAGACCTCACCGATTACCTGGCCGAGAACAAGGTGCGGGTGCGCTACCTGCATTCGGAGATCCATTCGATTGAGCGCATCGAGATCATTCAGGACCTGCGCCTGGGTGAGTACGACGTGCTCGTGGGTGTGAACCTGCTGCGGGAAGGCCTGGATCTGCCCGAGGTGAGCCTGGTGGCAATTCTGGACGCCGACAAGGAAGGATTCCTTCGAGCGCAGCGATCACTGATTCAGACGATCGGCCGGGCTGCGCGGCATGTGGAGGGGGTTGCGCTGCTCTATGCCGACAACATGACCGATTCGATGGCCAAGGCGATCGAGGAGACCGAACGGCGGCGCAAGATCCAACAGGTCCACAACGAAAAACATGGAATTGTGCCGACGGCGGCCGGTAAAAAAGCCAGCAATTCGATTCTTTCGTTTCTCGAGCTCTCACGGAAACTCAAGACCGATGGCCCCGATGCCGACCTGGTACAGGTCGCCAGCAAGGCGGTTCAAGCCTTGGAGGATGACACTGATGGCATGGCTCTCGATGCCTTGCCCGAACTGATCGATCAGCTTGAAGTCAAGATGAAAGACGCAGCCAAGAAGCTCGATTTTGAGGAGGCTGCCAACCTTCGAGATCGGATCAAGAAGCTGCGCCAGAAGCTGGTTGGTCAGAGCTGAGTTGCCGAGGTTCAGCTAGGCCACTAGAGGTGATTCGCTCCCTTTGGCGGCATGGCGGGTGCTGCCGCCCAGCTTGAAACCGGCATGCACGGCCTGAAGTGCTGCAACACCATCGGCCTCCGCGACCACGCAGCTGGTGCGGATTTCACTGGTGGCGATCATTTCGATATTGACGCCCGCTTCTGCCAGAAAACGGAACATGCGACCTGCGGTACCCGCTGTGGCAGGCATGCCCGCTCCCACGGCACTGACCCTGGCAATGGCTGGACCATCTTCCAGAAGGGCTCCAGGCCACTGAGCTAACAGAGCACTCAGGGCCCGATCCGCCGCACTGCGATCCTCGCGTTTCAGAGTGAAACTGATATCTCGGCTCCCGTCGGCGTGTTGGCGTTCCGACTGGACGATGGCATCGAGGCTGATGCCCGCGTCGGCCAGTGCATTGCAGAGGGCTCCGGCGGTTCCGGGTTTGTCGGGCACATGGCGCACGCTTACTTGGGCCTGGTCACGGTCGAGGGCCACGCCACGGACTTCAGGCTCGCCTTCGCCGCTCGCGCTTGGATTCAGACTGATCTGACCAGCCTCCAGTTCGAAGGCCTCTTGGGTGGCCTGTAGGGCTTTGCTGCCAACGTCGGCGTTGATCACACAGCTCACCTTCACTTCACTGGTTGCGATCACACGCAGATTGATGCCCACCCTGGAAAGGGTCTGGAACAAACCTGCGGCAATACCAGGTCGGCCCATGATTCCGGCGCCGCTGATGCTCAGCTTGCTCATCCCGGACTGGGCGACCAGCTCACCGCCCAGCTTCTGGATCAGGGATTCACAGATGCTGCGAGCCCTCTCCAGGTCAGTTTCAGCCACGGTGAAGGTGATGTCGTTGCTGTTGCCGTCGTGGGTGGCCTGGATGATCAGGTCCACATTCACGCCCCCCTCAGACAGGCTTTCGAACAGCTGGGCGGCAACGCCCGGCTGATCGGACACATGGGAGAGAGCAAGCACGGCTTGGTGTTCCACCAGCTCGGCGCCATCCACTGGTCTGCCCAGTTCAAGACCTTCGCGGCCAATGGGTCGCGCGTTGCGGCTGGTGAGTGTCGTGCCGGGTTCATCACTCCAGCTGGAGCGCACCACCATCGTGACGCCGTAGTTGCGCGCGATCTCCACCGCGCGTGGGTGCAGCACGGCAGCGCCGAGGCTGGCCAGTTCGAGCATTTCGTCGCAGCTCACCTGAGGCATCAGCTGGGCGTCTTCCACCTTGCGGGGATCGGTGGTGAGCACCCCTGGTACATCGGTGTAGATCTCACAGGCCGCAGCACCAAGGGCTGCCGCCAGGGCGACGGCTGAGGTGTCGGAGCCTCCGCGCCCCAGTGTGGTGATTTCAGCGGTGCCGCCGCTGCTCTGGCTCGTGCCTTGAAACCCGGCCACCACCACCACGCGACCTTCGGCCAGTCGGCTGCGCAGTCGATCGGTGCGCACGTCGAGGATTCTTGCCTTCCCATGTGCGGATTCGGTCACGATGCCCACCTGGGGGCCAGTCATGGAGATGGCAGGCACGCCCAGCTCATGCAGCGCCATGGAGAGCAGCGCAATCGATACTTGTTCACCGGTGGCCAGCAGCATGTCCATCTCTCGCTGGGGTGGATTGCTGCTGATGGCGTTGGCTTTGGCGGTGAGTTCATCAGTGGTGTGACCCATGGCCGAGACCACGATCACCAGATCGTGCCCCGTCTCCCTGCAGTTGGCGATACGCCTGGCCACGGCCTGGATGCGCTCCACGCTGCCGACGGAGGTTCCGCCGAACTTCTGCACCAGCAGGGCCATCCATGCCGCCTCATTTCGCAGGCGATTGTCTCACTGTGTTGCTCCAAGCAGCCCATCGCGGAACGCATCTCCTGGCTGGGTGCCGCGTTTGAGGGCTGCTTCCACATCCAGTAGGCGGCCTAGCAGGTTGAGGCAGCGCTGGGGTGAACGCCCCTGCAGCTGCTTGCGCATCACATAGATGCGCTTGGGGTTGCCGATTCCTGCCGCTTTGGCGATCACCCCCACGTCCCGCTCTCCCTGTTGTTCCAGCAGCATCACCCAGAGCCACCCCCTGATTTGACCGGTGAGCGTGGCCACAATGCGCAGGGCCGGTTCGCCGGCGTCATTGAGGGCATCCAGCAAGGCAATCGCCTGGCCTGGATCGCCTGCCAGCAGCGCGTCCCCCACCTGCAGAGCGTTGGTGCTGAGGCCCTCGATCAGGCTTGCAACCGAGCTGGCGCTGATGCGCGCCTCTCCGCTGCTTTCAGCATGAAGAGCCAGCTTCTGCAGTTCCATGGTCAGCCTGGCGCTGTCGTTGCCGATGGCATCGATCAGGGCATCCACGGCACCGGACTCCAGCCTCAGGTTCAGTTCCTCAGCGGTGCGCTCCACCAGCTGGCGCTGGCCAGCACCGTCCCAGACCGCCGGCAACTTGAAACTGCGTTCGCAGGCTTCTCCTGCCTTGATGCATTTCATCAGGGCTTTAGTGGTGCGCAGTCTGCCGTCGGGTTTGGAGGGATGGCAAAGCAGCAGCTCTGTGCTTTCAGGGATGCCATCCAGAGAGGCTTCGAAGCGATCGGCCAGCTCACTGGGACAGGCGTTGCAGAAGGGAGATCGCTGCAGTAGCACCACCCTGGAGCCAGCGCCGAAGGGTGGTGTGCGTGCTTCTTCCAGGGCCTGCCTGGCCTGTCCTGCCTCGCTGCCATCCAATCGACTCACGTTCACGCTCGCCCAGCTCGGATCCACCGCCTTCTCGATCAATGTCTGAACCGCCCGTTCCAGCGCGGCGGAATCATCGCCCCAGAACAACTGGATCGGCATTAAGGCGTGTCGTCGGACAATGTCGAAGTCTGCCCCGACTGGCAGTCCCTGTCAGAGGAATGTGGAGCAATGGCCGATCATCCGATCTTCACGGAAAGCATCCGTCTAATTCGGGCTTCGCTGGGGGAGACGGGACTCGATCCTCTGCAGCAGCAGGTGTTGGAACGTCTGGTGCACAGCAGTGGAGATCCAGGCCTGCCGCCGCTGTTGCGCTTTAGCGAGGGGGCCTGCGAGCAGGGACTTGGGGCGTTGCAGGGCGGGGCAGTGATCCTCACCGATACGGCCATGGCCGCGGCTGCCGTAACGCCGATGGCTGCGCGCACACTGGGCTCTTCGGTGCGCTGCCTGCTCGACTGGGCGCCTGAGGTTTCACCGCAAGATTCCACCCGTTCCGCCGCGGCGATGCTGAGGGCTTGGCCGGAACTCACGCAGGCGGCCAGCGCGAAGGGGCAGCCCATGCCGCTGCTGCTGGTGGGCAGTGCCCCGACCGCGTTGGAGCAGTTGCTCGACCAGCTGGATGCCGGTGCCCTTGCCCCTTCGCTGGTGATCGGCATGCCGGTTGGCTTCGTGGGCGTCCCTGAAAGCAAGCGCCGACTGGCGTCGACGCCTCTGGCTCAGATCCGCCTGGAGGGAACGCGCGGTGGTGCCGGTTTGGTGGCGGCAGCAGTCAATGCCCTGCTTCGAGCCGCTCAGGCCGCCAGCTGATCGAGCAACTGCCGGGCCCGTTCCACAACGCGGGAGGGAACCCCGGCCAGACGGGCGGCTTCGATGCCGTAGCTGCGGCTGGCACCGCCGATCTGAACCTGATGTAGGAAAATAAGATCCTCGCCGGTTTCCTCCACCATCACCTGGAAGTTGGCCACGTTGGCCCGCTGCTCCGCCAGGTTGTTCAGCTCGTGATAGTGGGTGGCGAACACCGTGCGCGCCTTGAGATCGCCGGCCAGATGTTCGCTCACGGCCCAGGCGATCGAGAGGCCATCGAAGGTGGCTGTGCCACGGCCGATTTCATCAAGAAGCACCAGGGAGCGGTCGCTGGCGTGGTTAAGGATGTTGGCGGTTTCGGCCATTTCCACCATGAAGGTGGACTGACCTGCAGCCAGATCATCCACGGCGCCAACACGCGTGAAGATGCGATCGGCAAGGCCGACCTGAGCGGATGATGCAGGCACCCAGCTGCCGATTTGGGCCAACAGTTGGATCAGGCCGATCTGGCGCAGATAACAGCTTTTGCCGCTGGCATTGGGCCCTGTCAGCACGATCAGGTCGGTGTCAGCTCCCAAACCAAGATCGTTCGGGGTGAAGGGAGTTTCCACCAGTAACTGTTCCACCACTGGGTGCCGGCCAGCGGTGATCCTGAGCGCGCGATCGTCGCTCAGTTGCGGAGCACACCAACCTGCTGTGGCAGCCGTGTCAGCTAGGGCGGTGAGTGCGTCCAACCCCGCTATGGCACGGGCCGCCTCGCGGATTGGTGTTGCCATGTTGCCCACCTGGTCGCGCAGCTTGCAGAACAGTTCGTATTCGCGCTGAAAGGCCCGTGCCCGCAGCTGGAAGATGCGGCCTTCGCGCTCCTTCAGTTCAGGAGTGATGAACCGTTCTTCGTTAGCCAGGGTCTGGCGGCGGATCCAGTGTTCGGGCACGGAGGAGGCCTTCGCTTTGCTCACCGCCAGGAAATATCCAAAGGTGCGGTGGTATTGCAGACGCAGGTTGCTGATGCCGCTGAGCTCTTTCTCCAATCGTTCCTGCTCGGCCAGCCAGGCGTCCTGGTCATCGAGTTGATTGCGCAGGCCATCTAGCAGCAGATCCACCCCGTCATGGATAAGTCCGCCTTCGCTTAGAGAGAGCGGTGGAGCGTCCACCAAGGCATGGCGGACGGAGGCCGCCAGTTCAGCGAGCGCTGGGTTTGGTGGCAGCATCGCCTCCAGAATCTGAGGCCATGTGTCCAGCGTTCCCTCCAGGCGACTGGCCAGTCGAGGTAGGCGTTCCAGCCCATCGGCGATGGCCACCAGGTCGCGGGCGCTGGCATGACCGGCGCCAGCCCGACCCGCCAGCCGTTCCAGATCTCCCATAGGCCTGAGCAGCCGCCGCAAGCCCTGGCGTAGGGGCCTCTGGTTCACCAGCAGGCTCACCACGCTTTGCCGTTCGCGGATGGCGTTGATGTCCATCAGCGGTGCTTCCAGCCAGCGGCGCAGACATCGCCCACCCATGGCTGTGAGGGTCTGGTCGATGGCCCAGAGCAGTGACCCCTGGAGTTGTCCGTCGCGTTGGGTGGCCGTCAGTTCCAGATTGCGGCGGGTCTGGGCATCGAGCACCAGGGCATCGCCGGCTTGCACGATCTTTGGCACATCCAGGGGCACCCGCGTTGCCTCTTCGAGCGGCTGAGTGTTATTGACGTATTGCAGCAGTCCACCAAAGGCTCTCAGGGCAAGGGGTAGTTCTTGCAGGCCAAGGCCATCCAGGCCAGCCAGCCGGTAGTGCGTGAGCAGGGCTTGTTCGGCCTGAGGGCGGCTGAAGGGAGTGAGCGCCATCGGGCTGAGCCTCAGGCGTTCAGGACACCAGGCAGGGCGTTGCATGTTGGTGTCGTTGCTGGCTGCCCAGAGCAGTTCCGAGGCTTCAAGTTGTGCGAGGTGCTGGTGCAGGGCATCGCTGCCGCTGCGTTCCATCACCTGAACGTCGCCCGTGCTCACATCGGCGCTGGCCATGCCCCAGCGCAAGGGTTGCTTGCTCCTGGCAGGTTCCACCACCACCGCTGCCAGCCAGTTGTTGCGGCGGGCAGCGAGCATGCCCTCTTCCAGCACCGTGCCCGGGGTGAGCACACGGGTGATTCCGCGCTTGAGCAGGGCCCCCTTGGTGGGGGTGGTCTCCAGCTGGTCACAGAGCGCCACGGAGTAACCACGACGGATTAGTTCAGCGCAGTAGCGCTCGGCGGCGTGATGGGGAATTCCCGCCATTGGCACGCGTCCGATCGCCTTGCCACCTTCCTTGCCGGTGAGAGTGAGTTCCAGCACCCGTGAGAGCTCGACGGCGTCCTCGAAAAAGCACTCGAAGAAATCACCGAGTCGGTAAAGCAGTACGCGCTCAGGGTGCTCCGCCTTGAGCTCTACGTAATGGCGCAACATCGGCGTCAGCAGGGTCTGATCCACCTGGCTGTGGTGGGCCCAAGGCGGGGCATCGCTCTCGTCGCTGTCTGAGCCGGTCAGCTCCTCGGCCTGGTTGGAGGCCTTGTCGGGATCACTGTTGTTGCCCTGTCGCTGCCTGGGGCGGGCAGAGGCATCAGCGCTGAGGTTGGCGTCAGTGAGCTCAGCCAGTGCATCCGCGGCTAAGGCCTCAGAAGCCCTGGCAGAGCTGGCTGTGGGTTGATCAGTCGGTTCCGGAGCGCCGAACAGATTCCCCTGCAGCGACTGCTCCTCGGGCTGGGGGCAGGTGCGGGGCATGGGACATCCGGAAGTCGCTGGATCGTACCGATGGCGTTCACCACAAGCTGTGAAGCTTGATGCGCAGACGACGGAGACGACTCTCCCCCACATGTGAGAATCCCCGTGAACGACCTGGCGTCGACCGATTCACCATGCAGATCCTTAACACCCTCACCGTTCTGGCCTTGGTGGTGATGTCCTTTGCCTTGATCGTGGCTGTGCCAGTTCTTTACGCCTCGAACGAGGACAGTGGCCGCTCCAATCGCTTGATTCTGCTGGGTGGCATTGCCTGGGTCGCCTTGGTGCTGGTGAACTGGGGCATGAGTTTTTTCGTGGTCTGAGGTCAGCCCGGGCCTACGGGCATCTTTTTTATCCAGTTCACGCCGGTCGGGTGTGAACATGGGATGAACGGATCAAGGCGTCATGGCCACCTTTGAAGGACGGTTCACCGATGTGCAGGGCCTGCGCATCGCTGTGGTTGTTGCCCGATTCAACGACCTGGTCACGGCCAAGTTGTTGAGCGGCTGCCTTGACTGTCTTGGACGCCATGGGATTGACACCAGTGCAGACAGCAATCAGCTCGATACGGCCTGGGTGCCTGGTTCTTTTGAGTTACCTCTGGTGGCCCAGCAGCTGGCTCGCAGCGGTCGTTACCAAGTGGTGATCACGCTTGGGGCTGTCATTCGTGGTGACACGCCCCATTTCGATGTTGTGGTCGCCGAAGCCAGCAAGGGAATTGCCAGCGTGTCTCGTGACACCGGTGTGCCCGTGATTTTCGGGGTGCTCACAACCGATACGATGCAGCAAGCGCTCGAGCGGGCAGGGATCAAGAGCAATCTGGGATGGAGTTATGCCCTGCAGGCTCTGGAAATGGGCTCTCTTGTGAAGGCATTGCCAGCGGCTTGAACGGTGGATTGACCAACGGCCCCTTGGTGGTGCATGCTTCTCAGGTCGTCAGGTGACATTCACCGGCTGGCCTGCGGATGTAGCTCAGTGGTAGAGCATCTCCTTGCCAAGGAGAGGGTCGAGAGTTCGAATCTCTTCATCCGCTTGTTGAATCATTGCTTTCGGATCAGCAAGTGCTGAGAGGAAACGCTGCTGAATCCCATTTGTTCATAAAAGCCATTGCTGTTGGTGGTCATCAGATACACCCGCTCCACTTCACGCAATTTTGGGGAAGCCAGCAACGCTTCAACGACCCGCCGCCCGAGCCCACGACCCTGAAGGTCGCCGGCCACCACCACATCCCAGAGCACGGCTCTGTAGATCCCATCGCTGCTGGCTCGCCCGAAGCCCACCATCCGTTTGCCGCGCCAGAGGCTCACAATCACCTGGCTGCCGTTGAGCATTTCACGCAGTTGCTGACGACTGCGTCCCTGGGCCCAGAAGGCGTGTTTATTCAACAGTCGTCGAAGTTTGAGCAGACCGCGCGTCGGGCGTAGGTTTGGCCCCAGCCCCATCAGGCGCAGGCCTGGGGCTCCTGGTGCATGTTCAACCAGATGGATGCGGGCCATGCTTTTGGCAATCAGATCTTCATCATCTGTCCTCAAGGTTGTTGTTCTTGAAATCTCGCATTCCTGCATCGAAAGTCGGTTTTGAAGGTTTTCCCAGTCCTTGCATGCTGAAATGACCAAAATCCGCGGTGTATCGGCAATCCTTCCATGAGGCGAAAGGGGATAATCCTTGCTGGCGGCAGCGGCACCCGATTGGCTCCTCTCACCACTGCGGTGAGCAAGCAGCTGATGCCTATCTATGACAAGCCGATGATCTACTACCCGCTCAGCACGCTGATGCTGGCGGGGATCCGTGAGGTCTTAATCATCACCACGCCCCACGACCAAGCAGCATTCCGGCGCTTGCTGGGCGATGGCGGAGCCTGGGGGATGACCATTTCATATTCCATACAGCCGAGCCCGGATGGGCTGGCCCAGGCTTTTTTGATCGGTGCAGAGTTTCTTGATGGAGCGCCGGCAGCTCTGGTGTTAGGTGACAATCTCTTTCATGGGCATGAATTGATTTCTCAGTTGCAGGCAGCCATGGCACGTGAGCAGGGTGGCACTGTGTTTGCTTATCCCGTTCGCGATCCTCAGCGTTACGGCGTGGTTGAGTTCGATGCCTCTGGAAAGGCCCTCAGCATTGAAGAAAAACCGGCTCAGCCGCGTAGTCGGTATGCCGTAACGGGACTGTATTTCTATGACCACACTGTGGCGGAGAGGGCGCTGAGGGTGAGGCCCTCCAACCGAGGTGAGCTGGAGATCACAAGCCTTAATCAGATGTATTTGCAGGAGCAGAAGCTCACGGTGGAACTTATGGGCCGCGGCATGGCCTGGCTCGATACCGGGACCTTCGATTCCCTCCAGGAGGCAGGGGCTTACATCCGAACTCTTGAGCAACGACAGGGTTTGAAGGTTGGCTGCCCGGAAGAGGTGGCCTGGCGCCAGGGCTGGATTGATAGCGTTCAACTTGAGCAGTTGGCTCAGCCTTTGCTCAAGAGCGGTTACGGCCGCTATTTACTGCAGCTGCTCAATGAGCCCAGAGGAGAGCATGCTCTATTGAAGCGCAAACTGGAGAGCCGCTCATCGGAGACCGCTCATGACAGCTGAACGGCTTTTGACGGCGACCGGTCAGCCGGTCCAGGGGCCGCTGCTGATCACTCCTCAAGTGTTCGCTGATGAACGGGGATTTTTTTTTGAGAGCTGGAATGAGCGTTGCTTTCGCAACGATTTGATGAATGACGGAGTTTCTGCCGCTGAGGTCGAGTGTCTGCAGTTTCGTCAGGACAATCATTCGCGCTCCAGCCGTGGAGTTTTGCGTGGTCTGCACTTTCAGCTTCTCCCCGAACCGCAGGGCAAGTTGGTGCGCTGCAGTGTGGGCAGTATTTTTGACGTGGCTGTGGATCTGCGCAGCGCTTCGCCGACTTATGGCCAATGGGTGGGGACGACGCTGTCAGCCGATAACCATCAGCAGTTCTGGGTTCCTATGGGATTCGCTCACGGCTTCCTCACCCTTAGCGATGTGGCCGAAGTGCAATACAAGGCCAGTGGCTTTTGGAATCGAGACTGCGAAAGATCCTTGCGCTGGAATGATTCGACCTTGGCAATTCAATGGCCCTTGCAGTTGGCTGAGGTGATCGAACCATTGCTCACTGAGAAAGATGCGCAGGCGCCAATGTTGTCGATGCTTGAGTCGATGGGAGAAGTGTTCGAGTGAAGATTCTGCTCACTGGTGCTGACGGTCAGCTGGGCCAGGCTCTCTCTGCGTCGTTGCCGGCCGAGGTTGAGCTGATCGCAACAGCGCGCAAGCAGTTAGACCTTTCTGATCCCCAGTCCTGCCGTTCAGCAGTGCATGCGCATCGTCCCGATTGGGTTCTCAATGCTGGCGCTTACACGGCTGTGGATAAGGCGGAATCAGAACCAGAGCAGGCAATGGCAGTCAATGCGGGGGCTCCTCGTGCTTTCGCCGAAGCTCTCTCTGTAACCGGCGGCAGACTATTGCAGATCAGCACCGACTTTGTGTTCAATGGCTGTCAGGGGCATCCATATGAGCCGGTGCATTCTCCAGATCCGTTGGGGGTCTACGGCGCTACCAAGACCGCGGGGGAACAGGCGGTGGATGAAATTCTGGGCTGCTCTGATGAGGGTCGCGCCACGATTCTTCGCACTGGTTGGGTTTACGGCCCAGTTGGCCAAAATTTTTTATTCACGATGCTTCGCTTGCACCGTCTTAAGGCAGAAGTCGGCGAGTCTTTGAACGTGGTTGCGGATCAGGTTGGCTGCCCCACCTCAACCTCAGGACTGGCTGCAGCGTGCTGGGCTGTGATCAAGCTCCAGGTGATGGGGATGCAGCACTGGAGTGATGCCGGTGTCGCCAGCTGGTATGACTTTGCTGTTGCGATTGGTGAGTTGGCTGCTGCACGAGGTCTCCTGTCTAAGGCGGCCCAGGTCCTACCTATTACTACCGCTGATTTTCCAACTCAAGCGAAGCGACCCGCCTATGCGCTGTTGGCATCCAGCCGCACGAGAGAGCAGCTGCAACTTCGCCCACAACACTGGCGCTCCTCTTTAGAAGAGGTGATTAATCGTGTGGAGGCATGATCCACGCACCCTATTGGTGCGCGCGCTGCTGCTTGATGCACTTGGTCAACTGTTGGCGTTGGGATTAATCATCTGGTTGCCTTCCGCGCTTAGTTTGAACATTGGGGGCAGCAGTCTTGAAGGGCAGGGTGGCTGGCTTCTATTTTCGTTAATTCTCTACCCGTCGCTTGGTTGGTTGTTCGGCAGCTACACGGTTTTGCGTTGGCGACGTCTTGCTTTGCCGATCTTGCTTCAGCGGTTGCTGATTACTGCTGTGGTGAGCTTGATGGTGGTGGCGACGGTCCGTTGGTTGATCAATTCTGATGAGGCTGTATGGCTGGTCTATCGACGTGTTCAGTTCGTCTGGATGGCTTTGATCACCATTTGGGCGTTCCTGGTGAGATTGGCTCTGCGTCGTGGTCTGCTGTTAACCGACGCACCCCGTTTGTTGTTGCTGGCCCACCGTAATGAAATCCAAACTGTGCTCACAGCCTGGCAGCGTGTACCTCATCGCCAGCGGCTATCTCCGATTAGTGCCTCGCAATTGAAACGACGTCTGGATCGGCAGGATCAGTCGTTGCTGGTGGCTGTCAGTGCGGCTATTCGCCGTGATTCAGGCATGAGCTCCTTGCTTGACAGTTTGGAGATGCGTGATCCGCGGCTCCTGCGCAGTGTGTCTGTGCTGAGTCTGTTTGAGCAGCAGCAGGAGCGTCTGCCTCCTGGTCTGATGGGTGATGTCACCTTCGCTTATGACGACCTTCCCTGGGCGGCCATTTTCAGTGTGCAGGCCCAGCTGAAGAGGATGGCTGATTTACTGATGGCAGCAGTGTTGTTGCTTCTTACAGCCCCTTTTATCGCAGTAGCGGCTTTGCTGATCTGGCTTGAGGATCGTGGCCCAGTGTTTTATGTGCAGCAGCGGAGTGGCTGGCTGGGGAGACCGTTTCGCGTCCTCAAGTTGCGCACGATGAAGGAGCAACCTGTGGACGCGCCTGCTGAGTGGACGCAACCTGGGGATGATCGGATCACCGTCGTTGGTGGTCTGCTGCGTCGGGTGCGAATGGATGAATTGCCGCAGCTTTTGAATGTGTTGAACGGGGAGATGAGCCTGATTGGTCCACGGCCGGAGAGACCGGAGCTTGAGCAGGAACTTGAGCTCAGTATTCCTCACTACCGCAAGCGGCACTGGATGCGTCCTGGCCTAAGTGGCTGGGCTCAGGTGTGTGCACCCTATGCCAGCAGTATTGACGACTCCGATCTCAAGTTGTCTTATGACCTCTATTACCTGACTCACTTCAGCACTTGGTTAGATTTAATGATTTTGTTCCGCACCATTAAGACCGTGCTCAAAGCTGGTGGACGATGAAGTTGTTGCGGATTCCTTTTTCCAGCTCTTTTCTTATCTGCGATTTAGTCAGCACGTGTTTGCTGAACGAGCTCAAAGTCTGTCTGTCAGCCTCGACAAGCCTGATTTTGCAATTGATCTTCTCGCCTTAGTGCTGAGTTGGGCTGGAGGGCTCGTCATTACCTCGAGTGGGGTTTGGCATCAGTGGTCCGTTGATATCTATCGAATTGTGAGTGGTGCACGATCATTTTGGCTATAATGTCTCTTTTATTGCCTGAGCAGGCCATCACAATAAAATCCAAAAAATTTTCACCAATCAATTATGTTTCAGGCACAATTCTCGCTAATGGAAGGGCTAGTTTGGAAGAATTCCAGTTGACCCAACTCGTGTTGTATGTGTATTCTCTGCGAACAATCGCTGGCTGGGTCTCTTTCGACAGGGCGCCACGTTGAAGGAAAAGCCTTGTACGGGCTTTCTATAGCGCCAGCAGAACTTATTGATGAAGTCTTTGTTTCCGTTACTCGCAATGTAACTGCGACTGACGGAATAATGGATTATTATCTTCATGAGCCTGGCGGCAAAGTTACTGTTGCTGGGGGCAGTTACAACCAGCAAAGTATACAATCAGTTGGTATTCCTGGTTCTGATGTAGATTTTTTTAATTCAATGGTGCAGAAGCTTGACGCTATTATTGATCTTGACTTTCGTAAATCATTGACAGCTTCTCAGGCCGATGTTGATCTTTACTATGATGTTGAAATTGATTTAGGTGATGATGATGTCTTGGGACTTGCTACAACTGATATGTCTAGCGGTTGGGAGCTATTTATTGACTATCCGAAACTTCAAAATGATCAGAATTATCTTCGTTATATTCTGATACATGAGTTTGGTCATTCGTTGGGCCTTGAACATCCGTTCGAAAATAAAGATGGTGATGCAGTAAAAGGCATCATTGATCCTTGGAACAGTTCATACCCAGAAGAAACTGTTATGGCTTATCGCTCGCCAAAGGGTAATTTATGGCCGGATTTTTTCACCGATAATGACCTAAATGCTCTTATTCATGTTTGGGGAGCGGAGCATCAGTGGTTAACATATGATAGCGATGTTATTTTTGGGGCTAAGTATTCTGAGAAAATATCCGGTCTTTCTGGGGATGATCGAATCATTGGTGCTGGTGGAGCCGATGTAATTAATGGCAATCAAGGTAATGATTGGTTGCAGGGTGCTTTCGGTCGTGATCAACTCTTTGGCGGCAGTGGCGATGATATTCTTCGTGGGGGGAATGCGAGCGATCGATTAAATGGAGGCGGAGGAGCAGACCTTCTTGTCGGTGGTGGAGGTAAAGATACTCTTACTGGAGGCGCTGGAAGTGATCGTTTCCGTCTTGGCTTAGGAGATGATATTATTACTGATTTCAGTATCATCGATGGCGATAAAATTGAAATTGAATCCAGTCTGAATTATTTAATAAGCTCAAAAAATGGCGAGGTTCATATTTTTAATGATCAAGGGTCACTCACGTTGGCCGGAGTGTTCGACTTTGACCCAGAGTCTCAATTGTCTTTGCTGTAGTTATTCCAAATTTTAAAGGCTTCAAGAAGTCTGTTAGCTTTCTCGTCTTTCCACAGTTTAAGTGTTAAATCTCTGCTGGGAATGTGAAAGTCTTTGACATGCTGATGATGCAGATTCGAATCGTTTGCATCTAGGCAGAATAGAGGATATGTGCAAACCCAACTGCTCTCAGCAGGCAGGGATCCATATAGCCATTTGTCAGCGACAGGTCTTATTGAGTATGGGTGTGTTAAAAAGTGGTGATTTGGCAAATGCGTTTCAAGCCAACGCCCGACTTTACGACGCAAAAACGGGAGAGCTTTTTGATTTAAAAGTACAGCACCGTTTCCATGACTTCGGATGTTTTTTTTGGATATGACAATACTTTTTCCCTTGCTTATATGCCATTGATTGTAGAGTTTATAGCGTGCTCTGCTGCTAATAGGTGCTAACTGAATAATAAGACTTGATGGGCCTGTTGCCTTAATAAGTTGGGCAAAGTTTATAGGCCAAGCGTCCGGGCAAGCAAGACTTGAACCCACATCGTCTTCCATCAGAAGAAACCAACCAGAAGGAGAGCTTTGAGAACTTAAGTTTTCAATTAAAGTTTGCCAGCTGCTTAGACATGCGAGCTCTGCACGTGTGGTTATTCGCTCAGATTCAACTTCGTTTATGCGTTGGAGGCCAGGTAATGCAGAGCCTCTGTGCCATGGTCGCATAATTGACCAGAAGTGTTGTTGTGGGTCTTTGGCATCGACGGCAATCCATCGTCGGTGAGTCCATCCACCTTTTTCTAATGCCCATTGCATGCGCAGCCTACGTGTTGACTGACGGTTTAGGTTGATCCAGTGAACTGGAAACAGAGAGGGCCAGTTCCTTTCCATGCTCGATTTTCCTGATCTACAACCTTAGGAAAGGTCGTATGTTCTAAAGTACTTTAATGAAAGACTCTCAGCCCTCTAGCAGAACCAAAGGTGAGCTAAACGCAAAGCCTCCGAAGGATAGCCATCCGTCAGAGGAAACCCCATCAAATCAATCCGAAAGCATTAAAGACAAAGCTGGCAATGCAGCTAATGATTGGTTAGCACGAAACCGAAACCTAGTTTTACGTCAGACCCCGGTTTGGGCTCAGAGTTTAGCAGGACTTCTTGTAGGACTCGGCTCTCTTGCATTAATCGGTGGATTTGTCTTCCGTATTGATGAAGTAGTCACCGTGCAGGGTCAGCTTAAGTCAATTGGAGGTACGGTTGAGGTAAAAACCCCTGCTGGAGGTCGTGTAGCAGAAGTCTTATTTAACGATGGAGAGGCTGTGGAGGCTGGACAACTTTTGATGAAGTTTGATACGAGACAAGCTGCTGATGAAAAAATTCTACTTACTCGGTTAATTATTGTGGAAGAAAAAGAACTAGTATCTAAATTAGAATCAATCAAAATTCAAAAAGAAACTACACAGGGCCGACTTGATGTATTAAATCAAAAATTAAATACAAAACGCATAATTACCAAGGAGCTCCAATCATTAGTAAACCAGGGAGGCTTTCAAAGAATTTCATTGTTAGAGCAGCTTGATGAAATGTATACAATTAGAAAACAGATTACTGAGACAAAGCAGCAATTAAATCAGCTTGATCTACAAGCGGCCCAGTACAGATTAGATACGCAAAAGAGTATTAATCAAATGAAAACCCAGCTCAAAAAAGCTCAACTTCAATTACAGTACCAGAACGTGACTTCTCCGGTTGCTGGAATTGTATTTGACCCTCAAGTTCGTGTTGAAGGTGTTCTTCAAGCAGGCGAGCGTATTCTTTCTATTGTTCCTCAGAAAGGTCTTTATGCAGAGGTTTTTGTTCCTAATCAAGATATCGGATTTGTAAAAACTGGGCAAAAAGCCAAAGTAAGAGTTGATGCTTTTCCTTTTTCTCGATATGGAGAGCTTAATGGTGTTGTCTCGCAGATTGGAGCAGATGCATTGCCTCCGGATACCAATATGAATTTCTATCGGTTTCCTGTAAAATTAGAGTTAAATCGTAGCTTCCTAGAAAATAAGAATGTTCAAATCCCTCTTCAAGCAGGAATGACTGTTACCAGTAATATGAAATTGAGAGAAAAAAGAGTTATAGGATTAATTAGTGACTTGCTAGTCGATCAGACTGATAGTGTTCGGAGTATTCGCCAACAGTAGAACTATATATAATCAAGGTCGTTTACAATTATTAGATTCATGCAAAGTTTTCTATTAAGGCTATCTGTTTCTCTAGGCAATCTTGAAGTTCGTAATGAGTTTGGATATGAGCTCTTGCCGATATTCTGATGTTGCCAGAATTTTGTTCAAGTGCTTTTGTTACAGTATTTGAGATTGCTTTTTCGTCATTGAATGGAACAAGATAGCCATTTATGCCGTCTTTAATAACCTCTTTGACAGGAGGAGTGTCACTTCCTATTACTAAGCACCCACAGCTCATTGCCTCAAGAAGGCTCCAACTAAGAACAAATGGATAGCTTAGATAGATGTGCGCAGAACTGATTTGAAATATTTTTAGGAGCGACGAGTGAGATACTAATCCCATTTGGTGAATTCGTGACCAGTCCAATGATGTACCTAATTCATTGCGTAAGGTTGTTAACCAACCTTTCCCATCATTCCGCTTTTTGCCGTAGCTGACATTAGCCGTATCTTGTCCGATCAGAATGGTTTGTAACTGTGGGTGCTGTTTTTGAATATGCGTTAATGCTCGCATAAAAATATGAATTCCACGATAAGGCTCGAAAGTACGATTGATAAACGTAATTAAAGGATCTCCATGCTTAATTTTTAGATTCTTAGGCATACTGTCATGAGCTGGAATTTCTAGACTGGCCTTTGAATTAGGTTTAAGCCAATTTGTATCAATACCATCGTGAACTATGGTTGTTCGTTCTTGTGCCCATTTTGGTAGTAATGAATGCTGAAACTTTGTCGGTGTAATCCCTTGGGTCATTTGATTTAAGCAGGAGAGATTGTGCGCATTTTTTATCTTCGCTCTCGCTCCATCAACCCATGTACGTTCGAGTTTTAATCCACCATCAAAGTCATCATCTGTACCTGGAACTCCGTGAAAGAACTCCACGTAATGTAGCTGGGGGGCTTTAGGCCATATTTCACTCAAGAACAGCATTTCTCCCCATCCCGGATGGCCTAGGATTAAATCAGGTTGATAACCTTCTTTTTTTAATTCTAGGGCTTTAAGAGCTACTGCTTCAGCTCTTAGGGTTTTGCTTTCCATTTCTGAGCAAAATTCATGAATTGATAGTGAATTTCCTCTTCTTAACACGTAACTATGAAAATTTAACCATGACGGCAATGGAGCAGCTCCTTTCCATGGCTTGCTTATTGCAGTAATCTTGTAACCTTTACTATTTAGACGTGGCAATAAATGAATAAACTGCCCAGGAAAGCCTTGATGGATAACAAGAATTTGCATTATTTTCGCATCATTCCATCTAATATTCCACCAGCCATAGTAAAATCATGTATTTTGAGCTTGATTATAAAGCCATACATTAGTGGCAATATTTTAGTTTTTTGAGTGCAGGCAAATACGATTTTCTGCGGAACCCCAGATTGGTGGTAAATAGGGAATGAGCTTACGCAGCTAAAGCGTTGGCTAAGTTTGCATACCCACCAGTCCATGGGAGCCAAGAGAATATGAGCGTTTCTGCCGTCGGCTAATTTTTTAACAGCGGGCTGTAAGTCAATGACTAAGTAACAAAATTGCTTGGTAAGATTCTTGATATCGTCAAGAACAGCATCGATACTATCCATTTCAATATGTTCTAAAACGTCCAAGCATGTTAAAATATCAACAGGTTTTTCTGGTTTTGTCGAAAATTCTTCTACAGCAGGATCATAACCACTGATTTTGATTGGTGCAGTTATTTTATTTTGCAGACGTTTTAACAGCCGCCCTTTGCCGGTTCCGTAGTCAAGAACTGAGTTGCAAATCCCCATCTCATGCATACGTTGTAGTGCTGCTGGAAGCTTTCCGGCGACCCCACCCCCATCATCACGACTTCCAAATTGTTCGGCATTTTCGTGCAGGGCTTTATTAAGCTGACGCTGCTTGTCACTGATTACTTCTGCCATGTAGGCCTAGGCTCCTTGAGATTCAAAAATCAAACACCATTGTCACATGCATGACCTCTCCAAATGATTCCCGTGTGGATGTCCTTGATCCGTTGCCAGAATTATGGTTGAAACCTGCGCGACGTCAAAGACTTCAAAGCCAATTCTCTCAAATTTCTGATTTTTTGACGTTGGCAGGATTGTTAAAGCGGTCTGTTGAATATTGGGTATGTCTTGAAATTTCTAAAGAAGCTTGTTCTGATGAAACTATTTGGCCTAAAGAAGATTATACACTTGTTCTTTCTGACCTTGAGTCTGCATGGCTGAAGCAAAATAGTTTAGAGGAGATGGGCCTTACTATTGAACAATTACGAGATAAGTTAAAGGTTCGACCTGCGTCTATATGTTGGGCTAAAGCACGTTGGAACCATAGAGTTGATGCTTGGTATCTTGAACGTAAAGTTGATCTCGACCAAGCGAGCTGCAATTTACTTCGTGTGTCTGACAAGAATTTGGCTTTTGAGTTATTCCATCGCATTAAAGCCAAAGAAATTACTTTTGCACAAGCAGCACAAGAATTTGGCCTTGGTCCTGAAGCTTCTAAGGGTGGTAAAATTTCTCAACAACCTATGTCTCAATTACCATTCGGTTTAGATATACTATTAAGAAGTCTTTCTCCTGGAGAGCTTACACCTCCACAACGTCTTGGAAATATATTTGCAATTGTGCAATTGGATGAAATTGTTGAAGCGCGTTTAGATGATGCTATGAGGCAGCGTTTGCTTTGTGATGAATTTGACCGATGGCTCCGCTCAATGACTGAGTATGCACTTGCTGCTTTAAAGTCATAGAAGTCATAGCTACTCGCTCTTGAAAGCTGCATCCTCCGTTCAGCTCGAGAAAATCTTAGCGTCTTTAACGAAACAAGAGCCCTTCAGTCTCTTGACTTCCAAGTTTCGTGATAAGTGGTTTGAAGGAGCAGAACTGAAACGATGTGATGTTGGCTATCGCCTTCTGAGGCCTGATGAACTCCCTAATGAAATTTACTTAATTGTCTCTGGTGAGATGCGCTTATTGGTACCAGACCCTCAGGGTGTTGGACCTATCACTTTTGACAAGCGTGGTCCGGGGCAATTACTTGGATGGGTCGGTTTGACGCGCGGTGCTCCTTGTGAGTGGGTTAGTGCAACTTGTGAAAGTATCGTTTTATCTTTAAGAGCAGATTATTTTATCCAAGCTTTTTTAGCTTCAACGACTTTTGCCGATTTTTTCAAAAGTTTACCAGTAGCACAAGAATCTTATGCTGTTGCACTAGCTGCTAGTGATTTATCTCCACAGCTTAAAGCGGATTGGTATAACAAACTTTCTGAATTATCTGCTCAAGCGTCGGCCATTACTGTTGAACCTAGTAAACCTTTCAAGGTTCCAAGCTCTATACCTAATTCAAGTATTTCTTGGTATCTAAGTACTTCAAATGTGCCAGGAATGCCAATGGGTTCAAGCTTAGCAAATGGAATGGTAATACCAGAGATACCTGGATATCAGATGCCTTACCGTTGCGTTGGATTTCCGTCTAATATGGCAATTAATTTAGGTCAGCAACTAAATAATAAAGGCATTCGCGCTATGAATGCTGACAATCCACCTACCAATCTTCAACAATTAGGAATATTAGAGGCGGATGATCTTGAAGATAAAGATTATTTTCCTATATGTCGAGGTTCTGGGCCGCTTGAAGAAGGTGTAGCAGTCAGCGAGATGATTTCTTTATATTTTCAAACCCCTTTTAGAAAGGATTCGGTGCGGAAAGCTCTCGATGGTCACATTAAGCGTGATAAAAGTCTATCTATTGAATTGCTTGGTGGTATTTGCGAGTCAATAGGCTTTAGCACACAATTAGCAGACATTAATCCCAAGTATTTTTTGAGTGTTGAAGCTCCAGCTATCTTATTTTTAGAAGAGCATCCTGTTATATATTACGGAAGTCGTGGAAATAAAATTATTTTAGCTGATCCACAGAGAGGCTTGCGCAAGCTTGCTTTAAGTGAACTGATTACGCAAATTCCTACTTCAAAAGTCCGTTTAGCACTTCCAAAAAGAACCTCAACTACGCCTAGAAGTCGTTTCGGCTGGAGTTGGTTTACTCCATTGCTTTTTAAGTACCGTAGTTCATTAGCATTAATCTTCGTAGCGTCTCTCCTGGCCCAATTATTTGGTTTAGGTATTCCTCTATTAATTCAGCAAATTATAGATAAAGTCTTAAGTCAAGGTAATCTCAGCAGCCTGAATGTACTTGGGACAGCAATGGTAGTAATGGCACTATTCCAGGGAATACTTACTGCTTTGCGTACATACATTTTTGTTGACACCACTGATCGTATGGATCTCACCCTAGGCAGTTCTGTGATTGATCGTTTACTTTCTCTTCCTCTCAAATACTATGAAAAGCGTCCTGTAGGTGAATTAAGCCAACGCCTTGGTGAACTAAACACTATTCGAGGTTTTTTGACGGGAACTGCACTTACAAGCGTCTTGAACATAATATTTTCGGCGATGTATTTAGTTGTAATGCTCGTCTATTCTCCGCTGTTATCAGCTGTTGCACTTTCAACTCTCCCATTTTATATAATAATGGTTGTTGGTTTGTCCCCAATTTATAAGTCCTTGATTCGGAAGCGTGCAGTAGCTCAAGCTCGTACTCAAAGTCACTTAATTGAAGTCATTAGTGGTATTCAAACAGTAAAAGCACAGCATTTTGAATTAACTTCTAGATGGAAGTGGCAAGATCGCTATCGTGTATTTGTCAGTGAAGGATTTAAAAGTGTTGCACTTGGCTCCACTTCTTCTGAAGTAGGAAAGTTCTTAAATCAAATAAGTGGATTGCTAGTCTTGTGGGTGGGTATGTGGTTAGTCCTGAAGGGTGAATTAACTTTAGGTATGTTGATTGCTTTCAGAATTATCAGTAGTAATGTAACTGGCCCTCTTTTACAGTTAGCCACGCTTTATCAGGGATTCCAGGGAGTTCAACTTTCAATGGAACGCTTGAGTGATATTGTCGATCAGAACCCTGAAATGTCCACGCAGGGTGAGAGCGGGCAAATCCCCCTGCCTAATATTCAGGGTGCAGTTAGATTCGAGGATGTACGCTTTCGATTTGGTAATAGTGGTCCTTATCAAGTCAATGATGTCACTATTGATATCCCAGCCGGAGGATATATCGGAATTGTGGGTCAAAGCGGAAGCGGAAAGAGTACTTTGATGAAGCTTTTGGCTCGACTATATGAGCTTGAAAAAGGTCGTATATTTATTGATGACTACGATATTGCTAAAATTGATCTTTCAAGCTTGAGACGTCAGATTGGCATAGTCCCACAAGATTCTCTACTGTTTGAAGGTACAATAGCCGAAAATATTGCTTTAAATGATCCCAATGCTAGCACTGAAAGTATTATTGAAGCAGCAAAGATAGCATGCGCTCATGATTTTATTATGAGTCTTGGACAAGGATATGCTACTCCTATAGCAGAAAGAGGTGGAAATCTTAGTGGTGGTCAACGTCAGCGTATCGCAATAGCTCGTACTGTACTTTCTAATCCCAGATTGCTAGTGATGGACGAAGCAACAAGTGCATTAGATTACAGCACAGAAAAACAACTATGTCTGAACCTGCAAAAATGGGCTAAAAATAGGACAGTATTCTTTATTACTCATCGCCTTACTACTATTCAAGAGAGCACTTTAATACTTTTGATGGACCAAGGTAGATTAGTTGAATATGGAACTCATGATGAGATGATAAAAAACAAGAAGCGTTATTATAGTCTCTACAATCAGCAATCAACATAAATATTTTGACTCTTAGGAGTCAAACTTGAATGGTTTGTTTTTCAATTCTTTAGTGCGTTGCGCGAGAATTTTTTCTAAATGTACTTTTTGTGTATGGTCTAATTCAGGTTTATTTTTTATTTTATCAAAAAAATATGTTGCTCTCTCTAGATCTCCTTTGATTGAACATACTGAAACTAAATTGATTATTGAATTAATATTGTTTGGATTAAGCAATGCGGAATGTAATAAATAAATTTCCGCTTCGACATATTTTTGGAGCCCAACGTAACAGTCGCTAGCATATTTGTAAGTTAGGTCTGCTGGAAGTCCGAGTACTTTTAGTTCTGAGCAAAGACTTAACCCAAAGGTATAGTTCTTTTCGGCCAATGTTTGCTTTAAAAGCTCTAGTTTTTCCAAGATCTTTTTGTCTTTGTTGGTATCTGGTATATGCTTTATAACAGGATTTTGAGCTGTATTACCTAATGGCGATTTGCTTGCAAGATCAACTTCTTCATCTGAAAACGCAGCCATCAATGGGTCGAAATCTGTTTTTGAAGATACTTGTGTCTTGGCTTCTGTTATATCTTTCTCGTCTTTTGATTTAATTAATCTATCTTCTGCTCTTTCAAGATTGATTTTTGCGTCTAAGTATTCTGGATACTGATTTACAATGCCTTTTAAAATCTCAATAGCTTCTGTATGTTGGCCTAGGTCTACTAATACGTTCGCATAGTTGTTTTTAATGTACCTGTCTTCCTCGCTAAGTTCCATAGCAGATTTAAATTTATCAAGGGACTCTTTCAGAAGCCCAACTCTTCGTAAAGCAGCACCATAAAGCGAATAGAAGGATCCTTCGTTTAGAAACGACCCTTCAATTTCTGCAAGTAAATTAAGGCAATCTGAATAATTTCCAAGCTGAAAATTAGCTGCTGCTATAAGTCTTTGAGTCTCGGGGTCAAATTCATCATCTTTATCTGCTATATTAACAATCTTTTTGTAGTAGCCCTGTTCATACAACTGATGAAGATCGGCAATACTCATTTTGATTCGTAGAATTGTTTTCCAGTATAGGGCATGCAACCTTTATCAATCCAATCGGACACTTCTTTCATAGCGGTCTCCCAACTCCCGTTCGATGTTTGTCTTGCGATTCCAACACTTGAGTACCAATAACTTCTTTGAGTGCCTTCGTCTTCTAACCAACGCCAATCAGATGATCGGCTTAATAGACATATAGTTGGTTTACCTAATCCTCCTGCACCATGAATTGTTGTATTCGCTACGCTAATTACTGCATCACACGCTTCAACTTGTGATATCCATTTGTCCATATTCGCTAGTGAATTTACTCTTTGATCATTAATTACATTGAAATTTTGTTTGCTCCAGCGCTCTAGTACAGCCGAAACCTTTCCGTATTGTAAACTCACAAACAAAATGTCATGATGTTTTTTGAGTACCTCAGTAAAAATCTTTGTGTTTACAGACTTCAGGTTGACTCTGTCTTTTCTTCCACCTCCAGACCAGCTGATACCAATCACCTTAGTCGCATTAGGTTTAGATTTAAGGTATGACTTGCGCAATTCATGCGCTTCAGTTTTATTCGCTTTTACTACTGGGTCAAAATTAGAATACTTTTCGGGGTCTGTGCATCGATATTGGCATATTGATCCTAGTGGTATTTGAAAATCAAAGTTTTTTGTGTTGGTTTGGCTCAAATTCTTTAGCCTAGCAATAGTAAGTTTCTTTTTTGATATTTCTGCTTTAAAGCTTCTTTCGTAGATAGGTACCAGTCTATCATTAAGTACCAATGTGATATGTTTGGCTTCTTCAAATAAATTTGGCAGAATTGTTAAAAACATCATCACATCTCCTACTGCTTGTTCTTCAATGACTAAAATTGTTTTCCCTTTTAGCGATTCACCTTTCCAAAGTTTTAATTGATTGTGAGAAAATGGCTTCTTCATTGCTCTCTGCCATCTTTGTTTTCCTATAGCGGGGGTTTGTAGGCCATGATCGAATAGTTTCCATCCTGTTTTAAATTCTTGTTTTTTTATTATCATGCAGCCAAAGTTCCAGCAATTTGAGTTAAACTGCTTTAGTATTTCTCCAGAATTGTCCGGGTTTTCAGCTAATGCCTCTCCTAAAATAATTTTCGATTTTTCGTATAGTTTATTAGCTTCGCTACCGTCACCATTTTTTACAGCGGCGCCTAGTTGATTCAGAATATATTCGAGCTTGTAACTTTCAGGTAATTTCTCAAGAGTTTTTTCCAGAATTGACGCTAGTTCCGGTTTATTGTCTAAATCAGTATATTCTTGAACAATCAGGATTGTTTCAACAATCAATTTGTCATTATTTGGGTAGCAATCTAATGCGAGTCTACAGATTTCAAGGGCCCATTCGTCTTGCTTAAGTTCTCTTAGTAGTCTAATAGTAGTTACCCAGTGTCCTAATTCAGCATCTTGTGGTTTCTTTCCTATTTCTTTTGTGAATATTCTTAAAGTAGCTAGTGATTCCTCTAAAGAAGCTACTGGTCTGTGGAGTTTCTTCAGAGTATTTGCTCTATTGATTGATATACCAGCCCAATTTGGATATATTTTCCTTCCTTTTGTCAAAATTACGAGGCTTTCTTCAACTTTGCCAAGTTGTTTCAGCAATGCCCCATAGTTTTGGTAGAGTACAGGTGTTTGCTTGTCTGTTTTTAATGCGTTCTGATAATGTTTTGCTGCTTCCTCTAGTTGTCCGTTCATATGCGCCTTAATAGCGTCTTGTAGATGCATGTGACTTTTATTTGATCCTTACCCCAAAGATTAGCATGAGCAGAGCCATATTATTTATACACACCAATTGTCCCGCACAATTTAAGGGTCATATTCAATATCATCTAAATAAAGGCGATTCCGTTACTTTTTTGTGCCGAACTGCTTCAGGTCAGCTCCCTAAAGGAGTCAGATGTTTGAAGATCAAAGACCCTCGAGTAAGTGATGACAAGTTTAATAATTTAACTGAAACTCAAAAAATGAAGGTTTTTAAAGAAGTTTTTGCCACTTCTTATCGACAATTGTCCTCGCAAGGCTTTTACCCTGATCTAATTGTGTCCCATTCTGGCTGGGGTGCAGGTGATGCTTTACGTTTATGTTGGCCTAAAAGTAAAATTATCTCATATATTGAGTGGTGGTTTTTGGAACCATCTCTTGCCCCTATGGGAATGTTTTCAAAGACTAAGTGGATGAGCAAGTCTTTTTTGCAGACTCAAAAATCATCCAAACGTAATTCTATTATCGCCTTAGAGATTTGTCAGTCTGACTTGCTTGTTGCTCCTACACTTTGGCAGAAGTCAATGCTTCCACGCTTGATAAAGCCACTCTGTAATATTTGTTTTGATGGAATAGATACCGATTTTTTTTCACCTGATACAACGCAACGATCTAATTCTCGAAGTTTGCTATTAACATATGGCACTCGCGGAATGGAACCTCTGAGAGGTTTTCCTGAGTTTGTCTTGGCTGCTAAAGAACTTCTAACGCAACGAAACGATGTATGTGTTGAAATAGCTGGTCTTAACCAATGCTTTTATTATCCATCACCACCTCCAACAGGCAAAACTTGGGGTGATTGGGCCTTTAAACAACTCAGACCTTGGATTGACCAGAAGAAAGTAAGATTTTTAGGTCGCTTAAATTTAAAAAATTACAGAGCATTTTTAAGAAGAAGTGATGTCCATTGTTATTTTTCTCTAGATTTTGTGCCAAGTTGGAGTTTTTTTGAGGCAGCTGCTGTTGGATGCAACATTGTTGCTTGGAACACTTTGTCTGTAAAAAGTCTTTTTACTGATTTGCAGTCACCTGTCGTCCTCTGTGAACCAGGTGATCCTAATTCTGCTTTTAAACATATTAATGAATTGTTTAATAACCCTGAACTTAGAATTGAATACTCAACACGTGCCAGGGTTTTTTCCAATAAGTATTCACTTTCTGAATTTAACCTAATATGGTCAAAGCTTTTGTCTCAGATCGGTCTCGAATAGCTTAGAAAGTGATTTCTACGGTAGACACTTGAGATTGTGTCTGAGAATTATCTTGCTGTAGGGAAATGACGTTAGAGTGATTGATTGGATCAAATATTTTACTTGTTCCAAATAGAGCAGTTTTCGGTTTGATGTTGACCATTGCTCCCAAACTCTCTACTATGTTAATGGTCCGTCCTTTTTGACCCGCTTCGATCAATGGCAAACATTTTTGTTCCGTCACCCAATACAACCACACTGGGGACGGACAGCAACGACACAATCGTTCTCAACACAGGCCTCCAGGTCACCGTTCAGGGTCTTGCAGGAAATGACGTAATTACCGCCTCAGCTGGTGGTGTTTCTAATTTCACTCTTGTTCGCTTGAACGGCGGTGAAGGTAATGACACAATTGCATTTTCTGCAAGTGAAGCCGGAGACAATGCTAACGCCAGCTTCCTTGGCGGTGCAGGAAACGACGTAGTTTCAGCTGACAATGGAACCTTCACAGCCTCGCTGATTCAAGGTGGTGGTGGCAACGACACCATCGTTCTGAGTGCTGGTAACTGGGTTGCTGGAAGCACAATTGGTAGTAACGCAGGTGATGACCTGATCACTGCCTCTGCATATCGCGTTACCACCAGCTTGATTGGCGCAGGAGCTGGCAATGACACCATTATTTTGAGTGCTGGTGCCACCTTCCAAAACGCAACCATTGCAGGTGGTGGTGGTAATGACACCATTTCTGCTGGTGGAGCCTTTACCGGTTCAGTTCAAATCAAGGGCGATGAGATCGGTACCATCGGTAATGACACCATTGTTCTCTCTGCTGTAGGTAACGCTGCTTCTGCAGCCCTGGTTCAGGGTGCAGGTGGTGCTGACCGCTTTACTATCGGCAGCTTTGTTGGTACTGGTGCCACTATTAATGGCAACTACGGTAAGGATTCCATCGTTGTTTCTGCTAACGGTATTGAGTCCGCTGGCATGTTGATCGGTGGCGGTGCAGGTGCCGATACGATCACTCTTTCCGCTGTTATCAACACTGGTGATTTCGACACCTACGCCACTGTTCAAGGTGGTGGTGGTACTGACCTCATCACCATTGATGCAGCTGCACGAAGCCATTCCTTCACTGGTGGTGCTAACAACACCGCAGTTATGGTCTTCGGTGGTGCTGGCGCTGACACCATCCTCTTGGATGCTGCAGGTGCAAGTGACTCGGGTACTTACACAGCAAACGGCTACCTCAGATACGACGCTTTCTCCGAGTCCAACATCACCACAACTGATGTTGTCTCCGCTTTCTCTGGAGCTGCCGGTAATGCCCTCGATGAGACAAACAGCGGTAACGCCATTGTCGTGACTCAAGATGTTGCTGACATGACGCTCCTTACTCAGAGTGTCAGCGGTACTTACACTGTTGCTAACGGTAAGATCACCGAAGCTAATTGGTTCGGTAATCAGACCGATATTTCGGCACGAATCACCTTCCTTGATTCGATTGTTGAACAGGGTAAGACAGTTGTCCTTGAGGGCATTGGTGGAACGGATTACCTGTTCGTTCAAGGTGGAGCAGCTGGCAGTGGCATCGAAGGTGACCTTCTTGTTCAACTTGGAAATCAAGTTGCAAGTGCTTCTATCGCATCCGTCAGTGCTGTAACGCTCACCATCTGATAACGACCTAGTCGTCCATTGTTTTAAGCCCCACCTTTATAGGTGGGGCTTTTTGTATGTTTTTTTATATTCGTTTCTTAGATTTGCTGGCATTTTGTATTTTTGCAGACCTGGACGAATAATTAATGTTAGTCTGGTAAGGTATTTGGAAATAACCTCAAAAATCCATTTTTTTATACCCTTTGAATTTTTGCTTTTTTTGCGAATCTTATTTGAAAGTCTCAGTAGATCTATACTCAGTTTTGGTAATGCTTTGTTGGTCGTTGTGTTTCTCCCTGACAGATATAGTTCCTTACTAAGTTTTAGTTTTGCTGCAAGTGCGCTACACGTTGATCCATGTTTTAAGATTGCTTGCTCATACTCTATGACTATTAATTTTGATCCGCCCCACTCTTTTTCTAATGCATTTTTCCACTTTTCTATTAATAATGATTGATTCCCAAATAGATCAGCTTCGTAACTACCCGGAATCGGTGGATCCTTTGTGACTCTGCCTTCATGAAGAACTGCTGTTGTATGTCTTGACTGGGCTAAATCTGCAGCATCGCGTATGAATAAGACAACATCTAGCTGTGAAATATCGGTTTTTTTGATTGCATTAATTAGTCGTTCTATCTCTCGCGTTGTAGTTAGACGACTGCTTATTAATTCACTACTTGCTAATATTTGATTCTTATTTGTTTTCCTCGCATTATCTATATCATCGATAAGATCAATTTGAATTTTATTTTGAAGCTCTATTAGTTTTTTGTCGCTTGTGATATTGTGTTTATAGGTGGCATCGTCGCGTCTGTCTGGGTTAAATCCTAGTATCGAGAGCTTTCTGTGATTGACTTTTCCAAGTTTTCTTGGAACATACCATCCTTCCGCACCGAATGTTGTACGCTGTGTTTTCATCCAAATCTGAATGGCAGTAGACCCTGTCTTTTCCATTCCAATGTGCAAGACGAAGCGCATTCAATAGACGTCCATTGCTTTGATATCGTATGGCATTGTCTCGTGGCCTTCTCGTCGTCGCGACGGGTAGTCGTTACCTAGAGGAAGCATCTAGAAATCTCCGTGCATCTAAGCCGTTTTTGTCGGGTTTGCCTACTGTTGTATTTACAGATTTACCAGATCAAGCAAAAGAGATGGGTGTCTTCGACCAGGTTTTTCGACATGCTTCACCTGTTGGAGGTTATCGAGACAAAATATTGCCGTTGTTAAACCTACCTTTTCAACAAACGCTGTACTTGGATTCAGATACCCGCATACTTGCGCCTATTAAAGACATATTTGATTCTGCATCAAACAGCCACTTCGCTGCTGCTCATGCACCTGTGCGAAAACCTTCTGGGTGGAATGATGAGGCGATTCCATCAATTTTCCCTGAGTTCAATTCAGGCGTCATTTTATTACGACGTTCTTTTCGTCAGAGGTTATTAATTAAACGTTGGTTGCGACTTTATGACCATTTGGCGTTGAATAGAGGTCAGACTTGGGATCAGGCATCCTTACGTTCTGCTTTGTGGTGGATGATTACCCACACATATTTGCGTGTGTGTGTATTACCTTCAGAGGCTAATCTAAGGATCACTAAGCCGTGGATTGCTGGAAAAGGTATTTCTGTTTATATTTTACATGGGCGGATACCAGAAGCTGAAATGTCTGAATTTTTGCATTATCTTAATTCTGAAATAGGGTGTTTCCGAACTTGGAGTGATTGGTTGCATAAACATCCGGATTCAATGATCAGGCCCAAGCTCCCTCCATATCCATAGCTTTTCAGATCGGTGATTTGATTCTTTCAAGGCCCACCTTTTTAATAGATACCAATCGAAGCTAAACTTCCACCTCAAATATTTTTCTTTTATTACATTGCATTGTTCGTTGGGATCTTTTTTTGTGTTAATAGCCCATAGGTATTGACCATTGAAGTCTACGCATAATTTTTTATGACCTCTTATAAATACCCGCTCCTTCCCGTATTCAATAATCGCTCCTCTTTGTCTTTCTGCCCATTTTTGTAGGTATATATAAGCCCCACCACCTTCTGTAAGCCCTCGAAATGTTTGCTTTAAAAGCCCAGTTAATTCAACCGGTTTATTTGAATATTTGGTTTGTTTATGTTTTTTGACATTATCTGGTCCTTTATAAATCCATGGAACATTAATGGCTCCCTCAAGAAAACAGCCCTTGTATAACATGCCTGCATCGCCTAGCAACTCACCATGATCAGCAGTGATTGCTATCGCTGTTCTTGTTGCATCATCGCGTGAGTTTAGTGTATTTAACAGTATTCCTAGCTGATTATCAAGCAGCATCATATGGTCTGCATAATCTTTTCTACATTCAATGACTATTTTTTCAGTTAGTTTACCGTGCCACTTTTGGCATAATTTTTTTAATTCAACTTCATTGCTCAATTCTTCTATCCATTTAGGTTTTCTTCTTGCTTGCGGTAAATCAGTTTTTTCATTCATACCATGCCATGGATGTGGCGTATCGAATGGTTCATGAGGACCAACGAAGCTTACCCATAGCATCCATGGCTTCTCCATAGGTATCTCTTTTAATACTCTTTTTGCTTGGGTAGTGATCCAGCAGTCAGGATATAGTTTTGTCGGCAATATGCTCGGCTTCACTTTCCATGAGTTTTCTGTTAATCCACTTCCATATCTTTCTTCTAGGTCCCTTAGTTGTTGTTCCATCACTCCTGCCTTTTCCCAATCATCCGTTAGTTCACAGCTTATTCTTCGTAAAGCGCGTGGTCCAGCTACTTCTATTACATTATCAAATCCCAACATATTCATTAAGGTCTTATTGTTTCTCAAATCATTCTTTTTATCATGTCTAGTCCAGTGTGTTTTGCCAACTAGTGCTGTGTAATATCCGTTATTCCTAAGTTCTCGAACAATGGATGGTGCATCAGCTGGTAGGTCTATACCCTGATTTTGTGTAACACACATTTGAGATGGCATAAGCCCTGTCAACCAGCTAAAACGTGCTGGTACACAATGAGGGCTGCTCGTATAACACCGAGTAGCTGCCCACCCTAATTTGCTAATTTTTTCAAGGTTTGGTAGCTGTACTACCGGGGCTTGTGGGTTCCCCCAGTCTCCACGCCACTGATCAAAAGTCACCAGAAGCAGGTTTGCGTTTTTTTGGCTCATTTGTCGTTTTTAGCTTTGAAACGCTTTTCTGAAGATTGTCATGACACTCAATCACCTTGGTCTCCTTTATGCCTCTGATGCTTATGCATCGTCATCTCGAAAAATGGGTCGTCAACAAAGCGGTGTTGGTTTGTTGTCTGCCATGCTTCGTTTTTGTCCTTGTGATCGCCTTCCTGTTGTAGCACCCCGAGACCACGATTTATCGGGGTTACAGCAGGCTCATGCATTGCACCGCCCAACGTTGAAGCTGAATGTATGGCCACTTGATAAGTTAGATCGAATTCAGGGCTTAGATTCATTACTTGTCTCTGATCCTGTTCTTTCACGATGGGCTGACTACCGTCGTTGGCATTCTATGGGTGCTAAGGCGTTTAGCCTTATTGGAATTACTCATACTTTGTCAACTCTTGGAGTTTTAAAGGGTTTACTTAATTTTCCCAGCTCTGATTTATATCCTTGGGATGGTTTGATTTGTACAAGTCGATGTGCACGTGAAGCTGTTGATCATGTTTTTGAATTTGAAGGCATGCGACTTGCACAGCGTTTTGGGGGATCTTTTCATAATTGGAAATTGCCACAGCGGCCTGTTATCCCGCTTGGCTGCGATTTAGATCGGTTCAAAGCTTTATCAAAACTTTCCGCTTTTCACGATTCGCGTAAATTCCTTGGTTTGTGTAAGGATCGTTTTGTGGTTCTGTGTGTCGGTCGATTAGAAATTCATTCAAAATCCCATCCTGGTGTTCTTTTACAAGCATTAGCAAGAGTCGTCCAACAACAACGAAATTCGTCAGATCCTTCTTTTTTACCTTGTTTATTGGTTCTAGGAACAGCTCAATCCAGTGAAACGATGCTTCTGTGGAAGCAAGTTAAAGATTATTTTTCATCTTTCTTTGAGCTACGTCTTTTGGATGGTAACGATGAGAATCTTACAGACTATGCATGGAGTTCCGCAGATATTTTTGTAACTCTGGCTGACAGTCTCCAGGAAACCCTTGGTCTTACTCCTATTGAGGCTATGGCACGTGCTCTTCCTGTTATTGCGTCTGATTGGAATGGCTATAGGGACAGTGTCGTACATATGGTTACTGGCTTTTTAATTCCCACATCACAACCAGGTCATAATGCTCCTCAACGGCTTGCTGAGTTAGCCATGGGTCGACTTAACCATAACTCTTTCATGGCCGATTTAATGCAACAAGTAGTCGTTGAGGAGGATGCATTGGTTTTCGCCTTACAACAGTTGGTAGCTAACTCTTCTCTGCGTAAACGTATGGGCGAAGCTGGTCGTCAGCGCGCAGAGGAGTTTTATGATTGGTCTACGATTATTAATCAATTTTTTGATTTTAGTAAGGTCCTCACAAATTCTCGCCTCCATTATGATTCATCCATGATATTTGATATGTCTATTCTGTCACCATGGCGTCAATTCAAGAATTGGGCGTCATCTACTCATTCGAGTACTAATATTATTTCATGGAATCAGAGTCGTCTCAGTCAACGACTTACAGACCAACAAAATTTGGATATTTATTCTCTCTATTCCATTCGCGCTGAATCAGATCTTAAGATGACAGCGCTAGAACCATTGATCTTATATCTGCAGAAAGTTAGCCTTGACAATCAGCAAGTATTTTCAATAAAAAAGTCTGAGCTATATGAAGAGATGCCTCATATACATCAGTCCGATATTGATCATGCCTTGAGTTGGTTGTCTAAGCTAGGTGCCGTGGAGTTACTGCCTTGATCATTACAAATAAATTAGTTTGGCTACATTTACCTAAAACCGCAGGAACTACAACTGAGCAATTATTTGTAGCTTCTGGTGTCCCTTTACTCTGGAATGATCCCCAAAATAGCCCTCTTAAGCATCTACCTTTTTCTGAGCACCCAAATGCTTATGAGTTGCCCATTGTAGATCAACAAATTGTTTGTAATTTTCGGCGATTGCCTGATTGGCTTATTAGTAATTATCAGCATAAGCGTCAAATGATGGGGTTGAATTTAGATCTTACACCTGTTCAACAAGGTCTGTTCTGGCGTCACAATCAATCAGAGTGGCTTCCTGCCGATTGGTGGTTGGATCGATTTAATATAGATGATAGTTGTATCTTGCTTCGCGTAGACAACTTAAAGAACGATTTTCTTTCTTGCATGAAACTTTTTCAACCGATCAGTTGTTCTTCACGTTTTCGTGTGAGACTTGTTCCCTCCAGGAATCGTAATCGTTATTCTCGGAATTATAATCATTGGTACTCTATCCAACAACTTAAAGCTGTCTACTCATCAAATCCTCGTTGGGCCGCTTTGGAAAGGTACGTATATGGTGACCTCCTCATAGATTTTTAGGTTCATATGAACTCATCTATTACTTATTGGCTTGTATTACACCCGGATCTTAAACAGCCTGTTGGCGGCGTTAAGCAGATGCATCGATTTGGTGAGGCGTTGAATAAATGTGGTCGCAGGGCTTATGTAATTCAGGATCGTTCTGATTTCCATCCCGGTTGGTTTCATAGTAAATTAAAAACCACATCTTTCCAGGATTTCAAAAAACAATGGGACTTTCTTAGTCCGCAAGAAAATATTGTTGTTCTGCCTGAGACGTTTATATTGGACTTAGATGTGTATGCTCCTAGACTTCCAAAGATTATTTTTAATCAAAATGGGTCTTATAGTTTTGGATCACCTGGCTCTAAGTTTAAACTACCTCCTCAGTCTATAATAGAACTTTATCGTCGATCAGATATTCTCCATATTCTTTGTGTTTCTGACTTTGATAAAATGCTTCTTATTGATGGCTTTAACCTTGGCCAAGATAGAGTCAGTCGTTTGTACAATTGTATAGATACTAATGTATTCTTTCCTGGCCAACACAAAAAACGTCAGATTTCTTATATGCCTCGAAAAAATACCCTTGATGTAGATGTTGTTCTGGCTCTATTGCAGCTTCGTAGTTGTTTTTCGGATTGGTATTTCCAGCCAATAATCAACTGTACTCAGGAACAAGTTGCTCGTCACCTTCGTCAAAGTTTGATTTACCTATCTTTTGGTCACCCAGAGGGATTTGGTCTACCTCTTGCAGAAGCTATGGCTAGCGGATGCGCATTAGTTGGATACTCTGGTCTTGGTGGACGTGAGATTTTTACTTTGGGTTCTCAGTATGGTGTTGCTACTGAGATTCCTTTTGGGGATTGGCTTGGATTTATTAATTCGTGTTATTCATTTTCTTTGTTACTTAAAGCTGATAAAGCAAATCTCTTTAATAATCTATTGCTTGCTTCCAAGGCTGTTCATTCATCGTATAGTTTTGAATCTATGCGTCATAGTGTTGAAATAGCTTTAGGTCGATGGGAGCAATTGCTTCAGGCGTGGTGATTTGTCTATTGTTGTGCATTTATCTTCCTCTTTACTATTTGCCTTTACTCTCCTATCAGTTCCCATTTTGCATAGAGTACTGGTTATGTTGAATTTTTTCTTTTCTAAATCACTTGTCTTTGCCTTTTGCATCATGTCAGGATTAATTTCTTTTTATAAATTGCTCGCATTCAGGATCCCATCTTTCCCCCATTTTCCCTTCAATTATTTGAACAATTCAATTAATAACTCAAGTTTTTCATTGACTAGATATTTACAACTTTCTGTTTTTCTAATGAATTCAAACTGGGTCTTTGTCTCATAGTCAGAGTGTTCATTTATTATGTATTATTGTGACTGAAATTTTTGTGCCAATTCTTTGGCTAGTCGTACCCTTTTGCGGTCTGTTCTTTTATTTGAGTCTGATATTCTTGGTTTACCTCTTTAATATCTGATGTCACCGGCTTGCTCTAGACCAGATGTCTTATTTATTACCTTAGATTCATGTCGCTATGACACCTTCGAGTCGTCATATAGGTCTGGTCGCTTACCTTCTTTTTCTAGTGTTGCTCCGCTCCATAAGGCTCATGCACCAAGTTATTTTACTTACGGAAGTCATTCTGCTTTTTGGATGGGTTTCACGCCTGGAGTCTTTCAATCTTCTGAGTCTCTATTGAATCCGAAGGTTGGGAAGCTTTTTCGTATGACATTTTCAGGTCATTCTAGTCAAGATAGTGATTTAAGTTTCAGACTTGAAGGGGCTAATATAATTGATGGTTTTAGGCGAAGAGGTTATCAGACTATTGGAAGTGGAGCTGTTGAGTGGTTTAATACATCAACGGAAACTGGATCTGTTTTATCTAAACCATTTGAACATTTCTTTTTTGCTGGTAACACGTGGAGTTTATCACTTCAGTTAGAGTGGATCGAGGAGTGCTTATTAACTACGAATCCGGAACAACCACGTTTTGTTTTTTTGAACGTTGGAGAGACTCATGTACCATACTGGCACGATGGTGCATCCTGGGATCGTTGGCCTAGTCCTTGTATTCCATTTGGTGGTGATTCATGTTCTGCTGTTTTGAGCTCTAGTCGACAGCGCAATTGCCTTGAATGGGTCGATACTCAATTAGCAAATTTGTTAGATCAATTTAAGGAAAGTACTATTCTAATTTGTTCTGATCACGGTGACTGCTGGGGCGAAGATGGTCTTCGGGAGCATGGTATTAGTCACCCATCTACTCTCACTGTGCCCTTAATTATGCGTGTTCGCGGTCAGCCCATTATTTCTACGCCCACCCCCAGTCGATTCCATAACGTTCTCTCACGGCTAAGACGGTTTCTTTGAATTCTTCTCTTAGTTTTGTTCTGATACTTTCATCTACTGTTTTCGCTTCGTCCTCGCCTGAATTGTATTTATATATATTCTTTGGCAATGATTGCGTTTTCAGATTTATAAATTCCTGTATTTTTCCCCATATTATTTTCGGTTCAGCGAATAATGTCTCGCTTTTTAGCACCATGATTTGATTTTTCTTGAATAATTTTTCGTACCTATCTAGTTGTTCTATGTAATAGCTTCTGGCCTTGTAACTGTGCTTTTGAAGGCTATATGCTCCTCCATTTCTCAATCTATATTCCTCTGCTTGTAGTGCTTCTGGTAATTCAAGTTGCTCGAATCCATTTCTTCTTGCATGAAAATATTGTGATAATGTTCTTTCAACTGGATCTCTTAGAAGAATTATCATTTTCACTCTTGGTAACAAGTTATGAATTCTTCTTGGCGCCTCCGGGTGGAATATGTAAAAGGGCGTTATGTCGCCTCTTTTTTGCCCTTTTTTTGCCTTTGTATAATGCGATGCGTACCAGCTTCTCGCCTCATGCGAATGCTGCGTAAAGTAGTGCACTTCTTTGCATTTAGGGAGATAAACATCCTGATGTTGTTCCAAAAGTCTTTGCAGACTCGTTGTTCCCCCTTTTTGTACGCCCAACACGAGAAAGTGAGGTAACTTGTTTCTGTGTATTTGAAAAACTTTCAACATATCAGAATTCATAATTACTCACGGGTACTGTCCAACCATCTTGCATCTTGATCCATTGCCTCGACCTCCTTTATTGCTGATTGTTGGAATGCACCGTAGTGGCACCTCTTTGTTAGGTGGTCTGCTGCAGCGTTTGGGTGTGTCACTGCCTGGACAAACTATACGTGGTGACATCCATAATCCGGAGGGTTATTTTGAGTGGGACCAAGTAGTTGCAGTTCAGGAGCGATTGCTTGTCGACCTTCAGCGATGGTGGCCATCTTTAGATGGCACCCTACCTATGCCAAATGCATGGCTTGAGCATCCTGCTACCTTACAAGCTCGTTCTCAATTATTTGACTTATTAAGCGCTGAAATCAAGAGTCAACATGGAATCTGGGCAATTAAAGATCCCCGTTGTAGTCGTTTACTTCCACTTTGGATAGGTTTAGCCCGTGAGCTGCAATTTCCCTTGCATATTGTCCTCTCGTTGCGTGATCCAGCTGAAGTTTCCACTTCACTAGTGAAGCGTGATGGTCCACTCACTGGCATGGATCCGACTATTGCACAACAATTGTGGTGGCGTCATAATCTTGAGCTTTTACATACAGCACGTGATGCTTCACTGCCAATATCAATTGTTAGTTTTTCCGGTTGGTTTCAAGATCCTCATGCAGAGCTTGGGCGACTTCTCTTTTCCTTGCCCAAGTTTGACGTCACAGATGCTCAACGAACTCATGCTTTATCTTTGATTCGTTCTAACCTTCGCCGTAGCATTACGCCTGTTAAGCCTACGAAAATTTTTCCAGTAGTCCGAGATCTATATTTGAGTTTATTGCGGAAATTACTTTCTTCTCCTTTACCTTCTCCTACTCCATCATTTGGCCTGAGGCATATTAAGCGCAGTGCTTTTAAACTCAATAAATTGTTGCGTAATCCCAGTGATTGGACTTCTTGGCTTAACCATCATCTCCATTATCCAGCCCCATGTATACATTGTATTCCTCCTTTAGGTTCTGACCCCCTTTTCAAGGTTATTGGTTCTTCTTGGTTGGAGATTGAGCCTCATCAGTGCTTGGATCATCTTTCGTTGTCAGATCTCTCAGATCGTCAAATTGATTCGTCTAGATCTCATTCTAATTATTTATATTGTATTAATGATCCTTCTGCTCAGGGATCATTGAATTTGGTAGCAATTAATCTTGAGATGCCTTCTCCAGATCTCGCTGAACAGTGGCTTAGTGAGCTTCGTTCCTATCAGCTCATATTTGATCCTCAGCCCTCTCGTGTTCTTTTGATGAGAGAATTGGGACTTCCTGCCTGGTGGGTAAATCTTGATGGTCCAACTAATGGTTGGCTTAATCAGTATTCAGCAACTTCACCAGATATTTGGGGGATGTTATTAGGTCTAGCACCTCCTTCACTCGATTCGCTTATTGTTCTTGGTGCTCTATGTAATGACTTTAATTCTGCTTTAACTGCAGAAGCTATTTCTTCCAGTAATTTGAAGCCATCTATTCAGTACTTACCAGGCTGGTCTGAGTTGATTATTGATGATGTAAAAACCGGACTTGCACGTGCTGGCTGGTTCTCTTTTGCGAATAATAACTCATGTGGAGTCTTTTTGTCTAGCGAACTATCAGAGCAACGTACTCCTGCTGATCTACGTGCGCATTATCTTGGTCAAGATGTGTTTGCTTTGGCTGAAGAGCGCTCTTCTAGATTTACTGAGACGTTATACACCTGGAGTAGTACTGACGAGTGTCAGCCAGCCAGCTCAGTTCTTGTAAGTCTTTATAATTATGCTTCTCGAATCTGTTCAGCTCTTGATAGTGTTTTAGTGCAGACAGCACAATATATTGAACTGATTGTTGTCGATGATGCCTCTAATGACGATGGTGTTGAGAAGGTTTTAGAGTGGATTAAGTCTATAGTTTCCAGCACGAATCATCCCTTTGTTCGAATACTGTTTTTACGCCATGCATCTAACTCCGGACTTGCTGCTACGCGAAACACAGGCTTTGCTTCCGCGCGTGCTAAATGGTGCTTTGTTCTAGACGCGGACAATATTCTTTACCCTAATGCTATTGAGTCATGCATGAATCTGACAGCAAATTGTGCTGCCAATATGGCTGTCGTACATCCATTATTGGCCGTTAATGCCGAAATTGGTCGTTCCGACGATCAACGAAGTCTTGTGTCTACAGCTAGTTGGCAGTCTTCCCGTCTTCTTTCTGGTAACGTAGTTGACGCAATGGCTCTTATTCGTCGTAAGGCTTGGCAGGAAGTGGGTGGTTACACTCATATTGAAGGTGGTTGGGAGGATTTTGACTTTTGGTGCAAATTAATTGAAGCTGATTTTTTTGGTGTTCAATGCCCTTATATATTGGCTGAATATCGTAGTCATGCTCAATCGATGACTTTCACAGCTACAAATAAATCCTGGAGAGCACTTTCAAACACTCTGCAGAAGCGACATCCATGGCTTGATCTACCTCTTGCATTGATATGATTCAACAGGTTCTACGTGAATGGCCTCCTGGTTATGGGGGAGTAGAGAGAGTTGCACATGAGTTAGCTATTGTTTGGGGCGGCCAAATATGGAGCCTTGATGTTAAGGGCATTAGCCATACAGAAGTTGATTCTAGTGCTGTTACTTATTCACGGGTGTGCCTTCCTTGCATGCCAAGTTTCTTTCGTTTAAGGTTTCCACTACCTTCTCTCTCACTCTGGCGACTACTCAACGATGGAACACCTCTTCATGGTCATTTACCTTCCCCAGAGGTACTTCTGATTCTTCTTCTCGCTCGTCTATTTCGTCCTAGGCGTCGAGTAACTGTTCACTGGCATAGTTTCCTTCAACCCTCTCGAAGTTTAATTGGTATTTTATACGCTATATATGAGTGGCTGGCAGTTCGGAGCTTGTGTTTAGTATCAGACATCATTACTACTTCCCCTGTATTAGTTGAAGAGTTAAAGTCATTAGGTTGTCATCCTGATCGTCTTTTTCTTTTGCCTTGTTGCTTGAGTTCTCAGCAAGAACTTCAGGCTCTCCAGTTGCCATTTCGTGATCCATCTTCGCATTCTCCTTTCAGGGTTTTGTTTATTGGACGCTTAGATTCTTACAAGCGTGTTGATTGGTTACTGCAAGCGCTATCCTGTCTTCATCTACCTTGGGAGCTTGTTATTGTTGGCGACGGCCCAAGACGTTCTTATTTTCATCAACTCAGCTTGCAATTATTTGGGTCTGATAGTAATCATCTGGTTTGCTTTAAGGGCCGTCTTTCAGAGAAAAATAAGCTTGATCAATTGGCTATCGCGGATATTTTAGTTCTTCCTTCTGATAAATCTAATGAGGCTTTTGGAATTGTCCAGCTCGAAGCTATGGCTGCTGGTATTCCCTCATTGGCATTTCAATGTCCACGTTCCGGTATGGCTTGGGTGGCTCAGCTACCAGATCTTGACTGGTCACAGACACCTAATGGGTTAGTCGATGTTCTTTACAGATTGGCGTCTGATCGACCGCTTTGCTCTCATTTGGGGCTTCAGGCTCGTTCTCGCTACCTTGAGTTGTTTTCTCGCGATATTTGGTTACGTCAGCTCACTTTTTGGTATTAGTAGTATTCTTGCTTCATGCACCATAAAGACGCTCCTTTTTGCTCCGACTCCACTGAGGCTCGTCGGGAGCCTTCTATAGCTCTTCGCTTACATAATGTTCGTTTAGACATACCCGTTGCCACTACCGAAACGCGTAGCCTTAAGGCATCCTTGATTCGTTCGGTAACCGGTGGTCGTTTACATCGTAGTCGAGGCGGTGCTGTTGTAACAGCATTAGAAGAAGTAAGTTGTACCATTAATGAAGGAGCAAGAGTAGCTTTAATTGGTCATAATGGTGCAGGAAAGTCTACTTTTTTGCGTGTCATATCTGGAATTTATCAACACACATCGGGTTCTATCGATACGCGTGTTCATGTCCACCCTATGATTAATAAAAGTTTTATTACCAGCCCTGAGCTTAGTGGTCTGCAGGCTATAAAGGCGCATTATTTGATGATGCGAAAAAACTTAATTGGTTTTAATGAGTTTTGCGATGATGTGATTTCATTCTCTGGCTTAGGAGATTTTGTTCACTTACCCGTGAAGACTTATAGTCAAGGTATGTCAGCTCGCCTTCTTTTTGCTGTTCTCACGGGCTCAACACATGAATGTCTAGCAATGGACGAAGGTTTTGGTGCTGGTGACACCCTTTTTTATCAGAAGGCACAGCAGCGGCTTGATTCCTTCTTGGCCTCGGCAGGAACATTACTACTTGCGTCTCATTCTGAGGCATTGTTAAAGCGTTTTTGTAGGCGTGGATTAGTTTTTCGAGAAGGACGCATCATCTTTGATGGTCGTCTACAAGATGCACTTGATTTTTATAACCAATCTCTGAATCGATGATGTCTTCTAACTCCTCTGATTCCAGTTCACGGTTGTCTGCTAGAAATACACTCAAAGATGCCTGGTTGAGTCGTCGTGTTTGGTGGTTTACAGCTACTTCTCGCACCCAAGCACGTTTTGTTCGTACCTCTCTTGGTAGTTTTTGGTTGGGATTATCTAACTTGTTTTCCATTGCTGTTCTTGCTGCAGTATATGGGACAGTTTTTAAAGTACAGAACTTTACTGTCTATGTTGTTTATCTTGGCTTAGGTCTTGTTGTTTGGAATACTCTTAGTAGTGCTATTAGTGGAGCTCCGAATCTTTTCGAACAAAGTCGAACTCACTTGCATAACATTAATCTTCACCCGATATTTTTTACGTTAGAAGAATGGTCCTTTCAACTCCAAACTTTTCTTCAGTCTTTTATCCTTGTCCTCTTCGCCTTAAGTTTCTTTCAACATAATTTATTTTTGAACCTTCTGATCTTTGGATGGCTCCCTCTTCTTAACTTTTGCATTTTTTTATATTGGTTTCCCGTACTTATTTGTCTGCTCGGCGCACGTTTTCGTGATTTGTACCAACTCGTACCAATTGTCCTTCAATTAGTTTTCTTGCTTTCACCCATCTTATATCAGAAAAAAAATCTCGGTGCAATGTCTTGGACTGCAAATATAAACCCGTTGTACCGAATTCTTTCACCAATCCGCCATACTTTGATGTCAGGACAAGTTCAGTGGGGAGTTGGATTGTTTTTGTTGATTTTTAATATTTGCGGAGTCTGGTTTGCAATCTTTTTACTGAATCGTGAGCGTCGCCATTTACCCTTTCTTGTTTAATGCGTCTGATTAATTTATTGTCATGGTTGCCCGGTCATTCTGGATTCGGCAGTTATGTTCAACGTGTTGTTCCAGAAATAGATGGACTGAGATTACAACTTGGTTCAGATGGTCTTGCCCAGCTTCTTGATCCTGATCATTGGCAGCCTCAGTCTCCGCCTTGGGCACCTGGTAAGTACATGCGTCTTCTCCAGCGCTATAGCCTTGTTCAGCATGGGCTGAATTTTTCCGATGTGCTTTTCAGGCATGACTTTCATGTTGACCAGCTTGAAGCGATTTATTCGCCGTTTTTTGATGCGCTTTTATGTTGTCCTGATGTCCCGCAATTAATTACATGTCATGATTTAACGCCTTTGTCGGCATCCAATAGTTGTAAAGCATGGCTCCGTTATAAGTTTTGGCAACCCCGTCACTGCAGTACCGCATCTCGCTTGATCGCGATTAGTCGATACGTTGCTGATCAGCTTGTTTTGTTTGGCATTGACTCTAGTCGTATTGAAGTCATTCCAAATGGCGTCACTATTCAAAGGCCCCCTATTGGAGGACCGGCAAGTACTGACTTGCTCGTTTTGGCAAGGCATGATGTCAACAAGAATCTTTTGACTTTGCTGCGCGGGGTCTCTTTACTTCAGCGTCAGGCTCCTAACTGGCGTGGAATACTACGCATTGTTGGCCGTAATGGTAGGCAAACCTCAAAATTGATGAAATTAAGACAGGAGCTTCCCCGCCCTCAGCAAGTTCAATTCATTAATTCAATATCTCAGGATGAACTAGTTAACCTGTTTCGAGCTAGCTTTGCTTTAATTTCGGCTAGCTCAGAAGAAGGCTTTGATTATCCTATATTGGAGGCTAAAGCAGAGGGTCTTCCTACCTTGATTAGTGATATAAGAGTGCATAAAGAATTTCATTCTGGATCTTCATTGTTTTTTCCTACACATGATGATGGTCATATTTTTGCTCAGCAAGTTATGCAATTACTTATCGATCATAGTCTTTGGAAACAGCTTTCAACTTCCGGCTTTGATCTTGCTTGCTCCCTAAGCATTCGTCTACAGGTACAACGTATTTCCGATCAATTTAGTTCATTGGTTAGCCTTTGAATTGCCTTGCCAATCTACTTGTTGCTTTGTGTGCAGCTCTTCAAGTATTAACTCGCATATTGTTTTGTCAAAGTTTGCATCGATTAGTTTTTGATATTTACGGTAACGTTTGATTCTCTCAATTCGAATTTTATTGCGATCTGAAGGCAATGATTCATTATTTATGCCTAACTTCCTTTCGTTGGCTTTTAACGTTATTAGGCGCATTGCACTTGCCCAGTCACTTGTGTGTAATGTGCTGCACAACAATATATGCTCGTTAAAGTCGTGAAGCTGCTTAATTTCATGATGAGACGCTGATGTACTGGCGATTACTGGTAGGCCCAGACATGCAGCGTCTAGCACTGGAATTCCGAATCCTTCAACCAAAGAGGGGCTTATTAAGGCCAAAGCGTTTAGGTAAAGCCTTCTTTTCGTTGCTTCGTCTACATATCCAGTCAAAAATATAGTTGGGTGTTCCTCAACTATTTTTTTGACCTCCTTACTATATTTGTCTCTTTTGAGCATTCCTGTGATGCAGAATTGTATTCCATACAATTCGACTCCAGATTCAATGTAGGCCTTAAGAGCAAATAGAAGATTTTTACGAGGCTCAACAGACGAGTTAAATAAGAGATATTTGTTTGTTTGAACTAGTTTCTTGTTGATGCTGAGAGTTGACATCTGAGCTTCCCAATCGAGAGCATCACCTGGGAATTGCATTGATGGCGATTGCATCAGAGTTCTGTTGTTTTTATGAAACTTTTCTTGATTTTTTGCTAGTACTACCTTATTGAATTTGTGCCTTGTTGTTTCTGAGACAAATAACCTTACTGCCTTACTGCAGCTATGAAGCCGTCTCGCAAACCCTGCGACGTGGTCGGTGGTCTGTACATATTCCAGTGGAATGATATCGTGCACGGTCTGTATGAACAGCATCGGGTTTGTTGGTTGTATGTGTAGAGGACATGTTGTTATTAGTCCATGGAAACCTTCCAGGTTTATTCTTAATGGTCTATTATTTTTACGGCTAGCTAGCCGAAAACTGTTTATAAAAATGTCACTTGCGCATATCAGTCCATCTATTTCGCCGAGATATGACAGTCGTTCAGCTTGCAAGTAGGGGCTGTCAAATAGTTCACGCAGTGGATAGTATTTTAGCTTGCTACTTTTATATTTCTTCGTTACGAATATTCCGCTTAAATAGTTTTGTGCTTTGAGGACCGATGGAGTGCATAGATTTACCAATGGTATTGGATTTAAAATCTTTTCGATTAAAGTATCCGGGCGACCTGTATTAAGTCCTTCCAGAACACGTGCATAGCTAATGAATTGTTTTGTATTTCTGGGTATTTTTCTAGATGATAGATCATTGACTCGACCATCGAACTGAGTAAGAAGCCATACTTCGGCTCCTGATCTTTTGAGAGCTCGCAAAATGCCTTTGCTATAAACAGCTATTCCACGATGTTCATCTTGCTCAAGATCAATAGCGGTGACAACGAAGCGGAGTCCATCTAAAGGTTTGTTTTTTTCTGTTGAGTTAATCATCATTTTAGTCTCGCTATCTCTTGCTTGAGTTGAAGCCTTTCTTCGCGTAAGTCCATTAATAGATTTTCAAGAACTTCTAGTCTCCCTGTTTCTTGTCTTTGTCTAGTCAGTATGAGTTCACGTAGTTGGTGTGATTCACGTTGCTGTTGTTGTAGAAATAATTTTAGTTGCTCTGTTGAGGCCATGTCAACGAAATCTCTAACCCTTGATCTCAACAGTGTTAAATCCTCGCTGTTGCCATGTTGGCCTCTTTGTGTCCTTCTTGTGCTCTCAGCTTCATGAATGGCTTTGGCGTTTGAGCATAACCAAACTTTTTTGTTTAATTTTTGCTGTACATCAAGACAAAGTTCAACATCTTCACCGCAAACTTTATAATTTTCGTTAAACTTTAGGCTTTGAAAATCATTCCTTTCAATCCATTGTAGCGCTCCTGTGACAGCTGCTACTGGCTCAGTCGATGTTGCATCGCTTTTATCGGCAGAAATCATTTGATCTAGTAAGTGATATGCGGAACCCCTTGAATCGAAATTAATCCCTGCATGTGTAAGACGTCCCTCTTCGTTTCTCAGTACAGCTCCCACTAATCCTGCTTTTGAATTATTATTTAGAACTTCTATAGCTGCATCTACGCATCCTGGATCAAGAACTAAATCATCGTTTGCGAGCATCAGAACTTTTCCGCCTGCTCGTTGAGCTAATTTGTTCATATTGCTCGAATAGTGATATGGAATTACTTGTGCAATATGGAAGTCAAATCTGCTTGTGTTATTTATCTCTCCTGCTTCTGTATTGCTTCCATTCCAAGAACATAGGATTTCTACCTCCATTGCAGCCAAATCAGTCGCTAGATCTAGGCTCTTACAGAATCGGTTGATGAGTGTTGCCGTCCTTGACACCACTAGAATTGATAAACGCATGGCTAGGCCACAGCTTTCATTATTTTATCAAGATAGTTGCTCATGGCTTTAAATGTCTAGAGCGCATGAGTGATTGGATATCCTCTAGCAGCTTATCACTTGGCTCGTCTACATGACGTTTTAGTTTGGCGAGAGTGATTTGGTTCGGATAAAAATCTGGTGGATTGAACAGTATTTGTTTTTTTATGAATGGGAATCCTTCCTGTAAGAGGGATTCCCACGCCAGCAGGCTTAAGTTGATGTCTATGAGTCGTATGTTTTCAATCTTTTGGAGTTCATGCACCACGCTTTGATCATTTACCAGTAAGTTTGCAATTGAACAGCAGGCTTTGATCTTGACGTTTGCTTTCATCAGTGTTTGGCTCAACTCTATTTCACCAGTTTCAATAATTTCGTCCTTTGTACTTACCGGCTTAAATCTCTTCCAGAACATTTTCCATGCTGGATGTCTTAGTAATGCTTTGTTAGCGAGAAGACCATATGACTGTAGGTGATAGGCCCCGCGTTCTACGGAATCTGTAAATCCCATAAGTTGTGGTATATCAATTCTCCCTTCCGATGACATATTTTCAATCCAATTCGCCAATCTATCTGGCTTTCCAATTGGAAGTGTGCTGTCGTTTAGCAGCAACAGTTCATCCCATTCATTGATCCTTTCATCTTCACTCGCTAGTCTTATGAAGTCGTGATGCGCTCCAAGGCATAGACCAAAGTTTTCACGAATACTAATCGTGATCCCTGCTTGAAGCAGTCTTTTTCTGGCATTTTCGTTTAAGTATGAACTCGAAGCAATGATCGTCCAATTGCAGCTTTTTAGTGACTTCAACGAGTCTAACCATGTGTTTGGTACTATCCCCAGTGAGTCATGGTGATGCCAAAAAAGTATTCTATTACTGGTCTTTCGATCTAGTGCTGCCAATATTGAATTGGGTTTTGTTAATCTTCCGCGGTAGTTCCAGGCTTCGGCATTTCTGTGTTCTTTCTCCTTCGCAAGAATTTCACAGCTTTCTCGCCATGCCTCAGTTAATTTTAATTCTTCTATTATCCCAATTGATCTTTTGCCGTCGTAGTGTTTAGGACTCGCTATTACATCCCAAAGTTGAAATTTAGGATGCAGTTTTTGGATACTTATTCCTAGAAGTTTCGCAACCCTCAAAATGTTGACAGTGACGGGTCGGCATCTCTGCAGGCTATGGAGCGTCTTAAAATATTGCCGTTTCAGTTTTTTGTCTGGCTCACTCGCACTGAGGACCATGCTCAGTCTGCGTATTTCCAGAGCATGCTTGCGGCTCACCATGAGCAATGAATGGTTCGGATGGCCGCAGCATTAATCCTAGCCTGCCTCAGTAGGCTGTATTGCAGATGCTTTCGCCATTTTCATGCTCAAGCTCCTGCTGGGTGACCCCAATGCCCGCAAGCTGAAGCGGTATCAGCCGATTGTTTCTGACATCAATCTGCTGGAAGAGGAGATTGCACCGCTTAGCGACGACGAGCTACGCGCCAAGACGACAGCGTTTCAAGAACGTCTGGCTGAGGCTGGAAGCCTCGAGTATCAACGCCCCATTCTTGACGAAATTCTTCCGGAGGCCTTTTCTGTAGTTCGAGAAGCCGCCAAGCGGGTTCTGGGCATGCGCCATTTCGATGTTCAGTTGATTGGCGGAATGGTTCTCCATGAGGGCCAGATCGGTGAGATGAAAACCGGTGAGGGTAAAACCCTCGTGGCCACGTTGCCCAGCTATTTGAATGCTTTAACTGGGCGTGGCGTTCATGTCGTGACTGTGAACGACTACTTGGCCCGTCGTGATGCCGAATGGATGGGTCAGGTTCATCGTTTTTTGGGTCTTTCAGTTGGTCTGATCCAGCAGGATATGACACCCGCTGAACGTCGTTTTAACTACGGGTGTGATATCACCTACGCTACTAATTCTGAGCTAGGTTTCGATTATCTGCGTGACAATATGGCTGCAGATATTAGCGAAGTTGTTCAACGCGAATTTCAGTATTGTGTGATCGACGAAGTTGATTCCATTCTGATTGATGAAGCCAGGACTCCCTTGATTATTTCTGGCCAGGTCGAACGTCCACAAGAGAAGTACCAGAAGGCTGCCGAGGTGGCATCTTCCTTGGTACGTGCAGCGGAAATGGGCAAAGATGGCATCGATCCTGAGGGTGATTACGAGGTGGATGAAAAGCAGCGCAGCTGCACTCTCACCGATGAAGGCTTTGCTAAGGCTGAGCAGATGACGGGCGTGAATGACCTGTATGACCCTCAGGATCCCTGGGCTCACTACATCACTAACGCGCTCAAGGCCAAGGATCTGTTCACCCGCGATGTGAACTACATCGTTCGCGATGGTGAAGCTGTAATTGTCGATGAGTTCACCGGTCGGGTGATGCCGGGTCGTCGTTGGAGTGATGGTCAGCATCAGGCGATTGAAGCCAAGGAACAGTTGCAGATTCAGCCGGAAACTCAGACTCTGGCGTCGATCACCTATCAGAACTTCTTCCTGCTTTATCCGCGCCTGGCGGGGATGACCGGTACGGCAAAGACCGAGGAAACTGAGTTTGAGAAGACCTACAAGCTCGAAACCACCATTGTTCCCACCAACCGGGTGCGTGCTCGTCAGGACTGGGTGGATCAGGTCTACAAGACCGAAGAGGCCAAGTGGCGGGCGGTGGCCCAAGAGACAGCCGAGGTGCACCAGCAGGGCAGGCCTGTGTTGGTCGGTACAACCAGTGTTGAAAAGAGCGAGTTGCTCAGCTCCCTGTTGGCGGAACAGAACATTCCCCACAACCTTCTCAACGCCAAGCCGGAAAACGTGGAGCGTGAGGCTGAGATCGTTGCACAGGCCGGCCGTTCAGGCGCCGTAACCATCGCCACCAACATGGCTGGTCGCGGCACCGACATCATCCTTGGTGGCAACAGTGACTACATGGCCCGTCTCAAGTTGCGGGAAGTGTTGTTACCACGGTTGGTGCGGCCTGAAGAGGGTCATCGTCCACCGGTGCCTCTGCAGCGCAGTACGGATGGTGGTGATGGCTTTGCCACAAAAGTAGCGCCGTCTTCTGGGCCCCATGGCAGTGCTCCCAGCGAAGCCAGAGCCATCGGCAGCCTTTACCCATGCCAGCTCACTGAATCAACCGACCAGGCGTTGGCCCAGCTGGCCAGGGATCTGGTCAAGGCTTGGGGCGACCGCGCCCTGACCGTGATCGAACTTGAAGACCGTATTGCAACGGCGGCTGAGAAGGCTCCCACCGACGATGCCCAGATTGCAGCTCTGCGCGCTGCCATTGCCATGGTGAAGGGCGAATACGACGAAGTCGTGAAGCAAGAAGAGGGCCGAGTAAGAGAGACAGGAGGCCTGCACGTGATCGGTACCGAGCGCCATGAGTCACGTCGTGTTGATAATCAGCTGCGCGGCCGCGCCGGGCGTCAGGGCGATCCCGGTTCCACCCGTTTCTTTCTTTCTCTTGGCGACAACCTGCTACGCATCTTTGGTGGTGAGCGTGTGGCTGGTTTGATGAATGCGTTCCGCGTAGAGGAAGACATGCCGATTGAATCAGGCATGCTTACCCGCTCTTTGGAGGGGGCCCAGAAAAAAGTGGAGACCTACTACTACGACATCCGTAAGCAGGTGTTTGAGTACGACGAGGTAATGAACAATCAGCGCAAGGCGGTCTATTCAGAACGGCGTCGTGTGCTCGATGGCCGCGAGCTTAAGAAGCAGGTGGTGGGCTACGGCGAGCGCACCATGAACGAGATCGTGGAGGCCTACGTGAATCCCGACTTGCCACCCGAGGAGTGGGATGTGGCTCAGCTGGTGAGCAAGGTGCAGGAGTTTGTGTATTTGCTGGAAGATCTCAAGGCCGACCAGTTGCAGGGATTGTCGATGGAGGAGCTCAAGGCTTTCCTGCAGGAGCAGTTACGCAACGCCTACGACCTCAAGGAGGGTCAGATCGAACAGCAGAGGCCTGGGCTGATGCGTGAAGCTGAGCGCTTTTTCATCCTTCAGCAGATTGACACGCTTTGGAGAGAACATCTGCAGGCCATGGATGCCTTGCGTGAGTCCGTGGGTCTGCGCGGTTACGGCCAGAAAGACCCTCTGATCGAATACAAGAACGAGGGCTATGACATGTTCCTCGACATGATGACCAACATGCGCCGCAATGTGATTTACTCCGTTTTTATGTTCCAGCCTGCTCCTCCTGCTGGTCAGTCGGCAGGGCAGACCGCGACTGCCTAGTCATCACTGCTGCTTGGGTCAGTCACCCAGGAACTCAAGGATTTCACGATCCTTGAGGTTTTGGGCATCGCCGCTGCGTGCTTCATGCAGTTGCCGACCAGTTGCTGCTGCCATCGTCTTGAGGTTGTGCTGAAGATTGCGCACCTGTCCTTCGAGTTGATCGATGCGCTCCATCAGGTTGCGGATCACGCTTGCTTCAGCGTCCGGCAGGGCTGAGTGGGCCAGAGGATTGATGCGTGCGCCGCTTTGATGAATCACCCGGCCGGGGATGCCCACAACTGTGCAGTCCGCTTCAACGTTGCGTACTACTACAGATCCTGCACCGATGCGGGTGTTGGCTCCAACTTCAATGGCTCCAAGCACTTTGGCGCCAGCTCCGATCACCACATTTGTACTCAGCGTGGGGTGACGTTTGCCGTGATCTTTGCCCGTACCTCCAAGGGTGACTCCCTGATAAAGCAGACAGCGATCACCCACCTGCGCCGTTTCACCGATCACCACCCCCATGCCGTGGTCAATGAAGACGCCTCTGCCGATGCTGGCGCCTGGGTGGATCTCAATACCAGTCAACGCTCGGCCAAGTTGGCTTAACAGCCTTGCAGACAGTTTGAGAGGTAGGCGGGAGCGCCAGAGCCGATGACTCAGTCTGTGCAGAGTGAGTGCTTGAAATCCTGGGTAGCAAAGCAGGATCTCCAGAGGACCGCGGGCTGCTGGGTCTCGTTCTCGGATGATCGCCAGGTCGGCTCGGATGTGATTGAACATGCCTTAGAGCCGCGCCCTCAGCGCTTGAAGGCGTCATTTTGACAGTTGGCAGTGTTCAGTCGCTTTGCAGGCCAATCTCCTTGCGGAGTAATTCGATCGTGTCTCCACTGAGGTAGCTCTGGGAGCAATGCACCTGGGGCATGCGCATCAACTGGGATCGGTTTTGGCGCAGGCTCTGCTCCACAAGGGGCAGGCTGGGGCGATCGCAGAGCACATGGCTTGATGCCCTGAGTAGGGCCAGAAGACGGCTGCCGATATCAGGCGTGGCTGTCATCAGAAGCACTTCGTTGCCGCGCATGCTGTGAAGGATCACTTCTGCCGCGCGCAGGATGCCTGGGCTGATGCTCACAAGGCCCACACAACTTCCCTGACGCAGCTCTTTGAGCATGGCGAGCTCCTCTCTGAAGTCGTTGAGATCCACTGCCACAGCGCGGACGCCATGCCGCTTCGCTAGCTCTTCTACCGGTTGCAGGAAATAACGACTGGTCACAACAGTGCCATTGCTGGCGCTTTCCAGAACGCTTTCCAGCTCTTCCATCGGCACCACTTCTACCGGGACATTGAGACAGGGTTCCAGTTCCTCGGCAATCAGCATCGAAGCTCCGATGTCTTCCCTTGGCGTGCTCACCAGGACCCTGGCACCACAGCGCAGTCGCCAGTCAATCTCTCGGGTCAGCAGATCTCGGGTCTGCTGCAGGGTGCAGCCTGCATTCAGTAGACCGTCCACGCACTTGCGAACTTCGCGGTCCACATCCGTGACGCCGCGATTGCGTGGATTGCTCGGGGTGCGCATTTCCCGTGGCTTTTGCTGATCGCGCACATAGATGCCAGAACCGGCCATGGCTTCCACCACACCGTCGGTCTCAAGCTGCCGATACACCTTGCTGATGGTGTTGCGATGAAGGCCTGTCTGCATCGCCAGTTGACGCGTGCTGGGTAGACGGTGACCCGGTGGGTAGTGCCGAGCAGCGATCGCGAAGCAAATCTGGTTGTAAAGCTGGGTCGACGCCGGGATGTCGCTTTCCTGTTGGATGTGGAATCGCACGCCGGTGGGCCAGATCAAGATGCGGCCACCTTAAGGAGTGAATGGCTCGGTGACAATTCCTTGGTTGGTCTGTGTCCCTGTGCCGATTGCTGCGAGTGCTCCGGTTTCAGTGGCAGCCTGCTGGATCTACGCCTGAATATCTGGAACTAAACGGTGCTTCTTGGTGCTGATTGCGGATCGTAATTTTTGATAGCCATAACAATTTTTGTTGAAGCAAAGCCCTTACAGAACCTGCTGTTCAACCGTGACGAATTGCAAATGCTTTGATTCAACGCCTACCGATTCCGAATTGACCTGGTTGTTGATTGGCTTGGTTAGGCGTTCCCAGCAGGCTTGCTGATCTGCCTGGCTGCGGCCGCACGGGGAGGTGCTGTGATCGTGCGCACCGCCTTGTTGGCAGCTTCTTCCTTTTCGTCTTGCTTTGCTAAAGGCGTTTTGCGCGGTGTAAGGAACATGATCATGTTGCGGCCCTCGCGCTTGGGAGGTTGCTGAATCTCAGCGGGTTCCTCGAGATCCTTCGCCATGCGCCTGAGTAAAACCTCAGCAAGCGCGGTGTGTTGGATCTCGCGGCCGCGGAAAATCACGGTGCATTTCACTTTGTCGCCGGCCTTGAGGAAACGCTGGGCTTGGCCGATTCGCACGTCGTAATCGTGCTGATCAATTTTGTATCGCATCTTGACCTCTTTAACTTCGGTCTGGTGCGATTTTTTCTTGGCTTCCTTGGCCTTTTTCTCTTGTTCGAATTTGTATTTGCCGTAATCCATGATTCGGCAAACCGGCGGATCAGCTTTTTCGCTCACTAGAACAAGATCTAGTTCCCGTTCTTTGGCCACTGATAACGCTTCTTCCCGATCAATCACTCCAAGTTGAGTGCCGTCTGCATCCACCACACGAAGCTGTGGGTAGTTGATGCGATCGTTGATGTTGGGGAGCTCCCTGACAGGAGCACGGCGGTCAAAACGGGGACGTGGTGGCATTCAGTGATGAAGAGGCTGCCGGAGAACAATCTCGGCCCGGCGGGGTTTCATTATTCACCCTAGACCGGCTTCGATCTGCTGACTGGCATCGTTTAAGGGATCGGTATCACTGAGCCAGTGTGGCTGGTGTTGACGTCTGAACCAGGTGCGTTGGCGCTTGGCGAACTGTTGCGTGCGCTTGGTTGTTTGCGCGATGGCGTTGGTTCGATCGAGATGCCCTCCCAGCACCTGTAATGCTTCGCCGTAGCCAATGGTTTGCAGGAGTGGCAGGTCAGCTCCGTAGCGCTGTTTGAGTTTCTGGGTTTCTTCCATCAGCCCCTCGGCATAGAGCTGTTCCGTGCGTTGGCTGATTCGCTCGCGCAGGTTGGCTGGATTGAGGCCGAGTTCGAGTACGCGCCAGGGAGGCGGGCTGGCACTCGACTGGGAGCTCATCGGCCTGCCAGTGGCATAGAGCACCTCCAGTGCGCGTTGGGTGCGGACTGCATCCGCCGCGGCGATCCGTTGCCATGCTGCAGGGTCTGCATCCTTCAAAAGTTGATGACAGGCTTTTTGGCCTAGTTGAGCAAGTTGCTGACGCAGTGCCGGCTGAGGTGCGACGGAGGGTGGCTTCAGCCCAGCAGTGAGTGCCTTGAGATACAGCCCGCTTCCTCCCACGAGGAAAGCAGCACCTCGCTTCTCCAGGCTGTTGTTTACCGCTGCAAGGGCCTCGTCTTGAAATTCGCGCAGGGTGATCGGTTGATCAGGTCGGCGCAGGTCGAGGAGGTGATGGGTCACTCTTTTTCGCTGGTCGGCGGTGGGTTTGGCGGTGCCCACATTCATCTCCTTGTAAAGCTGCCGTGAATCGATGTTCAGAATCTCCAGCTCAAAACGTTCAGCGAGCTCGAGGGCTAGAGCCGTTTTGCCGCTGGCAGTGGGTCCCAGCAGCACCACCACCAGTGGTGTGAGCTGCGCTGATCCTGGCGCTGCTGGTGGGCTGGGGTCGGACATGGAGAGGAACAGGGGTGGACCCCCTGAAAAAATGATGCCTCAGAGGCCTCTGCAAGCGTCTCTGGCATGCCAGTGGTAGATTTAGCCTGACAGGAAGCCTGGCCGAACTAAATCGCATGAGCGAAGCCGCGAAAGTTCAGGCGGCCTATGGCGCCGAACAAATTCAGGTGCTGGAGGGTCTCGAGCCCGTCCGTAAGCGCCCCGGGATGTACATCGGCACGACCGGGCCGAGGGGATTGCATCACCTGGTTTATGAGGTGGTGGACAATTCGGTCGATGAGGCTCTAGCTGGCCATTGCACTGAGATTCAGGTGGTGCTTGGTCAGGACGGTTCCGCTTGCATCACCGATAACGGTCGTGGTATCCCCACCGACGTTCACCCTCGCACTGGCAAGAGTGCGCTGGAAACGGTGCTGACCGTGCTGCACGCCGGTGGCAAGTTTGGTGCGGGTGGATACAAGGTTTCCGGTGGTCTCCACGGTGTTGGCGTGTCGGTGGTGAACGCTCTGAGCGAATGGGTAGAAGTCACCGTTCGCCGTCAGAGCAAGGTGCACCGTCAACGCTTTGAGCGTGGAGCTCCGATTGGCAGTCTTGTGTCTGAAGATCAGCCTTCCTCTGAGAATGGTCTGACAGGCACCAGTGTGCGTTTCAAACCCGATATTCAAATCTTCACGGTCGGCATCGAGTTTGATTACGCCACGTTGTCGGCGCGTCTCCGCGAACTCGCTTATCTCAATGGAGGAGTACGGATTGTTTTCCGCGATGAGCGTGAAACTGCCCGTGATGCCGAAGGTAAGCCCTACGAAGAAATTTATTTCTATGAGGGCGGCATCAAGGAATATGTCGCCTATATGAATGCCGAAAAAGATGCATTGCATCCCGAAATTATTTATGTGAATGCTGAAAAGGATGGTGTGTCGATTGAAGCAGCGCTGCAGTGGTGCGTTGATGCTTATTCCGACAGCATTCTTGGATTTGCCAATAACATCCGCACGGTGGATGGCGGCACCCATATCGAGGGTCTGAAGACCGTTCTCACGCGAACACTCAATACCTTTGCGCGCAAGCGAGGCAAGCGAAAAGAGGCCGACAGCAATCTTGCTGGAGAAAATATTCGTGAGGGGTTGACAGCAGTCTTGTCGGTCAAGGTGCCTGAGCCTGAATTCGAGGGTCAGACCAAAACGAAGCTGGGTAATACGGAAGTCCGTGGCATTGTCGATAATCTCGTCGGTGAGGCTCTCAGTCAGTACCTGGAATTCAATCCGGGAGTGATCGACATGATCCTCGAGAAGGCCATTCAGGCCTTTAATGCCGCAGAAGCTGCTCGCCGCGCTCGGGAGTTGGTCCGGCGTAAGAGTGTCTTGGAAAGTTCAACATTGCCTGGCAAGTTGGCGGATTGCAGTTCTCGCGATCCTGCTGAATCCGAGATCTACATCGTTGAGGGAGATTCTGCTGGCGGCTCCGCCAAGCAGGGCCGTGATCGTCGTTTTCAGGCAATCCTGCCTTTGAGAGGCAAGATCCTCAATATTGAAAAGACCGACGATGCCAAGATTTATAAAAATACTGAAATCCAGGCCCTGATCACTGCCCTGGGTTTGGGAATTAAAGGGGAAGATTTTGATGCCAAAAATCTGCGTTATCACCGGGTTGTGATTATGACAGACGCTGATGTTGATGGCGCCCACATTCGTACTTTAATTTTGACATTTTTCTACCGATATCAGAAGGAGTTAGTCGAGGGTGGTTATATCTATATTGCATGCCCACCTTTGTACAAGGTTGAGCGCGGTAAGAAGCATTCTTACTGTTACAATGAGCAGCAGTTGCAAAAAACGTTGGATGGTTTTGGCGAAAAGGCCAACTACAACATCCAGCGATTTAAGGGCTTGGGTGAAATGATGCCCCAGCAGCTTTGGGAAACAACTATGGATCCTTCTACGCGCACAATGAAGCGCGTTGAAGTTCAAGATGCCTTGGAAGCAGATCGCATCTTCACAATTTTGATGGGAGATAAAGTGGCGCCTAGGCGTGAATTTATTGAAACCCATAGTGCTGATCTAGATATGTCAGCACTCGACATTTGATGAACCACTCCGCAACGGTGATGCTGCGTTGGAGCTGGTTACTTGGCGTGTCGTTGTTTGGTCCTGTGGCTTTGCCGGCTGGTGGGGCTGAGCGTCGCCTACCTCAGGTTCGCCGCCAGCAGGGCCGTGGCCCTCTCCTCAGTGGTAGCGACTGTGTGCTCCAATCCAGTCCGCTGGTTGCAGCTCCCGCTGTACGGCGACTGGAGATAGGAACACCGTTGCAGTTGTTGCGTCGCTGGCGCAGTGAGGACGGCCATGACTGGATTCAGGTGAAGGTCACCTCTGGCCCTGCACTGACGGATTCCGTTGAGCGGCAACGGGGTTGGATTCATCACTGAGTTCAGTCCCTATCAGGCGTTGATGGTTGGCTTGGGTGCCATCCCTGGGGCTTGGTTGCGCTTAAGACTGGTCAACCACTTTGAACCGTTGGTTCCGCGCAAACACTGGGGAACCTTTGTGGTGAATCTTGTTGCTGCCTTTGCCTTGGGCTTAGTGCTCGGCCTCGAACGCGCCGGTCGTTGTGACCAATCCACACCTGCTTCTGCACTGATTTTGCTTATTGGCACAGGTTTTTTTGGCAGCCTGAGCACTTTTTCCACCTTTGCTGTGGAGGTGCTTGCCACGTTGCGTGATCGCCGCTGGGGCGAAGCTGTGTTGCTCACCGCCGGCTCGGTAATCGCTGGTCTTCTGGCTGCTGCGGCAGGTTTCACTTTGGGATTCATCAATGCCTGAGCAGTTGCCTTCCTTCAGAAAGGAGCTTCAGGAACTGCTGTTGGTCGCCATGGGGGCAGTCCCAGGGGCCTTGTTGCGCTGGCAGTTTGGTGTGGTCTTGCACGACCGAGACGTGTTGGTCAACTTGCTCGGTTCTCTGATTTTGGGCTTGCTGCTGGGCTTGCCCTATCGGCCCCGGATTCAGTTGCTGGTGGGAATTGGGTTTTGTGGTTCGTTAACCACCTTCAGCAGCTGGATGGTCAATAGCGTGGACCTGATTGTTTCGGGCCAACAGCTTGCAGCCATTGGCCTGATTGGCCTGACCCTGGGTCTGGGCCTTGGTGGCGCAGCCCTGGGTTTATGGATCGGCCGCAGCGTTGATGCGTTGGCGATCAAGCCTTTAGAGCGGCTTCGATAGCGCTGCTGAGTTCAGCATCTTCAGGAGCCACTCCGCTCTTGTAGCGATTGAGAACGGTGCCGTCTTTGCCCACGAGGAATTTTTCAAAATTCCAGGCCACATCACCAGCAGGCTCTGTCTGATTGAGCGTGGTGTAGGGCTCGGTCGTGCTGCCTGTGGCATGCACCTTGTCGAATAGTTCGAAGCTGGCGCCGTAGGTGGTTGAACAGAAGCTCTTGATTTCATCAAGGCTGCCGGGCTCCTGGGCTCCGAAGTCGTTGCAAGGAAACCCCAGAACGCAAAGGCCCTGAGCGCCGTATTTGTCTTGCAGGGCCTGGAGGCCGGCATATTGCTTGGTAAAGCCGCAGCGGCTGGCCACGTTCACGATTAACAGCACCTTGCCCGCATAGGCGCCAAGAGATTTTTCGCTGCCGTCGGGGGTGCGCACGGAAACGCTGCTGATGCTGGTAGCCATGGCTTTGGAAAACGGTTGGCGAAGACGATAACTGTCTTGCATCGGCATACACTTGAGTGCGCTGAACACGGGGCATGGATCAGGCACCGGGTTTTAGTGAAAGCCTCGCTTTGAGCGAGGTTCCTTCCCACCAGATGGTCGTGGACGTGGTTGCCCGCCAGCTTGAGTCCATGCTCAGTGTGGGTAATTACGATGGTGTCAAGCTTCTGCTTGCACCGGTGCAGCCCGTGGATGTTGCCGAGGCGATTGGCAGCTTGCCCCGCACCATGCAGGCCCTTGCGTTTCGTTTGCTCGGTAAAGACGAGGCTATTGAGGTTTATGAGTACCTTGAGCCACCGATTCAGCAGAGCCTGCTAGATCGTTTGCGTTCCGGCGAGGTGCTCGAGCTGGTTGAGGAGATGTCTCCTGATGATCGGGTGCGTCTGTTTGATGAACTGCCGGCCAAGGTGGTGCGTCGCCTGTTGACGGAGCTCAGTCCGGTGGAGCGTCGTGTGACGGCTCAGCTGCTCGGTTACGCCAGTGAAACGGCTGGTCGTTTGATGACGACTGAATACATCGATTTAAAGGAGTTTCAAAGTGCTTCCCAGGCACTCACGATTGTGCGCCGCCGCGCACGCGAGACAGAAACGATCTACAGCCTTTATGTCACCGATGGGCAGCGCCATCTCACTGGGATTTTGTCGCTGCGGGACCTCGTGACCGCAGATCCTGATGACCGGATTGGCGATGTCATGACCAGGGAGGTAGTGAGCGTTAACACCGATACGGATCAGGAGGAGGTGGCTCGGGCGATCCAGCGTTATGACTTTTTGGCTGTGCCCGTTGTGGACAGGGAGCGCCGTCTCGTGGGCATCGTCACTGTGGATGACGTGATTGACGTGATCGAGCAGGAGGCCACGCGCGATCTTTATGCCGCAGGCGCGGTGGAGGCCGGTGATGAAGACGATTACTTCCAGAGCAATCTGTTCACCGTCGCCCGACGCAGGGTGGTATGGCTGTCGGTGTTGGTTGTGGCCAGCTTTGTCACCTCAGAGGTGATTGCTCTTAATGAAGAGGTGCTCAAAGAGGTGGTTCTTCTGGCTGCTTTTATTCCGCTGTTGGCAGGAACCGGCGGCAACGTGGGTGCTCAAAGTTCCACCGTGGTTATCCGTGGTTTAAGCACCCAAAGCATCACTTCCCTTGGCCAGTTCAGGGCTGTGGCGCGTGAAGCGACTGCAGGACTGTTCCTGGGTCTGTTGATGATGTTGTTGGTGGTTCCTTTTGCCTGGTGGCGTGGGCAAAGCCCGCTGGTTGGTCTGTCGGTGGGGACCAGTCTGTTGGCAATCACCACCTTGGCTGCAACGGCCGGCGCGGCGTTTCCTTTGTTGTTCAATCGTCTGGGCTGGGATCCGGCGCTGATGTCCACACCGTTCATCACCACCTGTACGGATGTGGTGGGCACTCTTATCTATCTAAAAACAGCGCAGTGGCTGTTGCTGAACATGCCGCAGCTGCTCTCAAACGCAGGTATTTCTACCCAATTACTCGCTGCTGTCCATTTCTGAGAGGACGTTTACGTTTCTTAGGAGTACGCTTTACACAACTCAATGAAGCGTCATGGCTCCTGCTATCGCCGCTGCGTCCGTAGCGACTCCTCTTAAAGCTGTCCCCTCAAAAGCCGCGCTCTCCAAGGGTTCTGCCGGCAGATCGGTTGCTGTTCGTTCAGCAGGTGCTGATGTCGACCTTGTGCGTTCCTACCTGCGTGACATCGGCCGTGTGCCGCTGTTGAGCCACC